>JAPLNQ010000065.1 GCA_026401075.1 Planctomycetia bacterium
CTTGGCACGGATCTGCTCCTGGGCCTGCTGTGTGATCTCCTTGATCTGACGGAAGGCCTCGGCATTCTTCTGCCGCGACTCCTTCGCCGCCTGTTTCATCTCTTCCTTGGTCAGGCCGGATTTCTTTTCGGGCATGCCCCCCAGCCGCATCCGCGTGCCCGACGTGAAGGCAGCCAGTTCGTAGAACTGGTGCTGCGTCCAGGAGTCGAAGGGATGGTCGTGGCACTGCGCACAGCCGATCTGCGTGCCAAGAAACACCCGGACCGTGTTGTCGACGTAGGGAAGCGGCATCCCCTTGTCGCGGAGCTGATAGCCAGTGGCCGGGTTCTCCCAGATCTTGCCGTCGGCGGTGAGCATCTCGTGGACCCACTCGTCGAAAGGCCGATTGGCGGCGATCGAACGCTTCACCCAGTCGAGGTAGGGCTCGAAGAAGACATCTTTCTGAGGCCGCTCTGCAAGCCGGAGGATGTCGGCCCAGAAGTTGTAGGTATGGCTGACGGAGTCGGGGCTCTCGAGCAGGTCGTCGATGAGGTTGGCCCGCTTGGTCGCCGATTTCGTGTCGAGGAACTGCACCGTCTCGTCGAACGTGGGAATCCGTCCGGCGAGTTCCAGATAGACGCGGCGGACGAACTGGGCGTCATTGAGCGGAGTGCTGCCTGCGACCCCATGCTCCTGCCAGTGCTTTTCGAGCAGGCGGTCGATCGCTCCGGCAGACTCTGCGACCTGCGGCCTTCGCCCGCGATCGATCGTCGCCACCTCCATGACCGGTCCCGTGGGCTCGGTCAGCACCGCGGCCGGCAGCTTGATCGCTTGCTGCTGTCCGGCCCGCTTCGCGGCCCGCGCCGCCTTCGCCGCGCCAGTTGCGTTGGGCTTGGCCCCGAGGACCAGCAGCGACGAGAGCACGAGCAGGCACGTGACGGCCCGCGGCATCGCAGTCTTCATCAGAGGCATCGCCATGTGGTTCTCCGGCCCAAGCGGACCAAGGGGGATCATGATTCCTTGGGCTTCGGCATGCCGGCCTTGAACTCGTCGAACGACACCTTGCCGTCACCATTGGTGTCGATCTTTTTGAACCGTTTGTCAGCTTTTTCCAGCTGTTTGTCCTTCATGCCCGTCTTGGATTCATCGAGCGTGAGGGAGCAGTCGCTGTTGGCGTCCTTTCGCGAAAACGCCTTCTGCGGGTCCGGAACCCTCCCCGGGGCGGCAGTGGCGACGGACTCGGTTGCGGCAAGGGCGAGAATGGTCAGAACAAGGGTGCTGAGACGCATGAAAACCTCTGCGTGGGAGTCGTGTGGCAGACCCGTCATCCCCGGCCCGGGTGTCGCGGAAATACATGATTCCGCAGGTCGACGCATCTTCAACGTCGGAGAGGGTGGAAGGTTTCGGCCCCCCAACCATTATGGCCAGACTCAACGGCCAGACTCAACGGCGGGAGAGGGCCCGGGGGCGCCGCCGCATGGCCTCTTCCAGTCGGACCGTGGGGCAGGCGGTATTGAGCCGAATGAAGCCTGGAAACCCGAAATCACGGCCGTCGGAGGGGCCGAGGCCGGCCGCTTCGCAGGCGGCCTGCGGGTCGGCGACGCCGGTGCCGCGGCAGTCGATCCAGACAAGATAGGTGGCCTGAGGCATAGCGGCGGAGAGGCCGGGAATGCCGCGGACGGCCTCGAGCACCATGTCTCTGTGCCGTTCGAGGACCACCAGCAACTGCC
>JAPLNQ010000006.1 GCA_026401075.1 Planctomycetia bacterium
GACGATCGTGGGCCCGGCCTGGAGCGCGGCGGCAGCGGCCCAGGCAGCGGCCGCGGCGGCTGCGAGCGGTGCTTTGGCCGACGCTTCGCAGGCTTGGGCTACCGCGATCGGGAGTGCGTTTGTCGGCTGGGCCATGGCCCAAGCCCAAGCCGATGCCGATTTCGGGATCGCCGCAGCGATCGCGGGTGCCACGGCCGGCAAAGCCGGCGCGGCAGCGGGATCGATCTATTCCGCGGCGGTCTCCAAGGCTGCTGGCGATCTGACGCGGGCGCTCAATGCGGTCCAGACGGGATTTGTCGACGCCGCGACGGCGGCGAGCGTCAAGGCGACGAAGACGATCGCGGCGGCAGAAACGGTCGAGCGCAAGGCTGTCGCAAAGGCCGACGTCGTCCTCGCCCAGGATCTCCAGACAGCCTGGGGCACCTACGCGGCAGCCGAGCGATCCGCCGTGACCCTCAACGCCCGCGAGCGGGCGACGATC
Source organism: Planctomycetia bacterium (assembly GCA_026401075.1). Classification (GTDB taxonomy): domain Bacteria; phylum Planctomycetota; class Planctomycetia; order Pirellulales; family UBA1268; genus CAMCQY01. The sequence goes on from JAPLNQ010000006.1 coordinate 482, forward strand.
GGCGCCGACTACAAAAAGGAAGTCGCCGGAGCGGAGCTTGCAGCCGTGAAGGCCGTCGCCCCGGCCCGAAAAACCTCGATGGTCGCCACGGCCGAGGCCAACGGCGTCTATCACGTCAAAGTGACGGGGATCATCGCCGACCTGGGGATTCTCGGCGGGGAGATCAAGGTCGAAGCGACGAAGGCGAAGGCGACGAGCATCAGCGCCTGGCTGGGACAGAAGGCCCAGGGGCTGTGGGACACGGCGAAGGACGTCGTCGGCACGATCAGCAAGTCGTACGACACCATCAGCCTGGCGGCCCATACCGCCTTGAGCGGGCTTGGGGTGATTCCGGGCTTCGGCGTCGTGCCGGACCTTGCCGACTTCGCCCTCACGGCGATTGAAATCCCGTTTGGCAAGTCGGACGGCAAGGACTTGGGGCTGGCGACGCTCGGGGTCTTCGCGACAGTGGCCCCTGGGCCAGTTGACGGACTCGCCGCCGGTGCCAAAATCACGACGAGATTGGCAAAGGCGGGCGCCAGGGTCGCCGATGGAGCTGGGGCTGCGGGAAAGGGCTTCAGCGGACTGGCCGGTGCGGGCAAAACATTTTTATCCACTGAGCCGAATCGAATCTACTCTGCACGGGAGCTCATTCGTCGCAGTACAGATCCAGGCCCGTTCCACAACTTCCCCGAATCGCTCAATCTCGCAATATTTAATCATGGATCGAGGACGCACGTCCCTGGTTTCTATCGGCACTCGAAGAATGGATTAGCTCACGATGCCATTCAATACCGACTGCCCGGCACTGTGAACGGAAAAGACGGAGTGTTCGAAATCTTCACTCGCCCGTCCCTCACTGGCCGAACCGAGATTATCATTCACCGCTTTTTTAACCCTACGAAACCCTAGAGCCTGAGAGAAATGAATGAGCTGGTGGACGCAAGCTTACGCCATTGTGAAAGCATCGAGATTCTTGATGAGCTGCCAACTGGAGAGCGATATTACTTGCCGAATCAAGCGAAGAAATCGGGCCGGGACGGGCTTATCGTTCGATTTGCGATTGGTTCGCAGAATGAGTGGGTTGGTGTCTTCGCGTTTGGTGAACACGGCAAGGATTTTCCTAGCCGCGTCGTTCCGCTTCCTGGCTCGGACCAAGTGGTCGTCGTATCAGCCGGTGCGGGATACCTCGTTCACGAGCAGGTTCCGGGAAGTTGCGAACGCCTTAAATCGTTACCAGTGCGTAGCGTGTGCCCAGTCGTAAGTCATGGAATTCTGGTCCTTGCGGACGACACAACCCTGGTAGCTTACGGCTTGAATGGTTTGGCTTGGGAGACAGGTCGTATCGGCTGGAACAATGTTCGGATTAAGAGAGTGGACAATTTGTACATTCATGGGACGACGTTTGATATTCGAAGCGATGAAGATGTTTCGTTTTCAGTAGATGCGACGTCGGGTGCTGTTCACGGCGGGATTGAGATTCCTTAAATAGGCTCCTCGGCAGAATGCGTGGTTGAAAAAAGGGCTTGAGAGCGGTCCTGCGACGGGCTTCGAGAGCGCCCCTCTGGGCTACTTACTTTCGTCAGCGGCGTTCCAATTCGGACGGATCGGCATCCACCAGAGCGCGGCGCCTGGCGATGCGACCTGCCGCTTCCGAGTTTCCCTCCAGCGCCGCACACCCCGGGATGCGGCGGCGGTTCGCCGCCTGGAAGCACCGCCCTTCGGGCGGGGCGAAAAGGTGCCAGCCACCAAATCTGGGAGAGTTAGGCGATCTGCTGGGAGCTGACACCGCCACGGATTGGTATCAGGACAGGCGGCAGGCTTTCCAGGGTCGATCGCTTGGCTTCGGGCAGCCCTGGAGGGGCGATCGCGGCCGCCGTTACGACGGTGGTGGCGTACCGACAAGCGTCGCGAGGACCACACTATCTCGGCCTGGAGCGCGGCGGCCGCGGCCGCCGC
>JAPLNQ010000284.1 GCA_026401075.1 Planctomycetia bacterium
CGGCGGCCTGGGCGGCGGTGGCTTCGACGGTCTGGTCGGGCTTGGAATACCTGGTCGCCGCCCGCGGCATGCTCACAACACCGGAGCCCGGGGATGGAGATCGAGGCTGATGGAGATCGAGATTCCTGACGTGGCTCGCGGGACGTCTTCCGTTCAGGAGATGATGGCCACGCTCGTGCTGGCCGCCTGCGGCTTCGGTGCGAGCCTGGCCGTGGCATGGCTGATCGCGCGGCGGGCCCGGCGCGGGCTACCGGCAGTCGACGTGCGGCCGCATGCCCCGGTTCCCTGGAAGGGATCCGATGTCGTCGCGGCGACGCTCTGTTTTCTCGGGTTTCAGGTGCTCGCCGCCGGGAGCATACCGGCCGATGCGTCTTTGCAGATGAGACTGGCCGCCGGCAGCATCGGCATGCTCACCGCCACGGCCGTGTCCGCAGCGCATCTGCTGCTGCAAGGCGTGGGATGGCCGGCGCTGGGATTCGGCCTGGGCCGGCTCCACGACGATGCGCGGCTTGCGGTGGCAGGGCTGGTGCTGCTGCTCGCGCCGCTGTTGGGCCTGGCCGCGGTGCTCGACCGCTTCGTCCCCTATCGCCATGCGATCGTCGACTTTCTCAATACTCATCGCGACCCGCTGTCGATCGGTCTGGTCGTCGTCGCGGCCGTGGTCGCGGCCCCTGTGGCCGAAGAATTTCTGTTTCGCCGGGTCCTGCAGGGGTGGCTGGAGGGCTGGCTCGAACGGCGTGAGCCACGGTGGGGCGGGGTGACGGCCATCGTGCTCTCGTCCCTGGCCTTCGCGGCGGCCCACGTGGGGCAGGGGATGGCCTGGGTGCCGCTCTTTTTCTTCGGCCTGGTCGTCGGCTACCTGGCCCGGCAGACCGGCTCGATCGTGCCCGGAATCATCCTCCACGGCCGTTTCCACGCCGTCAGCGTGGGCCTGGTGCTTGTGCAGGTGGCGGCCCCTGAGATGGCAGGGGGGGGCTGAGCGGGGGGGGATAGCCGAAAAGCCGCCCCAGTGTGACGGGTGGTGAATCCTGTCCGGGGTTGGAACCGATCTGGTTGTACGGGCCGGGGTTCGCGAGAATTCCAGCATGCGGTGCAGGGACGCGCCGCCGAGAAGTCAGGGTTGGGCTGTCGATGCGCCGTTCGCTCACCACACAGTTTGTCGATCGGGCCGCCTACGTGGCGGTCCGCGTGGCTATCTGCGTCATCCAGTCGCTGCCGCGGAGTTTCTGCGAGCGGTTCGCCCGCGGTGCGTCCGACTTCCTTGCCAACCGGGTGAAAATCCGGAGGCAGGTGGTCCGCGAGAATCTCCAGCAGGCGTTTCCCGAGTGGACCCCCGAGCAGGCCCGCGAGACGGCCCGCGGCATGTGGGAGCACCTGCTCCTGATGGTGATCGAGATCGCCCATTCCGAACGGGTGATCCGCAAGACGACCTGGCGGCGGCATCTGCGGATCCACGGCATGGAACGATTTCTGCGGGAACTCTGGGCGGATCGCCCGAAGGTGATCCTGTCGGGCCACTACGGCAACTTCGAGATGTCGGCTTTCGTCTTCGGCCTGTTCGGCTTTCGCATCTACTCAGTGGCCCGCGAACTCGACAACCCGCTGCTCGACCGGTTCGTGACGAAGTTTCGCGAGGCCCGTGGCCAGATCATCCTCCCCAAGAAGGGGAGCGCACCCGACGTGGCGCTCGTGCTCGAGAACAATGGCGTGATCGGCCTGCTCGGCGATCAGGCGGCCGGGCCCAAGGGTTGCTGGGTCGAGTTCTTCGGCAGGCCAGCGAGCGTGCACAAGGCCATCGGCGTGTTCGCCCTCTCCTCGTCGGCGCCGATGCTCGTCTGCTCGGCCACGCGGCGCCGCCGCCTGTTCGACTACGACCTTCGGCTGGAGGGGGTCGCCGACCCATTGGAGGGAGGCCCCGAATCGGCCAACCTGAAGGCGATTTCCCAGTGGTATACGTCGCTGCTCGAAAAGGTGATCCGCCGCGCCCCGTCGCAATACTGGTGGGTGCACCGACGATGGCGGGGAGGCCCTCCAAAGGCTACAGTGGCCCGTGCCGCCGCGTGAGTTCCCCCCCCCGCCTTGCCCCCCGCCCTGATCTTCGTTCGGATCGATCGTTTTGACATGAGCGACTGGATCCCGATCGCTGACGTTGCTGAATGCCCGCCCGGCGCGAGCATCGAGCGATTGGCCGGCGACCGCATGGTGGCCATCGCCAACGTCGACGGCGTGTTTCACGCGATCGACGGACTCTGTCCGCACCAGGGCGGACCGCTCGGCACAGGAGCCCTCTGCGGCACGGTGCTGACCTGCCCGTGGCATGGCTGGCAGTTCGACGTGACGAACGGCCGGCACCGTTTCAGTGCCACCGTGCGGCAGACGGTGCACGACGTTCGCGAGGAGGCGGGCCGAATCTATGTCCGACTCGCCGGCGACGGGGCCGCAGCGGAGTCGCCCGCGTGATCGAATTCCGCTGCTTCCGCAACGACGATCCACCGAAGCTGGCCGACATCTGGAGGTCGGCCGACCTAGGACCGTCGGCGATGCAGCCGATGACATCCGCCCTTCTCGAGGCCTGCGTCTTCTCGAAGCCCTATTTCGATCGGGAAGGGCTCATCATCGCCGTCGACGACGGCCGCACAGTCGGCTTCGCCCATGCCGCCTTCGGACCGAATGCCGATCACACGGCGATCGACACGTCCGTGGGCACGACCCTGCTGATTGTCGTGGTGCCTCATGCCGAACAGGATCGGATCGGCGCCGGCCTGCTCGAGCGCTGCGAAGACTTTCTGCGGCGCCGCGGCGCGACAATGCTGCTGGGAGGCGGCTCGGCCGAGATGCGAAGCTTCTATCTGGGGCTCTACGGTGGCGCCGACCTGCCGGGCATCCTCGACTCGACGCCCTGCATGCAGGAGATCTTTCGTCGGGCTGGATATACCGAGGCGGACCGGATCGGCGTGCTGCGACGGCCGCTCGCCGGATTCCGTCCGCCGGTGAACCGGCTGCAAATGGCGATTCGGCGGGCGACGACGCTGCGTGTGATCGACGAGCCGGCGCGGCGGACGTGGTGGGAGGCGGCCACCACGACGGGGATCGCGCTGCGACGCTACGAACTGCGTGGGGCTGGTGACGACCTGCTCGGCACGGCGTCGTTCTGGGACATACAGCCATTGGCGGCGGCCTGGGGTGTGTCGGCGGCGGGATTGATGCACGTCGGCATCGAGGGTGCCAGGCGCCGGCAGGGCCTGGCCCACTACCTCGTGGCCGAGTCGCTGCACGACCTCGCCCAGGAAGGGGTGACGCTGGCCGAGGCACACGTCACGCTGGCGAATGAGCCGGCGCTGCACCTTTTCACGAAGCTCGGCTTCGAGATCGCCGAACGCGGCACGCTCTTCCGCAAGGGCTAGACAAAACGAGAAGCCCCCGGCGGAAGCCGGGGGACACCGGGTATGAACATCGTCCCGCGTGCGATGTGAATCCGAGCTTACTGATCCGGGAGAAAGCGCAACGACCCGATGTCCCCGGACTTCCGTCCGGGGCTTTTTGTCAAACCTGCCAGCCACGCGCCCGGCCCGGCCGATCACTTCGGTGGCGGGATGAGCGATTCGAGATGTGCCCGAAGAGCGGCGGCGAAGTCGGTGCCGAGGCCCTCCGTATGCCGAAGCCTGGCGTAGAGCGGGGCTGTCTGGCCATCGCGGCGGACGTCGGTGAGGTAATCCTGCAACAGCCGACGCCGCTGTGGCGTGGTGTTGAGCAGCCAGTGCGTCCAGCACCAGGCCTCGGCGTAGTGGTCCTGCGACAGTTCGCCCGCCGAGGCGAGGGCCTCCATCCTGTCGAGGTCGGGCCGCCACGTGCCCTCGAGCATCCGGCCCGAGAGATGGGCCACATGCGCCGCGTGGATGCCGTGCTCGCTGCGTGGCAGTTCGAAATATTCGGCGACACCCTCGTCGAGCCAGAGCGGAATCGTCGGCACGACGGCATGCACATAGCCATGCGTCGTCTCGTGCCGCAGATCCTCCGCGATCCGATCCTGCCAGACCGCGAAGACTGAGAGGGTGGTGTCGGTCTCGACGAAGAAGGCCCGCCGCGATGGAAAGCCGGGAAACTGCCGGGACGCAAAGTCGTCGTACCGCTGCTTGTTTTCGAACAGGTAGAGATGCACCGGCTCATCGGAGATCGGCAGGCCGAGTTGCTGGCTCACGTCGGCCCGAAGGCTCTCCAATTCCCGAATGATTCTGTGCTGCTCGGCCAGCGGGAAGTCGGTGTGGATCACGAGCTGACCGGCGACAATCTCTGCGCGGGATGGCAGGCCGTCCGCAGCGGACCATGGGAGCGGCACCTGCTGCAGAGTGGCCGCGTTCCAGCCCGGTGCGGCGGCCAGATGGGCACAGCCGGCGGCAGCCCCGCAAAGGATGAAACAGACGAGCAGCGTCGTCACCAAAGGCGATGACTGGCTCAGCGTCGGCGTCGGCATAGGCGGGTGACGTTTCAAGGCGGGGATGCTAGCGGCCGCTGTCAGCCCAGCCAAGACCGGCATTACCCGGTTTTCGGCGGTCGCTTTGCAGCTGTCACAGAGTTCGCCGCCGCAGGAGCGTGCCGGCGACCGCCTCCAGGCAGACCGGCCGGCCCAGGACGGCGGCGGCTCCGGCCCGCAGCGCTGCCGCCACGGTGTCGCCCCGCGGAAAGCTGTCGAGCAGCACGATGAACAGCCCCGGCCTGTTGGCTGCCAGGAGTCGCAGCCACTCAAGGTCACCGGCCGCGAGGTCGCAGGCATCCCAGACGAGCGTGCCTGCCGCCTCATCGAGGTGCGGACGGCCAATCTGACGTTTGACCACCCGGTGCCCAGCGACCGTGAGCAGATCGCAGAGCCCCTCCAGATCGTCGGCCCGTGCCGCGGCCACCGAGATCTCGGCCGGAGCGAGAATCGCCGGGACAGGGGGCCCCGATGAGGCTCGCATGGAGTTGCTGCCGATGCCGGCGATCGATTCGAGCAACCGCTCCTCGCGGCGGGAGGTGGCTGGTAGTCCGAGGCTGGTGGGAAGGCCCGCCTCGAATGCTGCCAGCCACCAGCCGCACCGCCCGGGCAGATCGTGCCAGGGCACCTCCTCGATCCCGGCCAGAAGCGGCCCGCTGCGTCGCCGGCCGTCGACCAGACTCGAGGCCACTGAAACGATCGGCATCAGGGGCCAGGCCTGCGAGAGGAGGAGCGCGTCGGCGGCGGTGAATCGCGCCGGCCTGTCGGAAGCCAGCACGGCGAGCGCCGGCGTAGCCTTTCCGGCGGTGGCGGCAGCAGCGGCTACGGCGGCCTGTGGGCTGTCGGCATCGGTCACATCGGCGAGCGCCGCGAGCCCAGCGCGGGCCATGCCAAGCTCCAAGCCATCGGCAGAACCGATCCATAGCACCCGCCGACGGGTGCTATCGTTTGGGCTGGCGTTGGTCGTGGGAGCGGATGGAGACATGGCTATCTTTCCCATCGTCCCGCGCTGAGCGTCGCGTTCACGTTCAAGGAAGAACGTGGCAGCATTTCCACAAGCCCACGCAACTGTGCTCAACACACGGTGGCTGCGGCACCAGGCAGGAGGCCGGCATGCGTGACGATAGACTCCCCGATCCCGACGGTGAGGGAGACCGGCCACGGCCACGGCGAACCCGTGGTGGTAAGGCCGGGGGCGGTATCCCACTCTCGAAGGTGCTGCCCGAGGCCACCTTCTTCGCCTGCGACGACATCATCGCGGCTGGCTGCTCCGATGATCCCGACGCCTGCCGGCCGGGGGACGTGTTCGTCGCGCGGCTCACCGCCGAGGGAGACGGCCACGACGACGTGGAACGGGCCCTGGCCCGCGGAGTGGCCGGCGTGGTGGCGGAACGCATCATTCCGACCTTCGGCACGCCGCTGTGCCTCGTGCCGGAGAGCAGTTGGGCCATGGCCCGCATGACCCACGCCTTCGCCGGCGATCCCGGCCGGGAGATGAAGGTGATCGCCATTACGGGCACGAGTGGCAAGACGACCACCGCCTGGCTCACAGCGTCTGTCCTCGCCGAGGCGGGGCTCCGGGTGGGAGTGCTTTCCGACCTCGGCTGTCTGGCCGCTGACGACGCCGAGCCGGTGGCGGCCGATCTTTCCCGCCCGGAGGTACTCGCCGACTGGCTGCGTCGGCTTCGCGAGGATGGCTGCACGCACGCCGTGGTCGAAGTGTCGAGCAGCATGCTCGCGGCACACTGTCTGGCGGGCGTCGTCTGCGACACGGTTGCGGTGACGAACCTCGGCTCGGCCCATCTCGACATCCACGGCACGCCCTCGGCCTACCATGCCGTCAAGTCGCGGATCCTCGACTGCCTCGGCCCGACGGGCTGTCTCGTCGCCATGTCCGATGACGACCGCATCGGTCGGCTGATCGAGCGGCGAGCGGCAGCGACGGGCGAGGGCAGTGTGATCACCGCCGGGCTCAACGGCCCTGCCGATGTGACTGCCACTCCCGTGGAGCGATCGCTCTTTGGCCAGACCTTCCTCGTGCAGGCGGGCGGCCATGCGATGCCCGTGGCGGTGTCCACGCCGGTGGCATCGTTCGTTCGCGACAGCCTGCTGGCGGTTGCCATCGGCCTCCGCTGCCGCGTGCCGCTCGAGCGGATCGTGCGGGGTATCGAGGCCTGCGGCAGCGTGTCGGGCCGGCTGGAGCGGATCGACCGTGGCCAGGACCATGCCGCCTTCGACCCTCGCCGGGCTGCGGCGGCTGACTCGCGGCCGGCTCGTGGTGCTGGCGGAAACGGCCTGCGCCGAGCGGCTTGTGGCCGATGCCTGCCGAGGCGGCGGGGCCGGACGGTATTTCCGCGGACGCGAGGAAGACGAGCGGGAAAACGGTCGGGCGGCCGCCACCTTCAACCGCAGAGCGATGCGGTGGGCGGACGACTGTCTTGTCGTTTCCGGCACGCTCATGGACGAGGTCGGCAAGGCCGCCGACGTGATGGCCTACGCTAGGATCGACCGGCTGCTGTCGTCGCTGCGTGAGCAGGATTGCCTGCTCGTGCTGGGCGACGTGCGCGGCCGCTGCGAGAACCCCATCGATCCCGACGGCGACCCGCTCCCGTTGGCGGCGGTGGTCGACGGCTGGCTCCAGTTGGCCTATGTTCCGCAGCCATTTGCGTCGGAGCGACGGGCTGCGTGAGCGGCTCGGCCTCGGCCGGATGGACGCCGCCGAGTCGCTTCGGGCACAATACCGTCTCCGGACCTGGTCAGGGGCCGGTGCTCAACGACTTTCTTCAGGTGCTTGTTGTCATGAAGTCTCGCCACACCGGCACGGCAGTGGATGCCGCGCTTTCGGACGCACACTCGGGCGGCACGCCCTTCGATGATCTGGGGCTGGCGGTCTCCTGCCGTGAGCCGCTTTCCCACCACACCTGGCTGGGGATCGGGGGCGAGGCGGGATATTTCTGCGAACCGGTGGATGTCGAGGCACTCGCGCGGCTTGTCGCCCGGTGCCAGCGAGAGCGGGTGCCTCTCCGCGTGATCGGCGGCGGCTCCAACATTCTCGTGCCGTCAGCCGGTTTTCCCGGCATGGTCGTGCGGCTCTCGGCGCCGGCCTTCTGCGGCATCACGGTGGAGCGGCCGATGCTCCGCGCGGGCGCCGGCGCGAAGCTCGTGCACGTGGTTTCCGCCGCTGTGCAGGCGGGGCTCTCCGGTTTGGAAACGCTCGTAGGGATTCCGGGCGTGGTCGGCGGGGCGCTCGTCGGCAATGCGGGCGGCCATGGCGGCGACATCGGCGAATGCGTCCGGGAGGTGACGGTGATGCTGCCTGACGGCACGGTCGAGACCCGCACGGGCTCGAAGCTCGCCTTCGAGTCGCGATGGAGCAACCTCGACGACTGCATCGTCATCGGCTGCCGGTTCGAACTCGACGAGGAAGACCCGGAACGGCTCACCAAGCGGATGCAGACGCAGTGGATCGTGTCCCGGGCCGAGCAGCCCTCCGGAACGCGGACGGTGGCCATGATGTTCAAGGATCCTCACGGCAGCACCGCGGAGTCGCTCGTGGTGCAGGCCGGCGGCCGCGACCTGCGGGTTGGCGAGGCGGCGGTCTACGCGGCCCAGGCCAACTACGTGGTCGCGTCGTCCAACTGCCCGAGTGACGACGTACGGGCGTTGATCGAACTGGTGCGGGCGAAGGTGCGCGAGCGGCTGGGTGTGGAATTGACGCCGCAGATCGAAGTCTGGTGAAAGGGGCGATTGCATGGTTGCCCCTCCGCGTCGCGGCCGACCCCTCCCCGTCGAAGAACCTGAACAGGGCGGCACAGCCGCGTTTCTGGCCGAGCATCGGGCAGGACTCGGTGCGTTCGCGGTCGTGGTCGCGGCGGCGGTCGCCGGCTGGGTGATCTGGTCGCGGGTGTCGGAATCGGCCCGCGTGCATCACGATGCGGTGCTGATGCCCGACGCGGTCGAACTGCGTGGCGTGGCGTCCTGGGTGCGTTGCGATCTCAAGACGGAGGCGCTTCGCAGCGCGAGCCTCGACGGCGGCCTGCCTCTCGACGATCCAGAACTCTCCCGCAGGCTCGCGCGGGCCTTCGAAATGCACCCCTGGGTGAAGCTGGTCGTGAACGTGAGCCCCCGGCATCCCGCCGCGGCCACGGTGGAGGTGCTCTGTCGTGAGCCGGTGGCGATGGTAGGCGTGAAGGGTGGGCTCCTGGCCATCGACGCCGAGGGCGTGGTGCTGCCGAGCGCCGATTTCACCGCTGAATCCGCGTCGCTCTATCCACGGATCGCGGGCGTGGAGTCGAGCCCGCAGGGCCCGGAGGGCTCGGCGTGGGGCGACCCTGTCGTGGAGGAGGGGGCAGCGCTGGCACTTGCGGTCGGCCCCGAATGGAAGCAACTCGGGCTGACAGAATGTCGGCCTGTGAGGAGGCCCGGAGTCCGCCGGTGGGAGCTCGTCGGTCCGCCACCGCGGACGATCCTGTTTGGGTCGGCACCGGGCCGTGAGGCTCCGGGCGAGCCTTTGGCAGCTGCGAAGATCGCCAGGCTCCGGGCGCTTGAAGACGATCCTGCGGCAGTCGAAGCGAACGGCCCGCTCGATCTCACGCAGGAGGCGGTCGACGCCGCTGCGGCACCGATCCCGTCGATCCCGTCACCGTGATCAAGCCCGGTCGGAAGCCCGGTCGGTGAGCACGAGTTTGCGGACGGCCTGAAACTGCGGATGCTCGGCCGAGCGGCACCATTCGAAGAGGACGGCCTCGGTGGTGGTGAGGATCGCACCAGAGGATTCGAGCCGTCGCAGCGCGATCTCATGGTCGAGCGTATGGCGGGAGCCGACGGCATCGACGGCGATGAAGACGGTCAGCCCGCGGGCGAGCAGGTCGAGGGCGGTCTGCTGAATGCAGACGTGGGT
>JAPLNQ010000184.1 GCA_026401075.1 Planctomycetia bacterium
ACCGAAGGCGATACCCAGAGGACCGTGCCGTCACGGCTGATGCGAATGACGACATCCGAGGAGTTTTCCGCCAGGAGTCGGAACTGCCCCTCGGAGGCGACCAACTTCTTCGACACGGCCTCGCGATCGGTCACGTCGCGCCACGTGAAACTGATCCGCTGATCGTCCCGCACGGCATGGATATCGATGCTCCGATTGCCGGCCATCCCACGTGCTAACAGATAGGCGGTCACACAGAAGCCCGTGGCCACGATCGCTACCAGTGGCCACCAACCAGTCGCACCCAGCATGGTGACTGCCGCTGGGAGGAGGTGCGTCGTGGACATGGCGAACCTTATGGGGGCCAGAGTCCCAGGGACAGGGCGGGGAACTGCCACAGCGCCGTCACAACCACGTTGGTGCAAGAAGATCGCGACTTCTACGAGATGTCCCGCCCAGATCACGTGGTTTGCACCCACGATTACGCGCGACCATCCGTCGGCAGAGCAAGCGACACCTAGGAAACGGAAACGGTGCCTGGCACCAAAAAAAGGCAGGCTGGGCGATCGCCCTACCTCAATTCCCTAAATTTGGTGCCAGGCACCGTTTCCGAAACGCGCGGTGCTGAAGAGGGCGTGGCCCCTCGCGAACTCGGCGGCCGACATGCTCCGCTTTCCCTCCGGCACGAGCCGCCGGATGACCAGCCGCGTGTTCTCCCCACAGGCCACGACCAGCCCGGCGTCGTCAACAGAGAGGATTGAGCCCGGACTGAGGCCCGGAGCGATGGCCAGATCCGCAGCGTGACCAGCCGCCGACTCGTCGACAACCGCCACGTCTTCCAGCACCACTCGCACTGGCGGCCGTTCGGCCCCGGCGTGAAGAAACGTCGCCGTCCGCGGCCAGGGCTCGAGTGCCCGCCGCATCCGCGCAATGCGGGCGGCGGACAGCGACCAGTCCACGATGCCATCGGCCTTTGCGAGCCGCGGTGCGCGGGTGACGCGGGCGGGATCCTGCGGCACACCGGGAGTGGCGAGAGGCCCGGCGGCGACAAGCAGGTCGATCGCTTCGAGCACCGCATCCACGCCCATCGCGGCCAGCCGATGCTCGAGTTCCGGTGCGGTTTCAGTGCCGCCGATCGGCGTCTCCCGCACCGCGATCACGTTGCCCGCATCGAGCGCCGGCGTCATGTGGATCACGCTCACGCCGGTCGAGGCATCCCCCGCGAGGATCGCCCATTGCACCGGCGCTGCCCCCCGATGCCGCGGCAGGAGCGAGCCGTGGAGGTTGATGCCACCATACGGTGCGACGGCCAGCGCCGCGGGCGAAAGAATCTGGCCGTAGTCGCAGACCACGAGCAAATCGGGGCCGATCGCGTGAATCGCCGCGATCGCCTCGGGATCATTGATCCGCTCGGGAGCGAGGATCGGCACGCCGGCGGCCTCCGCCGCGTCGCGCATCGGGTTAGGAGGCGGCCTCCGGCCCGCCGGCGCATGCGCAGGCCGCGTGACGACGGCGGCGACCGCGTGCGGCGATTGCACGAGCGCCTGAAACATCGGCACGGCGAACGGGCCCGTGCCCATCACCACGATCTTCAGGGCACGTTTCGATGCACTCACTGGTGGCGGTTTCATGCCTGGCAGCGATCCGCTTCGAGCCGGTTGAGCCGCGCCACGATCTCGTCATGGCCGGGCAGTTCACCCCGCGACATCTGCCCCGTGAAGACCTCTCGAAACGTCTCAAGCGCCCGCCGCGCCTCGATGGCAGCCGTATCTGGCAGCCGGTCAGTGAAGAGTTTCCCTTCGAGATGATCGAATTCGTGCTGCACCACACGGGAGAGCAGCCCGTCGAGGTCGAGCCGGATCGGTTCGCCGTCGAGCGACCAGGCCTCGACGACGATCTTCTCCGGCCGCCGCACGTCCATCCGCAGGCCGGGCAGGCTCAGGCAGCCCTCCTCCTGCACCGCGGTGCCGCGGGGACGGCTGAGCGATGGATTGATAAACACCAGTTCCTCTCCGTGGCCCCGACGTCCGCTCGTGTTGACGATGAAGATGCGGTAGGGCAGCGCGACCTGATTGGCGGCGAGGCCGATCCCTTCCGCCTCATACATGATGTCGAACATCTGCTCGACGGCATTGCAGACGGCCTCGTCGATCCGCACGAGCGGCTTCGCGGGCCGCAGGAGCGCGGGATGGGGGTATTCGACGAGTGTGAGCGGGCCGATTGTGCTCGCCGGAGTCTGGGGACTGTCTGCCATGCGTCTGTGCGGGGAGGGAGGTAGCGGGTCGGGAAGATTGATGTCGCTGCGTTGCTCGAGCCAGTCCCAGCATCATACGCCGCCGTGCTACATTTCGCAGGTATGACGACTGCCGAACCAGCCCCGACACGATCCGACGCTGCCGCCCCGCGGTGGTTCGATCCCGCGGTCCTCGTGGCCACCTGTGGCGGACTGGGCCGGATCGGCTTCGCCCCCGGCACGTTTGGCGCGGCGTTGGGCACGCTGCTCGCACTGGCCTTCGCCCGGCTGGCCCTGCCACCGATGGTCGAGGTCGGATTGCTCGTGGCCATCAATCTGGTCGGCATCCCGGCCTGCACGCGGGCGGCGCGGGTGCTCGGCCGCGGCAAGGATCCCGGGTCGATCGTCTACGACGAGGCCGCGAGCGTGCCACTGGCGGCGCTCATCATGCCCGCCGCAGCCCGGTCGCCGACGGTGCTGGCCGCCCTGTTCGTGCTGCACCGGTTGTTCGACATCACGAAGCCATTTCCCTGCCGCCGACTCGAACACCTGCCCGCCGGGCTCGGTATCATGGCGGACGACTGGGGAGCGGCAGCCTACGTGGCCGTCTGCCTCGCCATCGGCCGCTGGCTGGGCTGGCTTTGAAGCGGTCTCATCGCACCCGCGCCCTCCACGCCGCCCGACACCATGCGACTGCTGCTGATCGACCACGGGCGCTGCGACCACGACCACACCCGCGTGCATCACTGCCGCGCCGACCTCGGCCGGCTGGGCATCGACGCCGCTGTGTGCGGCCCCTCGTCGACCCCGCAGCTCGAGATGCAGCACGACGGCATGTATGGCATTCACCTCCACGCGATCGCGGCGGCATCGCACCGTTTTCTCGCGGCGGTGCGTGATGGGACGGCGGAGTCGCTACTCGGCGTCGTGCCTTCGCTCTCGCCGCGGCTGCTCGGCTTGGCCCGCGAGACAGCGCGGCAACTGATCGCCGAGGCGGTGGACGCGACCGATCCCGACGTGATCTTCGTGATGCACGCCGGGATTCTCACTGACCTGGCCGTAGAGACCGGCGCGCCGGTGGTGGTGCATGTCGCCCAGACCGATCTCACGGCCGCCTCGGCGAAGCCGTTGATGCGCACGCTCGTGGGCCGTGCGCTCGGCTCCTGCGAAGCGGTGATCGCCGCCGACACCGCTGCGGCCGACGCGCTCCGGGCTGGCTGGATCGAGCCCAACGACGCCGAGCCGCTCGAAGTCTGGCCCCTCGGGCCAACATGCGCGGAACAGATCGCCTCCGCCTGCCGCACCGCCCTCGCACACCGCCGCGGCTAGATGTGCTGGAGTAGCCGGTCGATCTCGCCGGAGTTGACCGCGTGGGCGAAGTCCTCGAAGTCGCGATAGACCGCCCGGCTCGTCAACTGCACCACCCAGTTGTGCACCAGCGGCGTGATCGTGATCACGGTGCGGCCGTGCTGATGTGCCTCCCACATCTCGATGGCCGTGCCCATCGACGCCTCGGGCACATAGGCCACCAGCAGGTCGAATTCCCGGCACATCTCGATGTGCCCCATAAACACCTCGCCCGCCCGGCGCCGGTCGTACGCGATCGAATTGCCATGATTGGCGAAGGGGTCGTAGACTTGCGAATCCGGCCAGTGCGACTGCACCAGGTCGCGAAGCGTGTCCCGATACATCTGGTCGTGCACCAGCGCCGCCACGTGCGAGCCCTGCATGATCCCCGCGAGAAAAATCCGCATGAAAAAAGCTTCCCTGAAAACGTCGGTGAAACCGTCTCCGAAACCTGCCCGGTCTGCCTCCGTCAGTGTAGGCCCCGCGGCCGCAAAAACGCACGCACGAACGCAGCCCTCGGGATCGACAGCGGCCGCTGCGACGAAGCCCGATCTGACGGCGGCCCGTCGCACGGTGCTCGAACTGCTCGCCATTCCCGGTGGATCGGGCAACGAGAAGGCCGTCGCCGACCAGATCGTGAAGCGACTGCGGGAGGCGGGCTGCCCGGCCGACGCGATCTCGTTTGACACGGCCCACACGAAGACGCCGATCAGGGGCAACGTGGGCAACCTGATCGTGAAGCTGCCGGGTGCCGTGCCAGGTCCGAGGCGGCTCTTCATGGCCCACATGGACACGGTGCCCGTCTGCATCGGCACGAAGCCGGTAGTGGCCGGCCGCTTCGTGAAGAGCGGCAACCCGGCCACGGGGCTCGGCGCCGATGACCGCTCTGGCTGCGCGGTCGTGCTCTCCACAGCGATCGAAATCCTAAAACGCAAACTGCCGCATCCGCCGCTGACCTTCTTCTTCGCGATCCAAGAGGAGGTCGGCCTCTACGGGGCGCGGTTCGCCAAGGCCGCCGACCTCGGCAAGCCGAAGCTGGCGTTCAACTTCGACGGCGGTGCCGTCGAGAAGATCACGGTCGGCGCGACGGGCGGCTACCGCATGGACATCGCCATCGAAGGGATTCCGAGCCATGCGGGCGTGGCCCCGGAGAAGGGCGTGTCGGCGATCGCGATCGCCGCGATTGCCATCGCGTCACTCGTCGAAGACGGCTGGCACGGGCTCGTAATGAAAGATGGCAAACGGGGCACGAGCAACGTGGGCGTGATCCAGTCCGGATGTGCGACCAACGTGGTGGCCGAGTCGGCCACGCTGCGGGCCGAGGCGCGGAGCCACGATCCGGCGTTCCGCGGCAGGATCGTCAAGGCGATCGAGAAAGCTTTCACGGATGCGGTCAAGAAGGTGCGGACCGCCGACGGCAAGACGGGCCGTGTGACGTTCGACGGGCATCTCGACTACGAGGCATTTCGCCTGCCAGACGACGAGCCCTGCGTGGTGGCGGCGCAGGAGGCCGTCCGTGGCATCGGGCTTGTGCCCAGGCTGGATGTCTCCAACGGCGGCCTCGACGCCAACTGGATGGCGGCCAATGGCACACCGACCGTGACGTTCGGCTGCGGCCAGATGGAGATCCACACGACCAAGGAGCAGCTCGACCTCGACGCGTTCGAGGCCGCCTGCACGGTCGCCCTGCGGCTGGCGACGGCGTGAGAACGGCGGGATGACTGCGTCATCTGGACGATGCGTCATCGAGGCATTACCCTGAAATCCTGCCGCGGCCGGCCGAAATGGAGTTCCCCGTCATGGTCATGAAACGCGAGCCTCTTGCGATCGATGCAGTGCACCGGGGCGACTGCCTTGATTTGATGTCGAGGGTGCCCGCTGGCAGCGTGCATCTGGCGTTCGCCGACCCGCCGTTCAACATTGGCTACGACTACGACGCCTACGACGACCGTCTTTCGGCCGACGCCTACCTCGACTGGTCGAAGAAGTGGATGCAGGAAACCGTCCGCGTGCTGCGGCCCGACGGCACGTTTTGGCTGGCGATCGGCGACGAATACGCAGCGGAACTGAAAGTGATCGCCACGCGGGAGCTGGGGCTCACCTGCCGCAGCTGGGTGGTCTGGTATTACACGTTCGGCGTCAACTGCAAGCAGAAGTTCAGCCGGTCGCACGTCCACCTGTTTCACTTCGTTCGCGATGCAGCGGCGTTCACGTTCAACACCGACTCGATCCGCGTGCCGTCCGCCCGCGAACTCGTCTACGGTGACAAGCGGGCCAACCCGACGGGCCGGCTCCCCGACGACACCTGGGTGCTGCGTCCGCAGGACCTACCCGACGGCTTCGGCGCGGCGGAAGACACATGGTACTTTCCGCGGATCTGCGGCACGTTCAAGGAGCGATCGGGCTGGCATGGCTGCCAGATGCCGGAGCAGCTGTTGGGGCGGATTATCCGTGCGTCGAGCAACGAGGGCGAGACGGTGTTCGACCCCTTCGGTGGCAGCGGCACGACGCTGGCGGTAGCCAAGAAGCTGGGCCGCTCGTTCCTCGGCATGGAACTGTCAGACGATTACGCCGACAAGATGAGTGCGCGGCTGGCCGGCATCGCCGTGGGCGACCCGCTCGACGGCGCGGCCGAGCCGCTCAAGACGGCCCCCGCCACGAAAGACGGCCGCCGCCTGGGCGCGCGTGGCAAGAAGCGGCCATCCCGCGCGAAGTAGCGGCGGCCTGACGTGCCTCATAACCACCGCACGCGTGGCCCAACGGAGCGATCGCGACCATGGCCAAGCGCAAGTCAAAGCAGCCTGAACCCGAGACGCCGGCACCGCCGCCCGCCGGCTTCCAGGCGCCTCCGGCCGACGGCGGGCTTTCCATCGACAGGCTGGCACAGGCCTTCGCCGCAATGATGGGCACTGGCGATCCCTATGCGCAACCGGACGCCGAGGCGGATGTCGTGAAAGTAGATGCGTCGCCCGTGCTCGACGACGATGACAGCTTCACATCGGGGTCGGACGACGTCGGCTGCCGCGTCTGTCCGGAGACCATCCTGGAGGCGATCCTGTTTGTGGGTCTGCCGGACGGCGAGCTGATCACAAGCCGCAAGGTGGCCGGCCTGATGCGCGGCGTGCGGCCACAGGAGATCGATGAACTGGCGACGGCGCTCGGGCAGCGGTATCGCGCCAACAACTGCCCCTACGAGGTGGTGGCAAAAGATGCCGGCTGGGTGATGCGGCTGCGGCCGGAGTTCGCCCGGTTTGGCAACGTCGTCGAGGCCCGTTCCCGCACGGTACGGCTCGACGCCGAGGCTCTCGATGTGCTGGCGCTGGTGGCGTGGAACCAGCCGGTCAAGCGCGACCGGATCGTGGAATTGGGCTGCGATGCCCGGCCGACCGTGTGGCGGCAGTTGGTGCGGCGTGGCCTCTTGGAAATCGTCCACGACGAGGCCGCGCATGACAGCCATAAAGGCCATGACGGTCATGACAAGCCCGCCGAGCCGTCGTACCGCACGACGCGGAAGTTTTTGGAGGTCTTCCGGCTCGAGAGCATCGACGACCTCCCCGAACCGACCGAACCGCCAAAGTAGCGGGTGGGCAATGCTCCGTGGGGACAAGATTGCATCTTGTCCCGCTTCCGTGGGGACAAGATTGCACTTTGTCCCGCTTCCGTGGGGACAAGATTGCATCTTGTCCTGTTCGCGCCCGCATTCAGCAAGTTAAAAACTCGCTGCCACGGGGGAAAATCTGCCGTCAGCGACCGTGCGTCGCCCACTCCAGCGCCGCATCACGCGTGGTGAGCACGCCATCGAGCTGCAGGGCCCGCAGGGCCGCGAGCACCTGCCCCATCGCGCGGCCGGCCGGCACGCCGGCGGCGAGCAGGTCGTTGCCCGTCACGAGCGGCGGTGGGTCGAGCTGCTCCTCCGGCATCTGCAGCTTCGCGGTCACCCACCCGGCGGCGGCAGCCGAGCCGTGGCCGCAGGCGGCGCGGGCCCGCAGTACATCGGCCAGCAGGAAGGCCGCGTTGTGCGCCAGCCACGGCTGCAGCTGCGACCATGGCCGCTGATCGAGGTCGACTGCACCGGTGCCGTCAACGAAGGCGACGGCCTCGTGCAGCCAACAGGCCGTCTTCAGCTCGCGGGTGGAGAGCCGCAGCCGGGCCGCGATGCGGCGGGGTGTTTCCGGCGGCAGTGCCGCCGTAAGGACGGCCAGTGCCGACGCGATCTCCGGCTCGTCGAGTGCGTCGATGATGTGGGCCGAGTCGTGCCAGGCAGCGTGTGCTGCCGCCGCGCCGTCCGCCGGCGCCACCTCGGGCAGCACCTCGCGGGCCAGTCCTGTCTGCACGAGCAGTTCGAGCGCCCGCCGCCGGCCCGGCCGCGCCACGATGGCCCGCAGTTCCGCCGCGACTCGCTCGGGGCTCACGCTGGTCACCAGGTGCGCCATGCGGACGATCGCCGCCTGCGTCTGCTCCTCCAGAGCAAAGCCAAACCCCGCGGCAAACCGCACCGCGCGGAGCATGCGCAGGTGATCCTCGCCGAACCGCATCGCGGCGTTCCCGATGGCCCGCACGATCCCCGCGGTGAGATCGGCCCGGCCCTCGACGTAGTCGTGCACGTCGCCAGTGATGGGATCGAGAAACAGTCCATTGATCGTGAAGTCGCGCCGCAGGGCATCCTCGCGGGCGTTGGTGAAGGTCACGCCGGCCGGGTGCCGGCCGTCTGTGTAGGCCGCGTCGCTACGGAACGTCGCCACCTCCACCTGCCCGGCGCCGCGGGGGCCGAGCACGGTGATCACGCCGAAGGCGGCCCCCACAGCGAGGGTATGGCGGTTGCCAAACACGGCCCGCACCTGATCGGGGCGGGCCGACGTCGCCACGTCGTAGTCGGCCGGCGTGCGGCCGAGCAGTTCATCGCGAACGCAGCCGCCTGCCCAGACAGCCTCGTGCCCCGCCGACCGCAGGCGGCCGACCACCACGAGAGCAAACTCTCGCGCCGCGGCGGGATCGCAGGGGATGGCTGGCATGGCGGCAGAAACTCGGGAGGGACACGCAGGCGACGATGGTACTGGATGCCCGCGACCACGGCATCGGGCGGCATTTCCGGATTTCCAGGCCTTTGCACCAGAGGGTATGCTCAAAGGGCTGGATGGGGTGTCCCCACCGGCAGACCGTTCTCTTACTGTCGCTACACGCCGGCTGGTTTTCGTCGGCCCGCCTCACATCCTGGAGTGTCCTCGCATGTCCGCTTCCCGTGAGCCTTCTGCCTCGAGCCACCTGTCCCGCCGTGATGCCCTGAAGGCTGCCGGTTTCGCCGGCGCCGCGCTCACTTGCATGCAGGCCAGCATGCGTTCCGTGCACGCGCAGTCCCCCTCGGCAGACGTCATCCGCGTTGGCCTCATCGGGGCCGGCGGCCGCGGCACCGGCGCCCTCCAGCAGGCGCTCTCCGTGCCCGGCTCGAACGTCAAGGTGACCGCGATCGCCGACGCCTTCGACGACCGCATCAAAGGCGCACTCAAGGCGGTCGAGTCGATGAAAGACAAGGTCGAGGTGCCCGAGGATCGGCAGTTCAAGGGGCTCGACGGCTACAAGCAGGTGCTGGAGCACTGCGACCTGGTCATTCTGGCCACGCCGCCAGGCTTCCGTCCGTTCCACTTCGAAGAGGCGATCAAGGCGGGCAAGCACGTCTTCATGGAGAAGCCCGTCTGCGTCGATGCGTTCGGCGCCAACGTCTGCCTGCAGGCCGCGAAGCTCGCCGACGAGAAGAAGCTCAAGGTCGTGGTCGGCCTGCAGCGTCACTACGACGACAGGTATCGCCAGACGCTGGCCCGCGTTCGCGAGGGGCTGGCCGGCGACATCATCGGCGGCCAGGTCTACTGGAACGGCAGCGGCATCTGGTATCGCCCCCGCAAGCCGGAGATGACCGAGATGGAGTTCCAGGTCCACAACTGGTACCACTTCAACTGGCTCTGCGGAGACCACATCTGCGAGCAGCACGTCCACAACATCGACATCGCCAACTGGTTCCTTGACAAGCTCCCCGAAGCGGCCTACGGCGTGGGCGGCAAGCAGAATCGCATTCCCAACCAGCCAAGCGAGATCTACGACCATCACGCGGTCAACTTCACCTACCCGGGCGGCGTGCGGATCGCCAGCCAGTGTCGGCAGTTCCCCGGCGGAGACGGCCGCGTGAACGAGGAATTTCAGGGCACGAAGGGCTACGTGAAGATCGGCGAGATCACCGATCACTCCGGCAAGGTGCTCTGGAAGTACGACGGCAAGTCGGAGAATGCCTACCAGGTCGAGCACGACGAACTGCAGGACGCGATCCGCAACGACAAGCCTCTCAACAATGCCTACTACGGCACGACGTCGAGCTTCTCGTCCGTGCTGGGCAGGACGGCCACCTACACAGGCAAGCAGGTCGGCTACAACGACCTGCTGAAGACCAACTTCCGCACGATGCCGGAAAAGCTGTCGTGGGACGCTACGCCGCCGGTCATGCCCGACAAGGACGGCAACTACCCGCCCCCGATGCCGGCCAGCTACAAGATCGCCTGACGACGCCTCGCGGAGGCGTTTCATCCAAGCCCGAAGCGCGAGCGAGGGACGCCGTGATCCAAAACCCGGATTTCCCTCGCTTGCGCTTCGGGCTTGCATGGGAGCGGGTTTGCCCGACCACACCACCCTCAACCAGAGGCCCTCATGATCGTCGGCATCCCGAAGGAAACGAAGAAGGACGAGTATCGGGTGTCGATGCTCCCGGTCGGTGTGGAGGAACTGGTGCGTGCCGGCCATCGCGTGCTCGTGCAGCGGTCGGCCGGGGCCGGTTCGGGCCTCGCCGACGAGGCCTATGCCACCTGTGGGGCGGAACTCGTCGATACCGCCGAGGAGGTGTTCTCACGGGCCGACATGATCGTGAAGGTGAAGGAGCCTCAAGCCCCTGAGCTGAAGCTGATCCGCGCCGGCCAGACGGTGTTCACCTACTTTCACTTTGCCGCCGACCGCGGGCTCACGGAGGGTTTTCTCGCCACCGGCGCCACCGCCGTGGCCTACGAAACGCTCCGCGACGACCGCGGCCGACTGCCGCTGCTGATTCCGATGAGCGAGGTGGCGGGGCGGATGAGCATCCAGGAGGGGGCAAAGTATCTCGAGAAGCCGCAGATGGGCCGCGGCATCCTGCTTGGTGGCGTGCCGGGCGTGGCGCCGGCCCATGTGACGGTGCTCGGGGCGGGCAGCGTCGGGGCCAATGCCGCCAAGGTGGCTGCGGGCTTCGGCGCCAGTGTTGGCCTGCTCGATACCAACCTCGAACGGCTGCGGTATCTCGACGACGTGACGCCGCCAAACATCGACTGCCTCTATTCCGACCGCCACACGATCCGCGAGCAGATCGCCCGCGCCGACCTCGTGATTGGCAGCGTGCTGATTCCGGGCGCGAGGGCGCCCCATCTGGTTGAACGCGACGATCTCAAGCTCATGAAGCCGGGGGCCGTGATCATCGACGTGGCGATTGATCAAGGTGGGTGCGTGGCCACGAGCC
>JAPLNQ010000173.1 GCA_026401075.1 Planctomycetia bacterium
CGGACGAGAAGACCACCAGATCGCCGCTCTTCTGCGCCCGCAGTACCTTCGCGGCGTGGGTGAGGACGGAAGCCTGGGCCAGGAAGACGGCGCGGCCCGCGGGCATCGGCCCGGACCGGCCGACGATGTCGGCGACGCTGAGCCCCGGCAGAAACTCCATGGCGCAGTACGCCGTGCCGTCGCTCGTGCGGCCGAAATCGAAGACGCTGACGGTGTTGGGGTGCAACAGCCGGGCCGCCGCCTGCACCTCCCGGTCGAACCGGGCCGTCGCCACGGGGTCTCCCGGCCTCACGAGCTTGATCGCGCACGGCCGCTTGAGCTCGTCGTGTTCCGCCAAATAGATGTGGCCTACCCCGCGATCGCCGAGCGAACGCAGCAGGCGATAGGGGCCCACGCGGTCGGGCTCGCCCGGACCGGAGTCGCGATCGCCGTCCGCGCCGCCCTCGTGGCCGCGCAGCACCCAGGCCGCGAGCGTTGCAAGCGCCACGCCCATGACGAGAAACAGGGCGTTGGCCATGACGATCTGGTGATTCGCGATTTCGTTCATGTCGAGGTTGGCGGTGTCGGCATGGTGCAACACGGCTCCGTGGCAGAGAATCAAACCGGCCGCCATCGTCACCACGATTCGCGCCGTCGCCGCCGGGGCTCGCGGCACGAAGACGCCGCAGCAGATCATCAGCACGAGCGTCCGGATCACGCCGTTCTTCTGCACGGCGACCGCATCGACCAGGTCGCGGCGGTCGATGAGATCGACGGCAGACAGATATTGCGCGGCGAGCATGATCAGCATCTCGAAGCCGAACAGGCAGCCCTCCACAAGCCGCACATGCCGCCGGCTGAGCTGCAGCGGCGACAGGAGGAGGGCACATGCGAGCCCGCCCACAGCCGCCCGCAGCAGCAATGACCACGTCGGCGCGTCGGACGAGGCCGTGAGCACCGACGCGGGACCGGTCGCCTTGACCAGGGCGAACGCCAGATGGAAGACCGCCAGGAATCCGGCGACCGCTGCAAGCCGCCACCGCAGCTGCGAGGTCGTGATGCCGCTCCCGTCATCCTCTGGGCTTCCCAACGTGATGCTTGGCGCGGCGTCTGGAGCGGCGTCCGTCGCCGACTCGAGGTCGATGTCGTCGCCGTTGTCGGACGCGCGTGGATCGTCCTGCCGGCCGGTGGTGTCGTTCGCTGCACGCATGAATGTGTCTTTCTTCGGAAGTGGCGGCGGTGCTTGGCACCACCGCCAGATGCCCGGCCGTTACGGCTTCCGGCCGCGGGCAGGCTGGTGAGTGCCGGGCAAGCCGGGCAAGCCGGGCAGGGACGACGGGACTGGCAACGGCACCTCTCGGAGCCACGACTTCGCTTTCTTGAATCCCTCGTCGAGGACGCCCTTCTGGCCGGCGAGTTCCCCCTCGACGGTTTCGACCGCCTTTTCGACCGACTCGACGCCGGGCAGTTCCGCCTTGATGCCGCCACGGAGCCAGGGCACGTAGGCATACGCCGCGACGACGATCGCCAGCGTCATCAGTGGGATCCGCATCCGGCGGACCGTGTCGCGGTAGCGATACCAGTCGTTCCATAGATAGTAGAGCGTGAACGGCGGGACGAGGAAGAGCCCGCCCTGCAGGGGACTCTTTCGGAACGACAGGGTCACGAGGCTGGTGATATCTCCTGCGAGGCCGACGAGGTTGAGCGCGACGATCGCGCCGCACATCATGGTGGCGAGAGAATGCCGGCCGATCATTCCGCTGGCGACCGCCAGAATGATGAGGATGAACGACACTGTGTAGCTGGTCTCGCTGATCCAGGTCGTCACCCGGCCCAACAGGCCGAAGAACAATCGGTAGGCGATGAGTATCGATGTCGCCCAGGATGAGCCGCCGGATGACGCGCCAGACGGCGCCCACGACGGCGGCCCGCTCGGCCCCCCGTTCGACGCCATCCGCGTGGCCCCGGACGGGATCATGTTCGCCAACGGCGCGAGCATGGCGGTCAACTGCGTGAACATTGTCGCCGACGTTGGGCAGGTGGCCGCCGTCGGGTGAGCGACGCGAGACTGCGCTGGGGCGACACGCGATTGCGCTGGGGCGACACGCGATTGTTTTGGTGCAACGTTCGCCGGCGACGCGAAGACGCTCGGAGGCGTGGCAACGGCCGGCCCCAGTTCGGCGTTGTCCCAGTCCGACGCCGCGAGCGCCGGCGTGTTGACAGGAGTGACTGGCCGGAGGCTGTAGCCCCCGGGCGTGTCCGCGGCCGGCTTGGCGGCGGCACCCTCGGCCGGCGCCGCACCGCTTCGGGCAGGCGGAGGCAGTTGGCTCGCCACGGCCGCCCGCCAGTCGGCGGCTAGTCGTTCATTCCCGGCCGATCCCTTCCCCGCCGCGGTCTGCCCCGGACCGCCAGAAGCGGGCTGGCCGTTCGGCACGACCGCACGATGCCCGCAGTGGCGGC
The DNA here is from genome assembly GCA_026401075.1 of Planctomycetia bacterium. GTDB lineage: Bacteria > Planctomycetota > Planctomycetia > Pirellulales > UBA1268 > CAMCQY01. The sequence goes on from JAPLNQ010000173.1 coordinate 2,440, forward strand.
AGCGACCGGTTCGGCCTGCCAGCGCAGAGTCCGCCACGAGTGGCTTCGCACAGTTCGGGCATGCGAAGGCGATCTTCAAAGCGGAGCCTCCGGAGAGGGAGTCGCGGGCAGGGTCCGCGTCGCGGGCATTCGTCCCGATACCGCGGACGGATGGAAACCGCTGACCATACGCCGGGACATGGCACTTGTGCAAGTATTGCCGGCAAACCGAACAGCCCGGCATCAGGACCATCGGCCGTTCCTCTGCCGCCGTCGGCCAGGCCGCACCGAGACAAGCCACGGCTTGAAGAACCGCCGCTCCCCCGTCACAGTGGCGGTGCATCCACCAGCAGCCACCGCCCACGCCCGCAGGACGCACCGATGAACGACCTCAAGATCTTCTGCGGCCCCGCCAATGTGCCGCTCACGCAGGACATCTGCCGCTACCTGAACCTGCCGATGGGCAAGATCTCCATGGGCCGATTCCCCGACGGAGAGATCTCCTGCAAGATCGACGAGGACGTCCGCGGCCGCGACGTGTTCATTGTGCAGCCCACCTGCCCGCCGGTGAACGAAAACCTGATGGAACTGCTCGTGATGATCGACAGTTTCAAGCGGGCCAGTTCCTACCGGCTCACGGCGGTGATCCCCTACTTCGGCTACGCCCGCCAGGACCGCAAAGACGCTGGCCGAGTGCCGATCACCGCCAAGCTCGTTGCCAACCTGATCACGCGGGCGGGCGCCGACCGGGTGCTCGCCATGGACCTGCATGCAGCCCAGATCCAAGGCTTTTTCGACGTGCCCGTGGATCACCTCTATGCGGCGCCGGTGCTCAACAACCACCTGCAGACGATGGATCTCCCGCACGACGAACTGGTGGTGGTGAGCGCCGACGCCGGTGGCATCAAGCGGGCAGTCGGCCACGCCAACCATCTGGGTGCGCCGCTGGCGATCGTCGACAAGCGGCGACTGACCGCCGACACGACCAAGAGCACGAACATCATCGGTGCAGACGTATCAGGAAAGATCGCGCTGATGTTCGACGACATGATCAGCACGGCTGGCTCGATCTGCTCCGCGGCCGAGGTGCTCCATCGGCATGGCGCGAAGGCCATCTATGCTGCGGCCACCCACGGGCTGCTCGTCGGCCCCGCGATCGAGCGGCTCAAGGCGGCCCCCTTTGCGGGCATCATCATGACCGACTCGATCCCGCTGCCGCCGGAAAAATCGCTTCCCAACATCACCGTGCTCTCGGTCGCCAGTCTCCTCGGCCAGGCCATCAAGCGGATTCACCGCAACGAGTCGGTCAGCATGATGTTCCAGTGAGCACGCAGCAGGCCTACCCGTTCCCTGCACGGTGACAGAAAAGGAACGGCGGTTTCATGGCAAAATGGCCCGCTCCCCAAGAGGAGTTCCCATGAGCGATTCTGTTGAAGTCAAGCTCCGCAAAGAGACCGGCACCCGAGCCAGCCGTCGGCTGCGCCGCGAAGGGCTCGTGCCCGCCGTCCTTTATGGCCACGGTGAAAAGTGCGTCGATCTCGTTGCCACGCGTGAGGCCGTTCAAGCTGCGGTCCGCCACGGGAGTCGCATTGTTGAGCTGAAGGGGGCCGTGAAGACTGGCGCCCTGATCCGCGAACTCCAGTGGGACACATACGGTGTTGAGCCGGTTCATGTCGATTTCCTGCGAGTCAGTGCCACCGACCTCGTGAAGGTGAAGGTGCCCGTCGAACTCAAGGGCGAGTGTCCCGGCCAGCGTGCCGGCGGCGTGCTGAGCCTGACCCTGCACGAAATCGAGCTCGAATGCAGGGCCGATGTGGTCCCCGAAAAGATCCATGTCGCGGTTGGCAAGCTCCAACTCGGCGGCACGATCAAGGTCCACGACCTCGAATTGCCGACCGGTGCGAAGGCTCTCGCCGACGCGGACGAGGCGGTCGTCACCTGCACGGTCCCAGTCGACAAGGCCGACGAGGCCGCGGCGGCCGGCGTCGAACCCGAACTGATTGGCCGCAAGCCGGCCGAGGAAGGAGAGGCCGAAGCGGAGAAGTCTTGACGCTGGCAGCGTGAACCGCGGCCGATGCTTCCCGGCGACCACACGTGAAACTCTTGGTGGGCTTAGGCAACCCGGGACGCGGCTACGAGGGCACACGCCACAACGTCGGATACGACGTTGTGGAACTTCTCGCCAAGCGGGCAGGCTCTCCGGTGCGGAGGTCGCGATTCCAAGGCGAAACGGCCCAGGTGACGCTGCGAGGTTGCCCAGCCCTGCTGCTCTGGCCGCTGACCTGGATGAATCTCAGTGGCACGAGCGTGCTGGCGGCACGAGACTTCTACAAAATTGATGATAGTGACATCCTAGTGATCTGCGATGATTTTCAGCTCTCCACCGACACGATCCGGCTGCGTCCCAGCGGATCGGCCGGCGGTCAAAACGGCCTCGCCGACGTGCTCGCCCGCCTGGGTGGCCCGTCCATTCCTCGCCTGCGGGTGGGCATCGGCCCAATGCCCGCGGGCTGGAAATCGGCCGATTTTGTCCTGGGAAAGTTTGCGAAATCAGAGCGGGAGGCGGTCGATTGCCTACTGGAGCGGGCAGCCGACGCCGCAGAAGAGTGGCTGACGCTGGGCATCCAGGCGGCCATGAACCGCTACAACTGAGACCGCAACCACCAAACGATCAACTGACAGACGACGATTTTCGAACGAGCAAACCACGACGACCCACGACCCACGACCCACGACTTTTGGAGCGCACACGACATGCAGGTTTATGAGGGAATGTTTATTCTCGATCCGTCCAAATACTCCCGCGACCCGGCGGCCTCGGCCCAGCAGGTGGCGGACATTATCACAACGAACGGCGGCACGATTCTGGCTGCCCGGCTGTGGGACGAACGCAAGCTCGCGTACCCGATCAAGGGCCACAAGAAGGGTGTCTACTGGCTGACCTATTTCAGCATGGAAGGCGGCACCCTGACGGCGCTGGAACGCCAGTGCGAGATCACCGACGACATCATCCGGAAACTGGTGCTGCGAATCGATCCGCGGATCGCGGACGCCCTCGTGCAGCATGCGCTGGCGGGTGACACGGCACCGCGACGTGCCGCTGCTCCCGTCGGTGCAGGCCCCGTCGGTGCAGGCCCCGTCGGTGCTGCTCCCGTCGGTGCTGCTCCCGTCGGTGC
>JAPLNQ010000047.1 GCA_026401075.1 Planctomycetia bacterium
AACGGCGGTGATAGTGCCTCTGGATCGGTGAGCAAAGGCGCCGGCGGCGCCGGCGGCAACGGCGGCGATCCCGGCACGGCGGGCACTGGCGGCGCCGCGGGCACCGGTGGCAACGGGGGCACGGGCGGTGCGGCAGGCACTGATGTCACCTCCGGCGGCAACGGCGGCGACGGCGGCGATGGCTACAGCCGCGTAGGTTTCACGTACGGTGATGGCGGCAAGGGCGGCGCTGGCGGCAACGGTGGTGCCTATGGCAACGGCGGCAATGGCGGCGCCGGCGGGACCGGCAACGTGTTACTCGCCAGCTCCTTCACCGTCATCGGCGGCGCCGGCGGCGCCGGTGGCGCGGGCGGTGCCTCGGGTGGCGACGGCGGCACGGGCGGCAACGGCGGCAATGCCCAACTCTCCAGCGGCACCGGCTCCTCGGTCTTTGGCGGCGCCGGCGGCGCCGGTGGCTCGAGCACGACGGGCTCGGGCGGGAACGGCGGCAACCGCCAAAGGCGGCAACGGCGGCGACGGCGGCGATGCCACGGCCAGCGGGACACCAACAGGGGGTAGCGGCGGCACCGGCGGCGCCGGGGGACCTGGCGGTTCCAACGGAAGCGACGGCTCGACTGGCACCGCTACCGGCGGCGGCACCTGAGAAAAAGGGAACGCAGCCAGGAGTGTTCGGCACGATACGCGCTGTTTCCCCGTGGGGGCAAGTTTTCAACTTGCCCGGGGAGATCGTGCCGGTGATAGCGTGCTGTGGTCAGCCCGCCGGCGCGGGAGGCTCGTCGGCGCGGGAGGCGTTGCCGATCGAGCTGCGCCGGCTCGTCTCCAAGAAGACGGCATGAGCGGACCAGCCGACCGCGGCAGCCCCGAATTGAAGTGGATCGATTCCATCACGCTGTCTCCTGTTTTCGATAGACCAGCCACCGCATCTCGATCGGCGATTCGTCGCGGGTGACGTCGAACACGTCGAGGCCGCTCACCCAGTTGGCGTACCAGCCAGTGGGCGGCCAGGCGCCATCCGGCAGGTGTTGCCTTTCGTAGTCATACACAGAGTCGTCCGCCACGAGTGGAAGCGGCAGGCCCGCGCCGGCCGCCGCGACCTCGGCATACGTGAAGATCGACGTGTAGACCTGCTGGCCGAGTTCGCGGGCCGCGGCGTCGGGCGTGTAGCCGACGTGCGGGAGGAAGACGTTGAACACGAGCCGACCGCCGGGCGCGAGGCACTCCGCGGCAACCTCGAACATCCGGCGAAGGTCGGCGGTCGAGCGGAAGTCCGACGCCACTTCGGAGAGCACGACGAGGCCGTAGTCGCGCCGCAGGTCGTCGACGGTGGCAAAGATGTCGCGCTCGAGCACGCGGATGGCGAGCGATTCCCGCGTCGCCTCCTCGCGGAGGATGGCCGCGAACTTTGCCGTCATCTCGACCGCGTCCACTGGATGGCCGCGGCGGGCGAGCGCGAGGGCGTTCCGTCCGGTGCCGGCACCCAGGTCAAGCACGGGACAGGCGGCCGGCGGCCCGGCCTCGGCGGCGGCCGCCATCACCCGGGCATCCGGCGCCGTCCCGAAATAGGGCGGCTGGCGGGTGGCAACCCAGGCGTCGTAGGCGGCCTCCACGGTCGAACAGAGCGTCTTCACATGCCAGTTGACCCGCCTGCCGACGGGCGAGTCGTAGCTGACCACGATCTCCGATCGCGACGAGGCCGCGTGGGCCGCGGCGAGCTGGCCCGCGAGGGCTTCGCGCAGGCAGGAGGCCTGCTCCGGGCTGAACTCAACCCCGATCGCGGAGAACGATCGCAGGCAGATCTCCTGGCACTCGTCGAGCATCGCCGGCACCGCGAGCATGCGGATCTCCCCGCTGGCGACCGTGCGGCCAAGGAGGCGGCGGGCGAGTGCCCCGCGGAACGGCTCGGCGGCCCAGACGCCGGTCGAGGGTGGAGTGACGGCCGGAGGCTGGACGCTGGCCGGCTGCGGGGCGGCCGCGCGGATGTTCTGCGCCGCGATGTCGCGGTTGGCCGCGATGCGCCGGCGATCGTTGTCGGGCAGGTCATCGCGGGCCAGCAGCCGCTCGCAGATGGCGAACGTCTCGGCCGACTTGCCGATCCACGAGCCGCACACGGCCTGCTCGTCGAGCGCCCGCCACTCGTAGATGTCGGCGCGGACGAAGAGCACGTCCTCCCGCGGCAATGGGATTTGCGCCGCCCGCTCGGCGAACAGGTAGCCGAGTTCGTGCTGCCGGTGCATGCGATGGTGGCAGGCAATGGCGTGGAGCGGCTCGGCGCGGCTGGGCCGCCTGCTCCAGGCCAGCAGGTAGGCCGCCTGCACGAGCGGCCACGGCTCGCCGGCTGCCTCCATCACCTCGGCCGCCCGAAACGACGCGAAGTAGATCTCTTCGTCCCAGCCGCCCATCTCGGCCCGGCGGTCGAACCAGTGACGGGCCTTGGCGAGATCGCCGGCCCAGGCGTAGCTCTGGGCGAGGTAGAAGACCGACCGGCGATCTTCGGGATTGCGGTCGACTTCCGCCTGCAGGACCTCGGCATCGCGCACATACTTCAGGGGATCGCGGTTCCTTGCGCCCAGCCGCCGCGAGCGGATCGCGTACTCGCCGTCGAGCCGTGCCTCGGTGAAGGCCACGTCGCAGACAGCCACTTCGTGGAGCACCCCCGCATACCGCCACGGCACGCCGTCTCGGAACAGCTGGCGACGCCAGTAGGTCGTGCCGTCGCTGAACCGCATGCTGTAGGCGTCGGCTGAGAGGCCGCTCAAGTCGATCGTGCCTTCCACGGTGTCGTCGGCATCCATCACCCAGATGTAGTCGCAATGACGCTGGGCGAGCGCGAGCGCCTCGGTGCGGTTGTGGCCGAAATCCCGCCAGGGTCGCTCGTGGAGTTCACCGGGGATGCCCCGCTCTCGCATCCGGCGGCGGATGACGTCGGGTGTGCCGTCCGTGGAGCCTGTGTCGACGATCACCCAGTGGTCGATGTGGGGAGCGACCACCGCGACGAGCTCATCGATGATGTGCGCCTCGTCGCGCACGATCATGTTGAGGCAGATGGTCGGCCGGTCGCTCGAATCCGTAGTCATGGCGACAGTGTACCCAGGCGGTCCGCGTCACCGCGCCGAGGGGCCGCCGGCACGTGGCTCGAGCCCCATTGCCACGAAGTCGAGACGCCAGAGCGACTGAAAGAACGTCTTCGCAAACTGCTCGTGGTCGGCCTGGCTCCGCTGGGGGAGTGCCCCGCGCTGCGACGCGGCGGCGATGATCTCGCGGATCGTGCGACGGCCATCCACCTGCTCGGCAAGCGCCACCTGAACCGCGTCGAGGGTCGTCGTCCAGTTGTACCGGGAGAGCTGGTAGCCGCTGAGCCCGCAGCGGTATCGAAATGACGGCACGAAGTCGATCGCCCCGGGCGACGCGAAGTCGATCGCGTACGTCGCACGCGGCCGGTCAGCACGGCAGGCCGTGAAGAAGTGGCAGGCGTTGCGGATGTTGACCCGCTCCATGATCGACCACTGCTGCTGCTCCGGCAGCGCCGCCACGGCGGCATGGAACGCGCTCGTCGACGAAGACGGCGGGTAGTAGGCGCTCTTCAGGAACAGATCCTGAAAGACCAGACCTGAGGAGGTGACGAGGTCGAGGCAGTCGTCCACCGTGTAGCTGCGTTCACGTCCGTGCAGAAACGTGTCGACGAGCCCCGCGTCGAACTCGAGATCCGGGGCGACGGAGACGTAGCTCCTGATGGGGTGGTCCTGCGACAGCGTGGCCAGCGCGTCTTTGACCATCAGCACAGAGGGGTCGTTCTGCCGCAGGCCCAGCTCACGAAACACCCCCTGCAGCATCTCGACGCCGATCCGTCCATACTTCGCGTAGAGCATGATCGCGGCCACGCCGTCGGGCTGCAGGCACGCTGCGAGCGCCTTCATGCCGGCCTTAGGCTCCGCCATGTGGTGGAGCACGCCAGTGGAGACGATGAGATCAAAGTCGCGACCGAGCGAGCCCACCTCTTCGATGGGGAGCCGATGCAGCTCCAGGTTTTTCATCGCATACCGGTCCTTCAGGTACGCGTGGTGGTCGAGCGACGGCTGGCTGACGTCGATCGCCACGACCTTCGCCTCGGGATTCGTGAAGGCCAGCACCGCCGCCTGATTCGTGCCGCACCCGGCCACGAGGATGTCCATTCCGGGCCTGGCATCGCGGTCGGGCCAGAACATTCGGTGCGCGTGGCTGGGGTCGAACCACTGCCAGTTGTTGGCCAGCCACCCCGGAAGATCCAGGATGGGCTGGGGGTACATCCATCGCTCGTACTGGCTGGAGACGACGTCGGCGAGCGGGCTGGTGGTCATGTCTTTTTAAAAATGGGGACGGGAGCGATTTTCCCTTGAGTCCCCAGATCCGCGTTGCGTTGCCATGACTGGAAAATCGCTCCCGTCCCCATTTTAGGCCACCGCGCCGGTGGCGATCGCGTCGAGCGCGATCTGCGACCAGGTCTCGAACCGCTCGCGGTCGGCCAGCAGCTTTTCGAGCGTGTCGAACCCGCACTCGACGAGTTCGCTCTCGCGGGAGCAGACCTCGGGCCGCTCCAGTTCCATGATGTGCACGATGCCCAGGTGGACGCTCCCCACCGGCGTGGCATCGTCGTTGATGAGTCCCACGCACCGCGACGTCCAGGTGCCGCCGATGGCCACCTCCTCGGCGAGTTCCCGCTTCATGCCCGATTCATACGACACGTCGTCGCCATGCTCGCCGTCGGTGCTGGCGATGTGGCCGCCGATGCCGACCGACCGCTTGGCCCGTAGCCGCGCCTCGCTCTGGCCACCACCGCGGGTGTACGCGAAATAGTGTGGCGTGCCGTCCTCAGCCCGCCACGAGAGCACGCAGTAGGGAATCAGTTGCTTGAACGACGGATCCTCTTCCACGCTCGCCCGCGGCCGCCACGACGTGTGCCGCGGGTCGAGCAGGAGCGGCAGGTAGCTGGCCGTGTCGCCACAGAAACCCTGAAAGATCCCCGCCCGCTCGAGGAGCGACCGTGGCACAACGAGAACATCTTCTTGGGGAATCGGGCTCATGAGGGCTCTCCGTGGGTGATCTGGAAGCCGTTGTTGTAGAGCCCGCGGCGAAAACCGAAAAGCGTATTGCCTGAATAAAAGCCCCCGGCGGAAGCCGGGGGACTCCGGGCGAGCGTTGTCAGTAGTTGAAGAGGAACGCGGTCGAGTTGAGCAGGCTCCAGAAGATGTCTTCGTAGACGGCCTGGTCCTTGACGTTATC
>JAPLNQ010000251.1:0-45460 GCA_026401075.1 Planctomycetia bacterium
CGCAAGGTAGAATTTGTTGAGTGTCTTTCGATCATCGGCCGCATGCATCAGCCGGCTGGTGGAACTTTCGCTCCACCCTGACATTTCTTGAACACAAACGACTTCCACAACGTCTCGCTTCGTCCCGACAACCGGGTGAGATTGATGTGCTGGCGCAGTCGCTCGGAGGGGAAATTGCCTCACTCAGGGCATCGAAAGCCGAACTCTTTGACCTGCAACGCTGGGTCGTGGAGCGTTCGCCGCTTTTCGACGCAGAGTGGTATTTACTCACCTATCCCGACGCGAAGGCGTCGGGATTGGATCCCGTCGTGCATTACGTGATGGTCGGGGCGAGGGAACTCAGGAACCCCTCGGCGAACTTTGATACCGCGGCCTATCTTTAGCAGAACCCGGACGTGGAAAGGAAGGGGTTGAATCCGCTTTACCACTTCATCCGCTATGGCGACAAGAAATGAGGCGGCAGTGCCCACTCGGATTAACCGGGTGAGAGGGTCTCAGGGCCGCAAACGCCGTCCCTCGCGCTGGCCGAACTGGCGATAGTGCTGCGCCGCATCCACCCCTGCGGCGGCGACGTCGGGATTGGCCAGCAGATAGGCCGCGGCATCGAAACCATTCGGCCGGTTGGCGTCGGGCGTTCGCCACCACTCCCTCCCTGGCGATGCCTTCGCCATGAGTTGCACTGAGACTGGATGCCCACCGTACTTGTTTGGCACACGCTCGCCTGTGGAAATGTCCGTCACGTTCCGATAGAAGACGGAACCGTAAATCGGATCGGACAGCATCGGCGTGTAGTAGACGCAGTCGTCAAAAAAATAGTGGGTAACTTGGCTCCATCGCGTGCGGGTGGGGTCCACGTGGGCCCCCCCGCCGTGCAAAAGATTGGCTGCCCAGACCAAGGCTTGGCCTTTACGGGCCCGAAAAACCTCGTTCGGCAGACGGTGGACTCGCACCAGTTCAGCCCACATTCTCTCGAAATCGACGTAGTGCGACCTGGGCTGTGCCTGCTCGGCCGAGCAAACGCCGATATGCTCGTTCACGTAGATCGGCAATCGGTGGCTGCCCGGATAATAGTTGAGTGCTCCGTTGCCTTCATCGATGTCTTCCATGGCCAGCCACACGCCGCACATGAAACGCTCGGGCACGCTGCTGAAATGTACGCTGTCGGTATGCCGCGGCTGCTGCGTTCCGACTGGGAAGTTTAGGGTCTGGAACGGAAAGCAACGACGACCGTAGAGCGTTTGCAACAAACGCAGGATATTGACGTTCGAGGCGATAGCCGCCACATCGGCGTTGAAAGTCGATGCGTCCTGTATGCGCAAGCCTTGGTTATTTCGCCAGCCTTCCTTGCGCCAGTTGTCCCAGTCATACCGAGGGCCAAGGTCGGCCTTGATTCGCTCCACCCGCTCGTCGATGCCCGGATCTGGAAAGTCGATGACGGCATAGCCCCGTTCATTCAGTTCCCGAGCCACCCGCAAGGTCTCTGCATCGATGGCTTTGCTGGCAAAAATGTCGTGGAAGAATGGCGACTCGACATCAGGAACCCCTGGCAAAGGGTTCACAAAGCTGTTCCGCTTCACCAATTCGTCACTCGCAGGCATGCGTCGCACCTCTTCAGATTGAATCTTCAATATCCGGGGCACCTGGACACACTCCGGGGATCCGGGGACAACTCGTTTTATTCGATCATTCGACACCCCTCAAACGGCGAACCGAGCCCGTCCGACCCTGCCCAACCAGCTTACTTCACTGTAAGCTGCAAATGCGAATCTGCGCCGCCCCGCGTTTTGTCGAGTGTGGGAGCCAGTCACGCCCGAGGTGTGATTCACCCACAACACATAGGTTTACGCGACTCTTACCGTGCCCCTGCCAAGACGGCTCGCCGACACCACCGTTGCCCTGCTGACGCTGATCCGCCGCCACCAGCGGATCCATGACCTTTGTCTGCGCACTGCGGCAGCGCTTTTAAAGCTTCCCGGCGGCGCACGGCTGGTGCGGACGATCCAGGAGACCCAGCGGCCCCCTGTTGCCCCGTACACCGAGTGGATCGCTCGCTTCGACACGCTGAGCGAATCGGATCGCAGGGCGATCGCCAGCCACATCGACCGTTTCCCCAGCCGGCCGACGTTCTCCGTGATCATGCCCATCTTCACCGATAATGCCGGGCACCTCGGGTCGGGCATCGAGTCTGCGCTGCGGCAGCTCTATCCGGCAACGGAGCTCTGCATCGCCTTGGGACCAGCGGCGGCGCAGTCGCGGTCGGTGCGAACACTGCTAGCCGATGCGGCCACCGCCGACCCGCGGATCAGGATTGCCGACGCGGTCGCCGACACCCGCGACGCCGCTGTCGCCAAGGCGGCGATGGCGATTGCCAGCGGCGAGTTTGCAGTGCTCTTTGATCCCCGCCATCTCCTCTTGGAGCGGGCCCTCTATGAGATGGCCGCCGAGATCATCGCGCACCCCGACGCCGACATCCTCTTCAGCGACGAGGACCACGCCGACGACGCCGGCCAGCGGTACCAGCCGATCATGAAAACGGGTTGGAACCCGGAGATGATGCTCAGCCACGACATGGTCGGCAATCTGAAGGTGGTGCGCCGCTGCCTGATCGAGAGCATCGGAGGCGTTCGAGCCGGCTTTCGAGGCTGCCGCGACTACGACCTTGTCCTGCGGGCAAGTGCGGCAACGACGGCCCAGCGCATCCGCCATATCCCGCTCGTGCTCCACCACTCCCGCAAGAAGACCGATACACGCGGTGCAGACAGCCTCGACCACGCATCCGCCATGGAGGTGGTTAGCGAGCATCTGAAACGCACCGGGCAGGACGGTGCCACCGTGACCCCCCTGCCCGGCGCCCCCGGATGGCTGGAGGTCCGCCGGACGGTCCCCAGCCCGCCGCCACTGGTATCGGTCATCATTCCCACCCGCGACCGAGCCGATGTGCTGGGAAAATGCCTCGGCGGACTGTTGGTGGCCACCGATTATCCCGCGCTCGAGGTGATCGTCGCCGACAACGACAGCAGCGAACCGGCGACGTTTCGCCTCTTCGACCGCCTCGCCTCCGATCCGAGGGTGCGGATCCTCCCCTGCCCTGGCCCCTTCAACTACTCGGCGATCAACAATAAAGCGATCGCCCAGTCGCATGGCGAGATCCTGCTCCTACTCAACAACGACATCCTGATCCGCCAACCCGACTGGCTCACGAACATGGTCGCACAGGCCGTGCGGCCCGAGGTGGGGGCGGTGGGGGCCCGGCTGCTCTATGAAAATGGCACGATCCAGCACGCCGGCGTCATCCTGGGCGTGGGCGCGATCGAGCCGGTGGCGGGCCATGTCTACGAACGGGTGGCGGCTGATGCCCCCGGTCATCTCAACCATCTGCGGATCGCCCGCAACATGTCGGCTGTCACGGCGGCCTGCCTGGCGATGCGTCGGACGGTTTTCGACGAGGTCGGCGGGTTTGACGAGAAAAACCTGCCTGTGGCCTTCAACGACGTCGACCTCTGCCTGAAGGTGGGACAGCGCGGCTACCAGATCATCTGCACGCCACAGGCGGAATTGACCCACCTGGAATCGATCTCACGCGGGTCGGACCTCAGGCCCGAGGCCATCGAACGCTTCAAACGCGACATCGCACACATGAAGCGGACCTGGGGCAGGCAAATCAACAACGATCCTCACTATGGTCCGAATTTTCACAAGGTAGTGGTCGACTACAGCCTGGCCTTCCCGCCAAGCCGCAAGAAGACCTGGCTTCGCGAAGACGTGCCGACGCCCCCATCCGCGCCGGCAGCCGCGGCACCGACTCCCATCCCCGCACTGCATGGCGAAGCCACGGCCGCGCCGCAGCGGTATGCGACTCTGCATCTGCCCAAGACCCGCCACTCCGCGGCCGTATGCGATCCTGCACATTCCCAAGACGGCAGGAACAACGCTCCGCACAATCCTGAGCAAAGCATTTCCCAAAGATGTCTTTCCCTCGAAGACCGAGCTTGAGACAAATAAGTGGGACTATCTGCCGTTCGATGCCTTGAGAGACCGATTCGATCTCGTCACTTCGCGACGGTTCGTCATGGGGCACTACACCCTCTCCAGCCTGCTGGAACTTTTCCCTGATCGGGAGGTTATCACCTGCCTACGGGAACCCTTCGCCAGGACGACTTCGGCCATCAGTCACCTGTGGCGAGTCGAAGGGATCCCGCCGGAAAAGCTTTTGAGCGATCCCACACTTTGCAACGCCCACATCGTGAATCACCAAGTTCGTTGCCTGGCGTCACGCCCACGCGCCGAATGGACCGTCGAATATTCCGAATCCCTCGTCGACGAGGCCCTGCAGAATCTTGAGCGAGTCAGGATCGTCGGAATCCGGGAGAGGTTTCCAGAGTTCATGGCCAGTGTCGCTACTGAACTGCAAATCCCTTTGCACATCAGTCTCAACCGGCGGGAAAACGTCGCCTCAACCGACATCAGCGATCAACTGGCCCCCTTCGCCGACCAGATTCGCGAAATGATCGCGGGCGATCTCGAACTCTACCGTCAGGTGCGCCTGCGGGCAGGAAGCCAGCAGGTGCCATGACAACCACCCCGGCACCATCGGCGATACCGGCCACCACGGACGACCCCGTCGACATTTCCGTCGTCATTCCGGCCTACCACGGCGCCGCCACGATCGCCGCCTGCCTGGCATCGGTGCAGCGGGCCACGGAGGGGCGGCGTGCGGAGATCATTGTCGTCGACAGTTCGGGCGACCGCTGCTGCGAGATCGTCCGCGAGCAGTTTCCGAAAGTGACGTGCGTTCTGTCGCCCACCCGGCTCTCGGCGGGCGCCGCCCGCAATCGCGGTATCGCGATCGCACGGGGAAGAATCTTGTTTTTTGTCGACCAGGATTGCGTGGTGCCTCACGACTGGATCGCCGCCCTCGAAAAGCACTTTGCAGATCCTGCCACCGGCGGTGCCGGGGGATCGCTTGGGATTCTCAACCCAGAAAGTCTCACCGGCTGCGGCGTCTATTTCCTCGAATTCTTCCGGCACTTTCCCCACGATGGACCGCCGCAACGGAATCGGAATTTTCTGCTCGGTAGCAACTGCGCTTATCGGCCCGACGTGCTCCGCGACAATGGGTTCCCTGATCAGACGCTTGGCGAGGACGTGCTCCTGTCGCATCAGATGCAGCCGCAGGGTTTCGACTTGGTCTACGATCCCCGCGTGGAGGTGCTGCACCGCAACCGCGAGGGCAGACAGGAGTTCTTCCGCTACAACGCGAAGATGGGAGCCGCCTCCGCCGCCGACCAGTTGATCATGATGCGTCACAGATCGCTGCTTTTTTTACGGTTTCCTGCCCTCGCCTTCCTGACGCCCGTGATCGTCTTGCCCTTGATCTTCGTCCGCCTGCTGCGCTGTAGCAAAAGAAGACGATATCTCCCAACCTTTCTGCTGCTCCTGCCGCTCTGCCTGGCAGGGAATCTGGTGTGGGCCGCCGCCTTTCGCCGAGAGGTCTTGGCATCCCGCCGGCGGGGTTCACTGAGTTCGTGAGCCTCGTCGGCTCTTGGGCCAGCAGCGATGGTCCATGATCCGCCAGATATCGCCGCAGGTGGCCCGACGCGTGACCGCCCGACGCTTTCCCACGAATTTCGGCAGGCCCAGCATGGCATGCCACTTGGCCTTCACGACCGCAGCCCCGCAGCCCCGCAGTGTGAACAAAGCCAGATCGTAAAACAGCAGGGCGATGTGCCCTGGGAGAAGCACGAGCACGAGCGGGAAGGGCATGTTCTTGACGAAGCACCAGACGAGATTGCGGTGGCCGTGATAGACCGCGAAGGTGCTCCTGCGACCACCCGCTGAAGCGAAGCTTACGTGCGACACGCCCGCGGCGGCGACCGACCGGGCGGCATATCCCGCCAGCCGCAGGCGGAAGCCCAGGTCGACGTCCTCGAAGTAGCAGAAAAAATCCTCGTCGAAGCCCCCCACCTCAAGGAACGCCTCTCGCCGATAGAGCGCCGCCGCGGCACACGCCGAGAAAATCTCCCCATCTGGCTCGTAGCAGTCGCCATGTGTCTTTTCATGGCCATCCCGCCAGGCGACGCCGCTGATGTGATAGACATCTCCCACGCCGTCGAGCAGGCCGGGCCGACCATCGAGCCGCTGCCACGATCCGAACGACGCCGCCTCCGGATGCTGCCGTGCGGCGGCCAAGAGCGCCGTCAGCCAGCCCCGATCGGGAAAGGCATCGGGATTGAGCAGGGCCACGAATTCGGTCGTGCAAGCTTCGACGGCGCGGTTGTTGGCCGCCGCAAACCCGGCGTTGACGTCGGAATCGATCTGCTCGAGCCTGGCCGTCAGTCGATCATCCCTCGCCACCCACTCCCGTGCAGCGGCCGCCGACCCATCGGTGCTGCAGTTGTCAATCAAAACGATCCGCTCAGGCGGCGTGTCCTGTTCTGCCAGGCACGACAGACACCGCAGCAGATGCTCACCGCCATTGAAATTGACGATGATCACCGTCACCGGCGCGAAAGGGCTGACAGACATCGACACGCTGGGCTACTCGGATCGGAGGGACGGAATTCTTCCATCGTACCCTCGCCGGGAAAACGCCGCCCGTGGCCTCCCTTCGCCGCGGGTCGGCGACAAAGCCTTCGCCGTGGGTCGGCGACAAAGTATGATCTGTCGCATGTTCGAACATCGCACCGCTCCACTGCTTCCACGGCACCATTTTTTCCTTCGCGTGCTCGGCTACATCGCCGCGGCCACCGTGTTGGTGGGAACTGCCCTGGGGCTTGGCGTGCTGGGCTACCACCATCTCGGCGGCCTCCCGTGGATCGACGCCCTCGTGAACGCCTCCATGATTCTCGGCGGCATGGGGCCCGTTGATCCGATCGCCTCGGACGCCGGCAAACTGTTCGCCTCGTTCTACGCGCTCTTTTCCGGGCTGCTGTTTATCGGTGCCGCCTCGCTCGTGCTGGCCCCGTTTATGCACCGTGTCATGCACAAGCTCCATATCGACGACGAGTGAGAGCCGTCCCCCGGTGGCATGGGCCGCCAGTCGAATGCCATACTTGACTTAAACCATTGCCAGTCAATGATTTACTGAGGCACTTCCACCCGGACAGGAAACCGGACAAGGAATTGTGAGCGTCATGTGACGATAGAATAAGGTACAATCGTTGTCATGACAGCGACAGCCAATTGACCGCGAAAGCGGCCAACGGCGCTCCACGCCAGCAGTGGGCGCAACCCAGACTCAGAGGAGAGGGACCATGGGCAGATCGAATTGGGCGGGTGGAACTGAGCAGGCTTCCGGCAACTGTGCAGGGCCGGTGTCACGACGCAGCTTCCTGGAGATCGGTGCCATCGGGGCGACCGGCCTGGGGCTCTCCGACCTGCTGCGGCTGCGGGCCGAGGCGGGCACGGTTTCTGTCCCGGACGACACCGCGGTCATCTTCATCTGGCTGCCGGGCGGGTTTCCCCACATGGAAACCTACGACATGAAGCCGGAGGCCCCGGCCGAATATCGTGGCGAATTCAAGCCGGTGAAGACCAACGTCCCGGGCATCGAGGTCACCGAACTCTTCCCGCTCCACACGAAGGTGGCTGATCGTTTCTCCTTGATCCGCTCCATCTCCCACGACTTCGCCGACCACGGCGGCGGACACAAGCGGCTGATGACGGGCCGCATTCCCAAGACGCCGGTCGGCACGGTCAACGACGCCCCCGCCTGCCCGTCGGTCGTCGCCAAGATGCGCGACACCATCTCCCGCGGCCTGCCCCACAACATCCTCATGCCTGATGATGGCCGTCAGGGCGTCGATACGTTCGCCTTCGGCTCGGCCTATCTCGGCCCGTCGTATGCACCCTTCACCATCCCCGGCAACCCCAGCGACAAGGCCTTCCAGGTGAAGAACCTCTCGCTGACGAGCGACATGGCCACGCGGCTCGCCGACCGACGATCGCTGCTCGGTGGCGTCGATCGCCTGCGGCGCGAGGTCGACCGCTCCGGCGCGATGGCCGCCATGGACCGGTTCAACACCAAGGCCTACGACCTGCTCACGAGCGAGGCCGCCCGCAATGCGTTCGACCTCTCACTGGAGACCGCTGAGGTGCGCGAGCGATATGGCAACCACTCCTGGGGACAGCGCACGCTGATGGCACGTCGCCTCGTCGAGGCTGGAGCGAGCTTCGTGAGCGTGGTGCTCGAAAACCCGATGGCCCCGGGCGGACTGCCCTTCGGCACGACCTACAACTGGGACTGCCACGCGGTGAACTGCCACATCTTCACCGACACGCGGTTCCGTGCTCCCTATTACGACCAGACCGTCACGGCTCTCATAGAAGATCTCTACGCCCGCGGCCGCGACAAGCGGGTGCTCGTCGTCGCCACCGGCGAGTTCGGCCACACGCCGCGAATCAACTACGCCGTTGGCACCGCCACTGGCGTCAAGCAGCCGGGCCGCGACCACTGGCCGCGGGCGATGTCGGTGCTCGTCTCGGGCGGCGGACTGAAAATGGGACAGGTCGTGGGCTCCACCAACGCCAAGGGAGAGGATCCCAAGGATCGGCCGCTCACCCCCAACGACCTCTGGGCCACGGTCTACCGGCATCTCGGCATCGACTACACCCACTCGTTCCTGGATCACACCGGCCGACCGATGCCGATCCTGCCGTTCGGAAATCCCATCCGCGAACTCATCTGACCAGCCGTGCGTGGTGCTGCAGACACTGAGGCGACAACCATGAAACGACCTGCTGCCAGCCACATCGCCCTGGCGATGTTCGTCTGCGTGACGGCCGCCCTGTCGGCCCTCTTGTCGGCCACGATCGGTATCGCCGACGAGGCCCCTGCCGCAGCTCCCGCTACGCCTGCGGCACCAGCCGCGAACGGTCGCCCGGTGTCGCTCTCGATGCACAACGGCCGCCCCGACGGCGAAGGCGTCGTGCTGCGTGGCGAGGATGCCCGCCAACAGGTCGTGGTGACGGGCACCGACGCCGACGGCAAAACATTCGACCTCACCCGCGTCGCCACGTTCACTTCCCTGCCGGCCGGCGTGGTCGCCGTGGACGAGCAGGGAGTGGTGAGCCCGCTGGCCAACGGCGCGACGACCATCACCGCCACGATCGCAAGCACGCCCCCGCTGACCGCCACGGTATCGTTCACCGTCGAGAGCTTCGAACAGAATCCCGGCTACGACTTTGCGAACCGCATCGTCCCGATCCTCACGAAGAACGGCTGCAACGGTGGCGGCTGCCACGGCGCGGCCAACGGACAGAACGGCTTCCGCCTGTCGCTGCTCGGCTTCGAGCCAGCGGAGGATTACGAACATCTGATCAAAGAGTCGCGGGCTCGACGGCTTTCGTTCGCCGCACCCCATCAGAGCCTGCTCTTGCAGAAGGGCACGGGCCTCGTGGCGCATGGCGGCGGCGGGCGGCTCGAGCCCGGCTCCACCGACTACAAACTGATCCGCAACTGGATCGCTGCCGGTGGCCCACCGGCCAACCCCGCGGCCCCGCGGCTCTTGAAGCTCGAGGTCTACCCCGCGTGGCGGCTGATGCGGCCGCACGCCGAACAACAGCTGCTCGTCACCGCCATCTATAGCGACGGCTCTCGTGAGGACGTCACCGGCACCGCCGTCTACGAGGCCAACGTGCCCGAAATGGCGAGCATCGGCAAGCGCGGCCTCGTGCGGACCAACGACGAGACGGGCGACGTGGCGATCATGGTCCGTTACCAGACGGAGGTGGCGGTCGCTCGGGCCACGATTCCGCTCGGCGCGCCGCTCGCATCCCTGCCCCCCGCCCGCAACTTCATCGACGAGCTGGTCTTCGCAAAGCTCAAGGTGCTGGGGCTCCCGCCTTCTGCGGTCGCCGACGACGCGACCTTCCTGCGGCGGATGATGGTCGATCTGGGTGGCCGCTTGCCCACCGCCGCCGAGGCGGAGGCCTTCCTCGCCGACCCGTCGGCCGGCAAACGCGACGCGGTGATCGAGAAGGTGCTGGCCAGCGGCGACTACGCCGACACGTTCGCCACCAAGTGGTCCGCCCTGCTCCGCAACCAGCTCGACTCCGAGTTTGCCGAGCCCGGCAAGCCGGGCAACTACGCCTTCCATAAATGGATCCGCCAGGCGATCCAGGAAAACATGCCCTACGACCAGTTCGTGCGGCACGTCATGACGGCGGCGGGCGAAGCGAGCGAAAACCCCGCGGTGCTCTGGTACCGGGCTGTGAAAGACGTCAACGCTCAGGTCGAGGATACGGCGCAGCTGTTTCTCGGCCAGCGAATTCAGTGCGCGAAGTGCCATCACCATCCGTTTGAGCGGTGGAGCCAGGAGGACTACGCCCGGTTCTCAGCATTCTTCACGCAACTTGGGAAGAAGCCCGGGCTCAACGAGGCCGAGCAGCGGATCTTCCACAAGACGGGCGTGGCGACGGCCAAGCACCCGAAGTCGGGCGACCAGCTCACGCCTGCGGGTCTCGGCGGCACACCGCTCACCATCGACGCCAGCGAGGATCCGCGGCTGCAACTGGCCGACTGGCTGACGTCGCCAGAAAACCCGTTCTTCGCGCGGTCGCTGGTGAACCGCACCTGGAAGCACTTCTTCGGCCGCGGGCTGGTCGATCCGGAGGACGACATGCGGGCCACGAACCCCGCGTCGAATCCTGAACTGCTCGACGCGCTCACAAAGCGATTCGTTGACCACGGCTTCGACATGCGGGATCTCGTGCAGACGATCTGTCAGTCGACCACCTACCAGCTCAGCTCCGATCCGAATCAATACAACGCCGACGACCGCCAGAACTTCTCCCGCTCCTATCCCCGTCGACTGCCGGCGGAGGTGCTCTGCGACGCGATCGACGCCACGACCGGCACGAAGACGAATTTCGGCGGCATGCCGCCCGGCTCGCGGGCCGTGCAGTTGCCCTACGCCGACTACTCCTCGGAGTTTCTCACCGTGTTCGGCAGGCCGAAGGGCGACAGCGCCTGCGAATGCGAGCGCGGCTCCGACGCCAACCTCTCGCAGGGCCTCCATCTGGTCAATTCGGCGGAGATCATGGGCAAGCTGAGCAACGGCAGCGGCCGTGCCGCCACCCTCGCGAAAGATCAGTCGGCCCAGAGCGACGCCAAGCTCCGCGAGCTCTACCTGACGGCATTCGGCCGTCCACCGACAGCGGAAGAGCAGACCTTCGTGCTCGCCTACCTCGAGCAGAAGGCATACTCGCAGCAGGCCTTCGAAGACGTCGTCTGGAGCCTGCTCAACAGCAAGGAATTCCTCTTCAACCACTAGTCGCTCGATCGCGATCGCGGCTCTTGCCTGCCTCTTCTTGCCTGCCTTTTGGGGTGTTTCATGGCGAATGTTTTTCCTGCCGCAGCGGCACTCCTTCCGTGCTTGTTGATGGCGACCACGCTCTCGGCCGCGGGGCTCCCCAACGCTCGGCTGCTCGTGCTGTCGCCTCCGGGTGGCCAGCAGGGCACCGATCTCGAAGTCGGCATCGAGGTAGAAGACCTCGACGAGGCGACCCATCTGATCTTTTCGCACCCGGGCATCACCGCCACGGCCAAGCTCACGCCGCGGCCGTTCGACAAGACGCCTGAGCCGTTTGCCACCCGCTACGCGGTGACGATCGGCAAGGACGTGCCGCCCGGGTTTTACGAAGTGCGGGTGGCGGGCCGCTTCGGGCTGTCGAGCCCGCGGCCGTTCGAGGTGAGCGACCTGCCGCAGGCGAAGGAGACCGCCGACAACCACGCTGCCGACAAGGCGATGCCGCTGCCGTTCGACACGATCGTCGATGCCCGGGCCGACAGCGGCAATCTCGACTGGTTCCAGTTCGACGCCAAGGCCGGCCAACGGGTGGTCGTGCTCTGCCAGTCGCGCGGCCTCGACTCCCGCTTGAGCCCGCTGGTGGAAGTGCTCAACGCAGACGGCGAGCAGTTGCGATTCAGCCGCGGCACCTATCGCCGCGAGCCGGTGGTCGACTTCACGGCGCCGGCCGATGGCACCTACCGTGTCAGGATCGCCGATGCGACGTATCGGGGCGGCAGCCATTTCCCCTATCGGCTCGTGCTCGGCACGCGACCGTTTATCGACTATGCATGGCCGCCGGTGGCGGCCGCGGGCACGACCGGGCCGTTCACGCTCTTTGGCAGGAACCTGCCCGGCGGCAAGCCGGTGCCGGGAGTGCCGCAGGCCGACGCTGGGCTCGAGCAGGTCGACGTGCAGATCGCGGCGCCCACGCAGCAGCAGAACCTCAGCCTGAGCGGCGCCAGCACGAGGCGGGATCCCAATGAGGTCGAGGTGCAGGGCTTCGACTATCGGCTGCCCTCGCCGCAGGGACCGTCGAACCCCGTATTCATCTCACTGACCAGCCTGCCGATCGTGGTCGAGCAGGAGCCGGGTAACAACGAACGCTCGAAGCCGCAACCGCTCACACTCCCCTGCGAGGTCGCCGGCCGGTTTCACCCCGACCGTGACGCCGACTGGTTTTCGTTCACCGGCAAGAAGGGGGAGAGCTACTCCGTCGAGGTCTTCTCGGAACGGCTGACGCTGCCCACCGATCCCGCGGTGTTGGTCGAATTCGTGGGCACCGACGACAAGGGGAAGGAGACCGTCCGCACGGTCGCGGAGCAGGACGAACCGGCCCAGCGATTCTCCAACAACCGGCCGTTCGACATCCTCACCCACGACCCCGCCGTGCAGTTCACCGCCGATGCCGACGGCACCTACCGCATCACGGTCCGCGACCTCTACGCGGGCTCGCTCGCGCAGCAGCGAAACGTCTACCGGATGGTCGTGCGGCAGGCCGTGCCAGAGTTCCAGCTGCTGGCCACCTGCAAGGCGCTCGTGCAACACGCCGACCTGCAGAGCCCTGCGTTTCCGTCCGGCCCCACCCTGCGCCGCGGCGGCACGCAGTCACTTGTCTTGCAGGCCTATCGTCGGGGTGGGTTCACCGGCCCGATCGCGATCTCCGTCGAGGGCCTGCCGCCCGGGGTGACATGCCCCACGGTGAGCATCCCCGCCGGCGAACACCAGGCCAGCATCGTGCTCAAGGCGGCAGACGATGCGGCTGCGTGGCGTGGTTCGATCACGATCGTGGGCACCGCGAAACTCGGCGACCAGCAGGCCCGCCGCGAGGCTCTCTTCAGCACGGCGGTCTGGAACAAGAACAGCCGCGTCGAGTCGATCGAGGGGCGAGTGTCGCGCGACATGATGCTCTCCGTGATTGAAGAGGAGGCCGCGTTCCGGCTGGTGGCGGCCGAGGAGAAACCGTGGGAGGTCGCGCGGGCCGGCAAGCTCGACATCCGCTTCAAGGTGCCGCGGCGGCACGAGCTCAAGGGCAGCCTCCGTGTGGAACTCCGTGGGCTGCCGCCTTCCCTCTTCCCGCAGCTGCCGTCGGTGGTGATCGATGGCCAGGCCACCGAGGGCACGCTCTCGCTGACCATGCCGACGAAGGCAGCGCCCGGCGACTATGCGGCGTTCCTCGTGGGACAGATCCGCGTGGCCTATCCGCGCAACCCCGAGGCCGCTGCGCGGGCCGAGGCCCGTAAGCAGGAGTTTGCGGCTGAACTGGCGAAGCTCACCGAACAGTCGAAGGCGGCCGATGCCCTCCGCGTCGAGGCCGAGAAGAAGGCGACCGAGCTGGCGGCGACCGCGGGCGATTCGGGACAAGCAGCAACGATTGCAGCGGCCACCGAGGCGAAGAACAAGGCGATTGAGTCAGCGAAGGCCGCCGCCGAAACACTGCGGGCCGCCACCGAGGAGCAGAAGTTCATCGACAAACGTGCCACCGATCTTGCCAATGCCGCGAAGGCACAGGAACTCGACACCTTCATCGCTTCCGACACCATCATCGTACGGGTGCTCGAGGCGCCGATGGAGTTTGCGGCAGCGGCCCCGACGGCATCAATCTTCGCCGGCACCATCGGTGAGATTCCCGTCTCGCTCAAACGGCTCCTCGACTTCGCCCAGCCGGTCGACGTCGAAGCCCAGCTGCCGACGGGAGTGACCGGCATCACGCTTGAGAAGACTCAGGTCGCCGCAGACGCGACCGCGGGAAAAATCGTGGTGAAGGCCGACGCCAAGGCCACGCCCGGAACGCACGCGGTCATCGTGCGGGCGAAGCTGAACTACAATGGACAGGGTTTGCAACTGGAACGCCCTGTCGAACTCAAGATCGAAGTCGCCCCATGAACGCCCTTCGCTCCCGTCTTAGCCGCGTCATCATCTCTACCGCCGCGTGCGCGGCCGCCCTGCTCGCCACGCCAGCGCTCGCCGCGGTCCGGTCGACTTCGAAAAAGAAATCCTGCCGATCCTCCGCAGCAACTGCCTGGCCTGCCACAACGTGTCGGTGGCGGAGAGCGAGCTGGTGATGGAGACGCCGCGGATGATCCTCAAGGGAGGCGTGTCGGGACCGGCCGTCGTGCCCGGCAAGGCCGACGACAGCCTGCTCTTCACAATGTCGGCGCACCGCGAGGAGCCGGTGATGCCGCCCGCCGACAACGATCGCAACGCGCACAACCTCAGCCCTGAGCAGCTGGGCTTGCTCAGACTCTGGATCAACGAGGGCGCCGCCGGCGAGGTCACGGGCACGGGGCCGATCGCCTGGCAGCCGCTGCCGGCCAGCCTTCACCCCATCTATGCCGTGGCCGTCTCTCCGGACGGCAGCCACGCCGCGGCCGCCTGTGCGAATCAGGTGTTGGTCTACGACGTACCCACCCGACGGGAGATCGGACGGCTGAAGGATCCCGAACTGCTGGCGGCGATCCGGGCCACCGGCACATCGTCTGCCCAGACCGACATCGCCCAACTTACTGACATAGCCCGCCTAGCTGACATCGCCCATATGGATACGGTGCAGTCGCTGGCGTTCAGCCCGGATGGCGAACGTCTGGCCTCGGGTTCATTCCGCACGGTCTCCATCTGGCGGCATCCGCACAACGTCCGCATCGCGGAGTTGGCTGCGGCCGATGCCGACGTCGCCTGCATGGCGGTCTCACCTGATGGTGCCGTGGCGGCGATCGGCGAGACAGGGGGCACGATTCATCTCGACGACGTGGCCACCCGCAAGCGGCTCCGCACCCTGACAGGACACGGCGAAGGTGTCTCGGCCCTGGCATTCAACGCCGCGGGCGACCGGCTCCTCTCCGGCTCGCTCGACCGCACGGTGCGGATGTGGAACGTTGCCGACGGGAAGGAGATGGGCGTGCTCCAGTCGCCGGCACAGGTCACGGCGATCGCGCTGGTGATGGAGGGAACGCAGGTCGCCGTCGCCACTGACGACAACCTCATTCGCACGTGGCCGCTCCCCGGATCGATGGCCACCCCGCCGACAGTCGCCGATGCGACAGCACCGCCCGCCGCGCCGCAGCCCATCAAGCAGTTCGCCGGTCATGCCGCCCGGATCACGTCACTCGTGCCCATCGATGCGAAGGCCACCCGTCTCCTCTCGGGCAGCCACGACGGCACGGCACGGATCTGGGACGTCGCTGGCGGCAATCAGGTGGGCAGTTACGACGACGGCGGCCCGATCACGGCAGTCGCCGTTCGGCCGGATGGCAAGCGGATCGCCACGGCCAGCGAGTTTGGCCGGGTGAAGCTCTGGAACGCCGAGAACAACCAGCTCATCACCGAGATCGCCGCCGAGCGGCCCGTGGCCAGCACCGTCAACCGCCTGCGGGTGGCCGTCGACCTCGCCAAGCAAAGGGCACTCAACGCCAAGGCCGATCTCGCCCAGGTGATCAAGGACCGCGACGCCGAGCGCGAGGCCATCTATGCCGCCGTGCTCGAGGTGGCCAAGACCGACGTCGAGGCCAAGAAGAAAACGGAGGCCGTGACGCAGCCCCGGGCAGATCACACGAAGGCACAAGAGACACTCGCGAAGCTCAAGGCTGACTTCACCGCCGCTGAGGATGCCAAGAAGAAGCTCGTGGAAGCGACCGCCACACCGCCGGCCGAGCCTGCTGCCACGACCGACGATGAGAAGAGGGCGGCAGAAGCGAAAAAGAAGGCAGACGCCGAGGCCCTCAAGAAGGCCGAGGCCGCGGTCGTCGATCTGACCAACAAGGTCAAGGCAGCGGAGACGGAGGCGACGAAGGCCGAGGCCGCTGCCATGAAGGCCGACACCGAGAAGACGACCGCCGAACAGGCCCATGCCGCGGCCAAGGTGACCGTGACGCGGGCGCAGGAATCGACCCAGAAGGCGGAGCAGAAGATCCCGCCGGTGCGGGTCGAATACGAGACGCTCAAGCTGGCGGAAAAGACCGCCGTCGACGAACTCGCGATGGCCGAGCGGGTGGTCGAGGTCCGCGGCAAACGGATCAAGGATCTGGAGAGCCGCAGGTCGTCGGCCGAAAAGCTCGTCCGCGACACGGCCGCACAACTCAAGGCGACGGCGGTGGCCGAGAAGGCCGAGAAAAATGAGGCCGATGCCGCGGCGGCGCAGGCGGCGATCGAGGCGCAGCAGGCCGCCGCGAAGGCGTTTGCAGACGCCAATGCCGCGTTGGAAGCGGCCAATGAATCCGCGATGGACGCCGAGATGAAGGCGATGACGCTCGTGCAGCAGACCACCGACATGAAGGGCATGGCCGAACGCAACGCGACCGAGGTGGAGGAGCAGGTGAAGGCCGCGACCACGGCCCAGGATGCCGCCGCCAAGGCGCTCGCCGCCGCCGAGGAGAAGCTCAAGCAGGCCAAGGACGACAATGCGAAGACGCTCGCCGCCGCAGAGGTGACCAACGCCACCGAGAAGAAACGTGCCGCCGATACGGAACTGGCCGAGGCGACCGCTCGCAAGACCGCGGCCGCCACCACGAAGACCGCCGCCGAGCAGCAGGTGGTCGCGGTCGAGGCTCAGGCCGGCCAGCTCCGCGAGGCCGCCAAGCAGGCGTTGGCGGCTGCAACGACCACGCTGGGCGAAGTCACCGGCGCGGTGCAGTCGGCCGACGCCGCCGCTGGGAGCGGACAGGCCCGGATGGAGACGGCCATGCACCAGCGGGTCCGCGCCAGCCTGGCCATGGCCGAACAGCGGCGACCGGTCCGTAGCCTGGCCTTCTCTCCCGATGGCATCCAGGCCGCCATGGCAGGCGACGACGGCGAGATCCGGCTCTTCTCGAGCGAGACAGGCCACTTGCTCGACCCCATCACAGGCCAGGGTGGAGCCGTGATCGCCGCCACGTTCGTCGGCACCGGCTGCCTGCTCTCGGTGGCCGCCAACAAGTCGCTCGTCGTCTGGAACACGCTCGCACCGTGGGTGCTGGAACGCCGGCTGGGCGCGATCGATTCCCCTCAGGTGTTCGTCGACCGCGTCACCGCGCTCGACTTCAGCCCCGACGGCCGCCTGCTGGCCACCGGCGGCGGCGTGCCCTCGCGGAGCGGCGAGCTCAAGGTCTGGGACGTCGAGACGGGCAGCCTCGTCCGCGAGATCACCGAGCCGCACTCAGACGCTGTATTGTGCCTGCAGTTCTCCCCCGATGGCCGGCAGGTCGCATCCGGGGCGGCTGACCGGTTCACGAAGGTGTTTGATGTCGAGACAGGGAAGTTCGTGCAGTCGTTCGAGGGACATGGCCAGCACGTGCTCGGCGTCAGCTGGCGAGCCGACGGCCGCGTGTTGGCGACGGGGAGCGCCGACAAATCGATCAAGCTCTGGGACTTCCGGGCCGGCGAGGTGCTCCGCTCGCTGCCGCCGCTCGCGAAGGAGGTCACGGCAGTGCGATTCATCGGCGCCACCGACAACTTCCTCGCGGCCGCGGGCGACAAGACCGTCACCACGAGAACCAGCGAAGGTGGCACGGGCCAGGCCTACGCCGGCTCGACCGACTACGTCTATGCGGTGGGGGTGAACACGATGGGAACCGTCATCGTGGCCGGCGGCGAGGATGGCGTGGTGAGGATCTGGGACCAGAAGGGACAGCCGATCACCACGTTCACGCCACGGCCTCCGCTCCCTGCGGCAGCAGCGAAATGACCGCCCGCTCGTCAGACGCGATGACGGTTCGCTGATGCCAGAGTTCGTGGCGAAGGCAGCCCGTCGAAGACCAGCCCTATGAGCCACTTCCGAATGCAGTCCGCCTGCGTCTTCGCGGTCACTCTTATCGCGGTGGCTGTCGGCGGCCCGACTGTGGCGAGAGTCCGGGCCGAGTCCCCTGCCCCGTCAGGCGGGCAGGCCCACGCCCAGTTGGCCATTTATTCCGAAAAAATCCGGCCGCTGCTGGCGGATCGCTGCTTCTCCTGTCATGGCGGTCTCAAGCAGGAGGCTGGCCTGCGGCTCGACACGGTCTCCCTGATGCTCGAAGGGGGCGAATCGGGCGGCGTGGTCACGAAGGGCAATCCCGACGCGAGCCTGATCCTCGAGCGGGTGAACGACCCCGATCCGGCGACGCGGATGCCGCCCGAGGGCGAGGGTGAGCCGCTGTCGGCCGAGCAGTTTGCGATGCTGAAGGACTGGATCAAGGCAGGCTGTCCGGCGCCAGCGGATGAGAAACCGGAGGCCGACCCGAAGAGCCACTGGGCATTTCAGCCGAGAGTGCGACCGGAAGTGCCCGCCGTGAAGAACACGTCGTGGGTGAGAAACCCGATCGACGCCTTTCTCGCCGAGGCCCACGAGCAGGCGGGCGTCGTGCCGCAGCCCGAGCCGCCGCGTGCTGTTCTGATTCGCAGGGTCTCTCTCGATCTCATCGGCCTGCCGCCGCAGCCGGAGGAGTTGGCCTCACTCGGGGCCGATGTGTCGGCCGACTGGTATGAGAAGTTTGTCGAGAAGCTGCTCGCCGATCCACGGCACGGCGAACGCTGGGGCCGCCACTGGATGGATATCTGGCGCTACAGCGACTGGTGGGGTCTGGGAGACCAGCTTCGCTACAGCCAGAAGCACATGTGGCACTACCGCGACTGGATCATCGAGTCAGTCAACGCCGACCTGCCCTACGACGAGATGGTCCGCCAGATGCTCGCGGCCGACGAGCTCTATCCCGAAGATCCGGCGAAACTCCGCGCCACCGGTTTTCTCGCCCGCAACTGGTTCCTCTTCAACCGCACGCCGTGGATGGACGAGACGGTGGAGCACGTCGGCAAGGGGCTGTTGGGACTGACGATGAACTGCTCCAAGTGCCACGACCACAAATACGATCCCGTGAGCCAGGAAGATTTCTACAAGATGCGGGCCTTCTTCGAGCCGATCAGCGTGCGGCTCGACGTCGTGCCGGGCGAAGGCGACCTCGAGAAGGACGGGATCCCGCGGGTCTACGACGGCCTGCTCGACACGCCCACGTATCTCTTCGTGCGGGGCGAGGACACGAAGCCCGACAAGACAAAACCGATCGAGCCGGGCGTGCCCGACGTGATCGCGTTCAAGCAGCTCGCAATCCAGCCGATAATGCTCCCGAAGCCGGCAGCCGCGCCCGAGCGCCGGCCGTGGGTGCTCGACGCCCATCTCGCCACGGCCCGCCGTTCGGTCGAGTCGGCCGAGGCGGCGGTCGCGAAGGAATCAACGCCGGTGACGCAGCAGGCAGTGGCCGTCGCCAAGGCGGAGTTGGCAGCGGTCGAAAAGCGTGCCGATGCGACGCGGGCCGCATGGGCCGCCGCAGACTCTGCCTCCGCCTCCGAGGCCGATCCACTCCGCAAGCAGGCGGATGAGTTGGCGAAAGCTGCGGTTCGAGCGGAACGCGAACTCGCCGTCGCCAAGGCATGGGGCAAGGTTGCGGAGATTGCAGCCAAGGTCGCGAAGCTGGCGCAGGAAAAGAAAGAGGCTGCGTCGGTCGCACCTCTCGAGAAGGAACTGGCCAAGGCGCGTGAGTCGCTGGAGAAGGCAGTAAAAGCGGTGGGCGAGGCCGAAGAGAAGTTCACGCCGCTCGTCGGCGCGAAATGGACGCCCACTCGGTTCAAGAACTCCACCGCTGACGATCCGCCGGTGCCGTTTCCGACCACGAGCACCGGCCGTCGCAGGGCCCTTGCCGAGTGGATCGTCGACCCGCGGAATCCGCTCGCCGCCCGCGTGGCGGTCAATCACATCTGGATGCGGCATATCGGCAAGCCGCTTGTCAGCACGGTCTTCGATTTTGGCCGCAAGGGCAACGCACCAACGCATCCGAAACTGCTCGACTGGCTGGCAAGCGAACTGGTCGACGGCCCGGCGGGCACACACCCGTGGAGCATGAAGCACCTGCATCGTCTGATCGTCACGTCGGCCGCCTACCGGATGGGCTCGTCCACGGCGGGCGCTGAGGCCAGCCTGAGGACCGATCCCGACAACCAGTTCCTCTGGCGACGCGAGCCGGTCCGGCTGGAGTCGCAGGTTGTTCGTGACTGCATCCTGGCCCTGGCCGGCACGCTCGATGCCACGATGGGCGGCCCTTCGATCCCCGCTGGCGAACAGTCGAAGTCACATCGTCGCAGCATCTACTTCTGGCACTCCGATATCGACCGCAACCTCTTCCTCACGACGTTCGACGATGCGGATGTCAAGGAATGCTACCGACGCGACCAGAGCATCGTGCCGCAGCAGGCCCTCGCGCTCTCCAATGCGGCGATCGTGCACGACTCAGCGACGACAATCGCGGAGCGGATCATCTCTACTGGCACGGCGGCAGGTGCCGGCATGAGCGATGAGGTGTTTCTGGATCGGGCGTTCGTGATGCTGCTCGACCGCAGGCCTTTGGCCGACGAACGGGCCGCCTGCGCCGCGGCGATCGGCAAGTGGCGTGCGCTCGGGAAGCCGGCCGGCGCGGGGGCCGATCCGGCGCTCGTGCACATGGTGTGGGCACTGCTCAACCACAACGATTTCGTGACGCTGAGGTGAACCCATGACCTGGAACACGTTCTCCGCCGCCGGACAAGAGTCCCCCGGCTTACGCCGGGGGCTTGTATCGTCGCTCGACGCATCGTCAGGCTTTCGCCGGGGGCTTCTTGGACGACGCGCGTTCCTGGCAGACATGGGCCTCGGATTCACGGGGCTGGCACTCGGCGCGATGCTCCAGCGCGACGGGCTCGGCAGCAGCGACGTCTGGACGCCGCCCGACGGCAGGCCGCACTTCGCGCCCAAGGCCAAGGCTTCGACCCCAAGCCGGAGATCACGAAATACGCCGGCAAGACCATCGCCGAGAGTCCCTACGCCGAGGTCCAGAATCCCGCCAAACTCGCCAAGGAGCGGGCACCCGTCCCCGACGCCAACGGCCAGCAGCGAAACATCCTTTTTCCGCTGCAGGTGGGCTTCAAGAAGCACGGCAAGAGCGGGATCGAGGTGAGCGACTGGTTTCCACACACGGCAAGGAACATCGACAAGATCTCGATCGTGCGATCGATGTGGACGACAGACTCCAACCACGGTGCGCAGACCCAGTTTCACACCGGCCGCCACATGCTCGACCCGGTGCAACCCACGCTTGGCGGCTGGGTACACTACGGCCTCGGCTCGCTCAACGACAACCTTCCCCAGTTCATCTCGATCGGCACGCGAGAGTACTGGAACAAGAAGGATGGCCAATACCTGGGGCCTGCACACGACGCCGTGCCGCTGCGGATCGACCCGAGCAATCCGCTAGCCTTCGGAAGACCCGAGAGGCCGCTCTCGCGTGAAGCGCAGTCGATAGGCTTCGATCTGGTCGAGCAGCTCAACGGCCTGACCGGGGTTGAATACCCGAACGACCCGGCGACGGCCGCACGGATCGCCTCGTATGAACTGGCGTTCAAGATGCAGCGGAGCGTGCCGGAGGTGGTGGACTTCGCCGACGAGACGGAGGAGACGAAGAATCTCTACGGACTCGACCTGCCCCACTGCAAGGATTTTGGCATGCAACTGCTGGCCGCACGGCGGTTCGTGGAGCGGGGTGTGCGATTCATCCAGATCCAGCACGGCGGCGGCGGGGCCGGCGCCTGGGACGCCCACGGCGGGCTCAAGGCCAACCACGAGAAGCTGTCACTGCAGGTGGACCAGCCGATAGGAGCGTTACTCGAGGATCTCGACCGCCGCGGGCTGCTCGACGAGACGATCGTGATCTTCGCGACCGAATTCGGCCGCACGCCCGGCTCGCAGGGCTCCGACGGCCGCGACCATCATCCCTTCGCGTTTTCGGTCTGGATGGCCGGCGGCGGGATCAAGGCGGGCCATGTGCACGGCGGCACCGACGAGCTCGGTTTCCATGCCGTGGAGCACCGACACTACGTCACCGACATCCACGCCACGATCCTCAAGCAGCTCGGCCTCGACTCGCACAAGCTCGACGTCCCCGGCCGTAAACGGCTGGCGATCGACCACGGCACGCCGATCGACGACATCATCGCGTGAAGACCGCTTGGGCGAGTGCCCGCCGGGGTCGTGACGGGGCCGTCACGGGATCTCCGCGGCCGAACGTGCACGGCCTACCCGCCGGCCGTGCCACGGGCTGCCGACTCGAGCTGCAGTTCAGAGAGCGCGTTGGAGGCGGCTCGTTGTTCCGCCTCCTTTTTGTTACGGCCCCAGGCCGGCGGATACCGCCGCTGACCGATCTGGGCCGACACGTGAAAACTCTTGCTGTGATCGGGCCCCGCCTCCTCGACCACCTCGTAGGTGGGCGTCACGCCGTAATCTCGCTGCGACAACTGCTGCAGGAGCGACTTGTGATTGAGCCCCTGCTCGCCAGAGGCCACCTTGACGATCTCCGGCTCCAGCATCCGCGCCACCAGCGCCCGCACCGGCTCCAGACCACCGTCAAGATACATCGCGGCCACGAGCGACTCGAACAGATCTGAGAGCACCGACGCCGGCACCGGACGGTTGAGTGCCAGCCCCTTGCCGACGATGAGAAAGTCGATGAGCTGCAGCCGCTCCGTGATCCGTCCGCAGGTCTCCCGGCTTACCACTACCGACTTGATCCGGGTCAGGTCTCCCTCCAGCGAATCGGGGAAGAGTTGGTAGAGCGTCTCGCAGACGATGAACCCCAGGATCGCATCGCCGAGGAATTCCAGCCGCTCGTTCGACGCCAGTCGATGCTGGGCTCCCGAGGCATGCGTGAAGGCGGCCACCAGCAGGGATGGATCACGAAACTGGTATTCAATCCGCCGCTGGCACTCCGCGATGTCGACAATGCCCTCGGGCCGATCACCACGGTCCCAACGAGGCTGTCCACCCCGCGGCTGCTCAGCCCGTTGCTGCTGTTCCTTTCGATTCATGCCGTCCATACCGTGCCCACGTTCCTATTCCACTGGCCAAAGGTACGCCCCTTCGCGGCGGCCTGTCAACGCAACACCCTGACAAACCCCGGCGAAAACGATAGTGCGGCCGTTTGACGAACCATCCTCAAACCGCCCGCGTAGAGACAATTCAGACACGCGATGAAGCCGGTGCCAGCGCGGCAGCCGGCATGGATGCGTTTGCAGCCGCGAGTCGGCAGGCATGACGCCGGTGGCCTCCGCGCCACACGTCGGCCTGCCTACAATCCTCTGAAGTCCGCTAAGAAAGGTCAAAAACACTTTTATGAACCCATTTCGTGATACGAGCGTTTCCATGAGTCTGGCGGGGCCCCCGTTCGCCCGCCGGCCGGGCGTTCTTTCCTACCTTCTGACCTGTGCGGTGCCGGTGGCCGCGGTGCTCAGCCTCTCGATGGCCGCCCGTGGCGACGAGACAGCCGAAATGGCCGAAGCCCTCATGCACGCCAACTCGCTCTCCAAGGCGTTTCGCCATGCGGCGGAGCAGGCCATCCCCAGCGTGGTGGTGGTCCGCAGCGAGACAAAAGCGAAGAAGGTCTCCGCCAACCGCGGACAAGGACAGGGCCAAGGACAGCGGCAGGGGCAGGGCCAGCGGCAAGGGCCTGACCGCGGCGGCGAAAACCCCTTCAAGGGCACGCCGTTTGAGGATTTCTTCAAGGATGGGGTGCCGGAGGGCTTCGAGTTCAACCAGCCAGAGGGCGGCCAGTCACAACCCCGGTCGGGCGTCGGCTCGGGCGTGATCGTCGATAAGGACGGCCTCGTGCTCACCAACAACCACGTTGTTGCCGGGGCCGACACGGTCACGGTCGAACTCCCCGACGGCCGAGAGTTCAAGGCGGCGGAGATCAAGACCGACCCCGACAGCGACCTCGCCGTCATCAAGCTGGAGAATGCCCACGAACTGCCGGTATCGAAGCTCGGCGATTCTGACAAGCTCGACATCGGCGACTGGGTGATCGCGATCGGCAATCCGTTCGAACTGGAAACGACCGTCAGCGCCGGCATCATCAGCGGCAAGGGCCGCGAGCTTGGCAGCATCCGCCGGGCGAAGTTCCTCCAGACCGATGCCGCCATCAACCCGGGCAACTCGGGCGGGCCGCTCGTCAACCTCGCCGGCGAGGTGATCGGTATCAACACCGCCCTCGCCTCAAACACCGGCGCCTATCAAGGCGTCGGCTTCGCAATCCCGATCAACCTGGCCAAGTGGGTGAGCGGCCAGCTCATCGCCAAGGGCTCGGTGGAACGTGGCTACCTCGGCGTGTCGATCGGCCCCTTG
This sequence comes from Planctomycetia bacterium, assembly GCA_026401075.1. Taxonomy (GTDB): domain Bacteria; phylum Planctomycetota; class Planctomycetia; order Pirellulales; family UBA1268; genus CAMCQY01. The sequence continues at coordinate 24,433 of JAPLNQ010000251.1, forward strand.
AGCAATGAGATGGCCTCGAAGCTCGGAGTGAAGAGCCGTAAGGGGACGTGGCAGTGGACGGACCGCGGTCGCTGCAGGAAGTGGTGGAGAAATCGGCCATCGGCAAGCCGCACACCGTCACGGTGCTGCGCGACGGCAAGTCGATGTCGCTCTCCATCTCGGTCAAGCCGCTGCCCGACAAGATCGCGAAGCGCGACGGCTCCGGCAGCCGCAAGCTCTCCACAGAGGATGAGGAGACCTTCTACTCGGAGGCCTTCGGCATCGAGGTCCGCGACAAGGCTTCGCTGCCCGAGAACGCCTACGAGGGCTTCGACGGCGTGGTGGTCGATCGCGTCGACAACGACGGCGTGGCGGCCGAGGCGGGCATCGGCCCGGGCGTGCTGATCCGCAAGGTCGGCAAGACGGCCGTGAAGACGATCGCCGACTTCGCTGAGGCGATCGAGAAGGAGTCTCCTGTCGAGGGCGTGGTGTTGCAGGTGCGAACACCCCGCGGCAACAGCGTCATCCTGCTGAAAAAGGGACTGTAACTATCGGTCTGCTGAGTCCGTCGGTAGAGTAGCCGCATGGCAACGCTTGGCGTCAACATCGATCATGTGGCCACGATCCGACAGGCCCGTCGCACCGTCGAACCCGACCCCGTGTGGGCGGCGGCGCTTGCCGAACTTGGCGGCGCTGATGCGATCACCGTCCACCTTCGCGAAGACCGTCGCCACATCCAAGATCGCGATCTCGAGGTGCTCAAGTCCACCGTGCAGGTGAAGCTCAACCTCGAGGCCGCGATCGCGCCGGCGATGATCGAGATCGCCTGCCGGGTGAAGCCTGACCAGGTGACGCTCGTGCCGGAGAAGCGCGAGGAGGTGACCACCGAGGGGGGCCTCGACGTGGTCACCCACCGGACAGCGACGGCGGAGGCGGTCCGCCGGCTGCACGAGGCCGGCATCGTCGTCTCGCTGTTTCTCGACCCCTGCCCGCGGCAGATCGATGCCGCGGTCGACCTCGGCGTCGCGGCCGTGGAACTGCACACCGGCTGCTATGCCAACGCCACAACCGACGCCGAGAGGCATGCCCAACTCGCGGAGTTGTCGCGGGCCGGGCTAATGATCCGGCAGGCGAAGCTCGAGCTGAACGCCGGCCACGGCCTGACCTACCGCAACGTGGTGCCGGTGGCCCGCCTCGAAGGCATGGGCGAGCTCAACATCGGCCATTCGATCGTGTCGCGAGCCGTGCTCGTGGGCTTCTCACAGGCCGTCCGCGAGATGAAGGCGCTGCTGTAGGGGATGTGGCTACACCGCCATCCGGCACGGGCATTTGCATAGTCATCCGCATTGGTTCGCCGGCTGCGGCATGCTCGTCGCCGGCGGATTCTGCTACAGGATGCTCTTGGACGAATCGTACATCGCTCGTGAGACGCAGAATTCACCGGACTCCTGCGCGTGCCTCCGACCGGCTCCTCACGATCTGGAGTCGGCGGAGCCGGGATCGGCGGAAGCTCGAGGAGCTTTTGGATTTATCGACCTTCTGAGGAATGCGCTGCCGTAGGTCGTGTAAGGAGAAAAAGCCACTGCGACGAGACTTCTGCCGTCCCGGCGGTTTGGGCCGCACAACTGCCCATGTCGATGTTGGATGGGCTTTACCGCCCCGTGAAGGCCGCGGGGTCGTCGAGCACGAAGAGGTGGCCGTGGTCGGCGGTCACGATCACGACCGAGTCGTTCCAGGCGTCGTGCCGCTCGATCCACTTCACCACCGCCTGAAACGCCGCGTCGCCGCTCTTCACCGCGCCGATCGCCGAGTCGATGTCGTTGGCGTGCGAAGCCCAGTCGACGTCGCCCGCCTCCACCATCAGCCAGAAGTTGCCCCGGCTGTGCAAGACGTCGAGCGCCGCGCGGGTCATGTCGGCCAGCGTCGGATTCTCGCTGAGATCGGCCTCTGAATAGGGTTTCAGTGGGCAGTATTTCTTGCGGAGCCGGTCGGCCGACGCCTGCTGCTCGGGCCGGCAGCCGACGGGATCGAAATCGCCGTCGGCCGTCTGGTAGGGCAGATTGCCCTCGGTCACGCCGAACAGGCCAAAGAGCCGCAGCTTCCGCTGAATGGCGTCCTCGGCCGCGACGGCCAGCACCTCGTCACCGGCCTGGGCGAAGGTGCGAAGGGCGAGCCGGTAGCGGCCCCCTTTCCGCGCGTCGATCGCGGCGAGCGTCGAGTCGGCCACGTATTTTCCACCCGGCTCGAAGTTGGCCCCCTGATCCTTGTCGCTCTCCCGGTCTCCCCGCACTCCAAAGCCCGCACCGATCAACACGTCGAGCCCAGCAAGCGGCTCGGTGCGGTGGGCGATCGAAGGCTGGCCGAGCATGTCACGGGCGATGTCCTGGTAGTCGTCCCGCGTGACGTTGTTGGCATAACTGCAGGCAGGCGTGGCATGCGACACCGGCACGCTGGTCACAGCGCCCACGGCATAGCCCCGAGCCTGGAGCTTGCGGGCGATCGGTTCGAGATGGCGGCCCGTCGTGTCGACGTTGATAGCGTCGTTGTAGGTCTTGCGACCTGAGCACAGCGATGTCGCGGAGGCGGCCGAGTCGGTGACGGCATGTGGCCGGCTGCGGTCGCGGCCGATCAGGTAGCGGTAGTCCGGCAGCGGCGCCCAGGGGCTCTGGCCACCGCGGCGATGGTCGTAGCCGCCCGGCGTCTCGCCGCCGGGATTCTTCACGGCCTGGGCATCGACATCGACCTTCGTGCCGTCGTTGGCCGGGCTTGTGACACAAAAACCAAAATCGGTCGGCGCACCGCGGTAGTCCTGAAACCCGAGGCCTGCGCCGCGGCCGGAGTCGTAGGCCACCTTGCCTTGCGCGGCGATCGCGGCCGTCCGCGTGGTCGTCCAGTCCATGCCGTCAAAGACCACCAGCACGATGTATTTCTTGCCGGCCTCGGCCGCCATCAGTTGGAGCCTGTGGATGTCGGTCTGATCGAAGTAGTCAGCCTCCGGATTGAGCGTGTCGTCGGGCAGCCGGCCGTAGAGGCTCGTCAGCCGTGCGGCATCGCGGTAGGCACTGTTTGGGCCCGCCACACCGTCGAGCAGCGTGCCGAACGTGTAGACCGGGATCAGCCGGTTGGAATGGTTGGACCACGAAATGAAGCGGCCAGACTGATCGCCCCAGTGTCCCCACGCGGCCTTCCCCGTCGCCTCGGCCTCGGCCTCGATCGCCCGGATTGGATCGGCGGCCGAGGCGGGAGCCGCCGGGGCCGCGGGCGGCTGGCCCACCGAGGGCGCTGCTACCAGTGTCAGCCCCGCCAGCATCGCCAGCGCAAGAACTGCGCACCACTGCCGCCACACTGGGCCATGTGGCCCCTGCCCATCATTTGTTGTCGTGATCATGAATGTCATGATAACCGCACAAAACCATGTTCTGTTCCCACCCAAGATTTTTTAAGGCGGTCCCGGCGCATCATTTGCAGTCCTGTTCGGCACGGGATGTCCCCTCCCCCTGTGGCGGCAAGTTTTCAACTTGTCCGTTGTCCCCTCCCCCGTGGCGGCAAGTTTTCAACTTGTCCGTTGTCCCCTCCCCCTGTGGCGGCAAGTTTTCAACTTGTCCGTGTTCCCGGCATCGATTCCACAAGTTAAAAACTCGTGGCCACGCGTCGAACTCCTTCGGTCTCGTCCTTCATGCCGAGACAACCTCAACTCCCCTCTCCCACTCCCCACATAAAAAGGCTCTTCCGTGGCCAACGACGATCTGCTGCGTCGCGACGTCCGCCTGCTCGGCGACATGCTCGGCGCCGTGATCGTGGAATTGGCCGGCCAGGATTCGTTTGCCCTGGTGGAGGAAGTTCGCGGCCTTGCCCGCGACCGCCGCGCCGGCCGGCACGATGCCGAACGGGCGCTCGCGGCAAAGATCGAATCGCTCGACACCGCCCAGGCGGAGTGCGTCGCCCGCGCCTTCAGCATCTATTTCGACCTGGTCAACATCGCTGAGGATCGGCAGCGTGTCCGCGTGCTCCGTGAACGCGAGCGGGAGCGGTCACCACAGCCGATCGGCGAGTCGTTGGCCGCGGGCATCGCCGAACTCAAGTCGCTCGGTCTCTCCGCCGCCGATGTGCAGCAGGCGCTCGACCGTCTCTCGATCGAACTCGTCTTCACGGCCCATCCCAGCGAGGCCAAGCGACGCTCGATCCGGGCGAAGCTGCGGCGGATGCGGCACAGCCTGCAGGAACTCGACCGCAGCGACCTCCTGCCCCGGGAACGCTCACGGCACGAAAGCGACCTGCACAGCGAACTCGACGTGCTCTGGCAGACGGAGTTTCTCAGGCCCACGCGGCCGACCGTGCTCGACGAGGTGGAACGCGGCCTGTCGATCATGCCACGGCTGTGGGAGGCGGTGCCGCAGGTGCATGCCTCGCTCCGCAGCGGCCTTGCAGCATGCTATCCAGGGGAGTCGTTCCACATCCCTCCATTCCTGACGTTCGGATCGTGGATGGGGGGCGATCGCGACGGCAATCCGTTTGTCACCGCAGATGTCACGGAACGCACGCTCTTGTGGCTGCGGGCCGCGGCGATCGACCGCCATCTCGACTGGTGCGACCGCCTCCACGACCTGCTCACGATCTCGCTCCATGCCGCCCGGGGCGCCGGCCCGTTGGTCGAGCGACTCGACGCCCTCGCCACGGCGTGGCCCGATCTGGCCGCTGCCCTCGAACCGCCCGCCCCGCACGAGACCTACCGCCGCTGGCTCCGCATGATCCGCTTCCGGCTGGAGCGGTCCCACACCGCGAGCCTCGCCGAGCCTGCGGCAGACGCTGCCTATGCGTCGGGAGGCGAACTGGAGGCCGACGTCGCCCTGCTCGTCGATTCGTTAGGCCACGACCACGGCCTCGCCGACCAGTCCCCCGCCACGCACTGGCTCGACCTTGTGCGAACCTTCGGCCTCCACATGACGCGACTCGACGTGCGGCAGGATGCCCGCGCCTACGGCGACATCATGGGGGAGATCCTCGCAGCCGCGGGCCGCGTGGCAGACACAGCCACCTACTCCGCGCTCGACGAGCCGGCCCGCCGTGCTCTGCTCGTTGACTCGATGCCCAACGCGGGCAGCCAACCGAATGCCAGCGACAGCGACATCCGCAACGACATCCCCAGCACAGGCCTGACTCCACTGACCGACGACACGCTGCGTCTCTTCGAGGTGCTCCACCGGGCGGTGGCGCGGTTCGGCCCGGAGTGCATCGGCACAGCGATCATCAGTCTTACCCGCAGCCCGGCCGACGTGCTCGCAGTGCTCTGGCTGTGGCGGTGGGCACGCGCGCGGGCAACCGCCCGCGGCGAAGCGGTCGCGGCCAGCGACATCGACATCTCGCCCCTCTTCGAGAAGATCAACGACCTCACCCACGCCCACGACACGCTCTCCGCGATCCTCGACGAGCCCTCTTACCGCGAGCATGTGGCCGGCCGGGGCAACCGGCAGATCGTGATGGTCGGCTACTCCGACAGCACGAAGGACGGCGGCTACCTGGCGGCCTGCTGCGGCCTCCAGGCGGCGCAGGGCAATCTCCACGCCGCAGCCGCGGCCCGCGGCGTGAGCCTCACCTTCTTTCACGGCCGGGGCGGATCGCTCGGCCGCGGCGGCGGGCCGGCCGCGCGGGGCATCCTCTCGCTGCCGCCCGAGACGCTCGACGGCAGCCTCCGCCTCACCGAGCAGGGAGAAGTGCTCGCCGAGCGGTACGACGACACCGAGGTCGCCTGTCGGCATCTGGAGCAGGTATCGTGGGCCACGCTGGTGGCATCGAGCGTGCGTCGGAGCGAGCCCCGCCGAGAGTGGACCGACGTCGCCGACCGGATGGCCGAACGCTCGTGGACCGTCTACCGCGAACTCGTCGATCAGCCGGGCTTCATCCGCTATTTCTCGGAAACGACCCCGATCGACGACATCGAAACCCTGCCGATCGCGTCGCGGCCCTCCCGCCGCCGCGGCGAGCGCACGCTCGACGACCTCCGCGCCATCCCCTGGGTGTTTGCCTGGACACAGAGCCGCTGCATGATCCCGGCCTGGTACGGCCTCGGCACGGCGCTGGTGGAAGTGAAATACGACGACCGCCATGCCTGGCAGAACGTCTGCGACATGTATCGGCAGTGGCCGTTCTTTCAGGCCACGATCGACAACGCCACGCTGGCTCTCGCCAAGGCCGACATGTACATCGCGCAGCGGTACTCGGAACTCGTCGACGATGCCGACATCCGCCGCCCGATCTGGCAGCGAATCGCCGCGGAGCGTGACCGCACGAGGCAGGCGATCCTCGACATCGTCGGCGGCGGCGAACTCCTCGCCACCACGCCCTGGTTCCAACGGTCTATAGAAGCACGCAATCCATATATCGATCCGCTCAACCTCATCCAGATCGAGTTCATGCGCCGCCGCCGACAGCGGCCCGACGACGAGTCGCTCCGCGATCTCCTCCGGCTCTGCGTGCAGGGCATCGCCGCCGGCATGCGCACGACCGGGTAGCTTATTTCACGCGAAACACGAACTCGTTCAATGCTGTGCTGTGCGACAAGTGCCGTGCTTTCACCCGTGGCAACAAGATTGCAGCTTGTTGGGCTCGGGGCCGCATTCGGCAAGTTGAAAACTCGCCGCCACGGGGAGGGTACTTCCCGTGCCGAATAGGAATGGACTTCGTTTCTTTTCTCCTGGCCGGCCGCCCCGGCGGTGAACAACCCACGACCTCCCCTCCCACGACCTCCGGGACACACCTGTGACCACCGCCGCCGATCTCGTCGTGAAAACGCTCGGCCCCTGCCGGATCGACTCGCCACTCAAGCCGATGCTCGAATCCCGCCGCACCACCGTGCACTACGTCGGCGAGGACGACCGCGTGCTCTTCCACGACACGCTGAGCCTCGTGCGGGAGAGCGGCTGCACGCTCGATTCCCTCCCCGGATTCGAGCCGGCCGGCCCGCGGCGCAAGATCTTCTTCGACGCCTCCAAGATGCGGGTCGGCATCGTCACCTGCGGCGGACTCTGCCCGGGCATCAACGACGTGATCCGCGGCATCGTCATGGAACTCACGTTTCACTACGGCGTGAAGAAGATCCACGGCTTCCGCAACGGCTACCAGGGATTTGTGGCGAAGTATGGCCACGACGTGGTCGAACTCACGCCGAGCGTGGTCAGCAATATCGACGAGGATGGCGGCACGATCCTGGGCACGTCGCGGGGCGGACAGGATCCGGAGGAGATCGTCGACTGCCTCGAGCGGATGAACATAAGCTCGCTGTTCGTGATCGGCGGCGACGGCACGCTGCGGGGCGCGATGCAGATCGCGGCAGCGGTCGCGGCCCGTGACACCAAGATCGCCGTCGTCGGCATTCCCAAGACGATCGACAACGACATCCCCTTCATCGACCAGAGCTTCGGGTTTCAGACAGCCTTCGGCGAGGCGACGAAGGCGATCCAGTCGGCTCATGTCGAGGCAAAGGCGTCGCCCAACGGCGTGGGCCTCGTGAAGCTGATGGGCCGCCATTCCGGCTTCATCGCCTGCTATGCGTCGCTCGCCGAGCCCGACGCCAACTATGTGCTGATCCCGGAGGTGCCCTTTCAGTTGGACGGTCCGCACGGTCTGCTCGACCACCTGCTCGACCGGGTCAAGCGGAGCGGCCATGCCGTGATCGTGGCGGCGGAGGGAGCCGGGCAGGATCTGATCGAGCAGTCCGCCGAGGGGCACGACGCCTCGGGCAACCGTAGGCTGCAGGACGTGGGGCTCTTGCTCAAGGCCCGGATCGCCGACCACTTCGCGGCGGCAGGCGTGGAACTGAACCTCAAGTACATCGACCCCAGCTATCTGATCCGCAGTGTGCGGGCCAATCCATACGACAGTGTCTATTGCCTCCGGCTCGCGCAGAACGCCGTGCATGCGGCGATGGCGGGCCGCACGGAGATGGTGGTGGGCCGCTGGCACGGCCGGTTTGTCCACATCCCGATTCCGCTGGCGGTGAGCCACCGCAACCAAGTGGCCCCCGACGGCGACCTCTGGCTCTCGGTGCTCGAGGCCACCGGCCAGCCCCGGTCGTTCGAGTAGGCCCTTTCCCCCGTGGCGGCAAGTTTTCAACTTGTCCGTTGTCCCCGCCATCGATTCCACAAGTTAAAAACTTGTGGCCACGGGTCGAACTCCTTCGTGCGAGACAGCCTCAAACCCTCTCCCCCCGGGAAATGCACTGGGCCGCAGCTCTTTTTGACCCCATGGGCGGTCATGCGCCGCTTGCCGGTTGCGCCGCCATGCGAGATGCTCTTGGTGGCGGTTACGCCATCCCCAGGAGTCGAACGATGCCGACATGCCCCGCGCCCGTCCTAAGATTCGTCCTCCTCATCGCGACGATAGGCAGCGCCTTCTGCAGCGTGACCGCAGCCGCAGCCGACTGGCCGCAGTGGCGGGGTCCCGACGGCCAGGGCCATGCCGCCGCGGCCCAAGACCTGCCGGTGACGTGGAGCGAAACTGAAAACATCGCCTGGAAGACGCCGCTCCCCGGCCGGGGCTGGTCGTCGCCGGTGATCGATGGCAGCCAGATCTGGATGACCACGGCGATCGAAACGGGGATCTCGGAAGAGGAAAAGAAGAAACGCCTCGAGGGCGTCAAGCCGAGTCAGCCGCTCAATGTGTCGGGACCGGTGGCGCTGCATGCCCTCTGCATCGACCGCGACTCGGGAAAACTCCTGCACAACATCGAACTGATGGTCGTCGCCGACCCACAGCCGATCCACTCACTCAACTCCTACGCCTCCCCCTCGCCGGTTCTCGCCGCCGGCCGGCTCTACTGCCACTTCGGCGGCTTTGGCACCGCATGCGTCGACACCACCACGGCGAAGGTCGTCTGGAAAAACCGTGACCAACGGCTCAACCACGAGAACGGCCCCGGCAGCACTCCCCTGCTCTGGCATGACACGCTGATCTTCCACTGCGATGGCAGCGACACGCAGTCGATCGTCGCGCTCGACGCGGCCACCGGGGCGCTGGCCTGGAAGACGCCCCGCAGCGGCGAACTCCGCAGCGACCCCCAGCTCAAGAAGGCCTACGGTACGCCGATGGTGCTCACCCTTGGCGGGCGGGACGTGCTCGTCTCGCCGGCGGCCGACTGGCTCTACGGCTACGACCCAGCCACGGGGAAGGAACTCTGGAAGATGAGCTACGGCGTGCTCGGCTTCTCGATCGTGCCGCGACCCGTCACGGCCCACGGGATGCTCTACATCAGCACGAGCTTCATGCAGCCCGAACTGCTCGCCATGAAGCTCGGCAACGCCGCGGCCGCCCCCACGATCGCCTGGCGGGAGAAGAAGGGCGCGCCGCAAATGCCCTCGCCGCTCGTGGTCGGGGACGAGCTCTACATGGTCAGCGACAAGGGCGTGGCCACCTGCCTCGATGCGAAGACCGGCGATGCAGTCTGGACAGAACGGCTCGGCGGCAATTTTGCGTCGTCGCCGCTCTACGCCGACAGCCGGATCTACGTGTGCAACCGGGATGGCGCGACGTTCGTGATCAAGCCCGGCCGTACCTTCACCCTCGAGGCGACGAACCACCTCGAGGGCCAGATCATGGCCACGCCCGCGGCGCTCGACCGGTCGATCTACCTCCGCACCGACAAGGCGATCTACCGGATCGAGAAGCGGCAGCCACCGGCCGCCGCCAGCACACGGCCTCCCGTAACGGCTCGTGCCGTGGCCTTCCAGGCTCCGGCGGCAGCGACGCCCCCGGCACCGACTCCCGCGGCACCGACTCCCCCGACGCTTGCCGCCACAGCCGCCGCGCCCAAGGGCGAGGTGTTTTCCTTCAGGTTCGACACGAGCAAGATCTATCCGGGCACGGCCCGGGAGGTTTCGGTCTACGTGCCGAAGCAGTACGACGGCACGACCCCCGCCTGCGTGCACGTCAACCAGGACGGCATCCAGTTCAACGCGCCCGACGTCCTCGACCGGCTGATCGCCGAGAAGCAGATCCCGGTGATGATCGGCGTCTTCGTGAAGCCAGGAGTCGTGCCCGCCACCAGGGAGGGAGCGCTCGACCGGTTCAACCGGAGCTTCGAATACGACGGCCTCGGCCCCGACTACGCCCGCTTTCTCCTGGAGGAAATCCTGCCCGCCGTCGAGACGAAGAAAACCGCCGACGGGCGGGCCATCGTGCTCTCGAAGAGTGGCAACGACCGCTCGATCGGCGGCACCTCCAGCGGTGCGATCGCGGCCTTCACGGCGGCCTGGGAACGGCCCGACGCCTTTTCACGGGTCTATAGTGGCATCGGCACGTATGTCGGCCTCCGGGGCGGCCATGCCTATTCGACGCTCATCCGCAAGGTCGAGCCGAAGCCGCTGCGGATCTTTCTGGAGGACGGCTCGAACGACCTCAACATCTACGGTGGCGACTGGTGGATGGCCAATCAGGCCATGCAGCGGTCGCTCGAATTCGCCGGGTATGACGTGCGGCATGCGTGGGGTGACGGAGCTCATAACGGCAAGCACGCCACGGAGCTGTTTCCAGAAACGTTTGCCTGGCTGTGGCGCGAATGGCCGAAGCCGGTGACCGCAGGACTGGGCAGCCCGCAACTTCAGGAGATCCTCGTTCCGGGCGAGAACTGGCGGCTCGTCGGCGAGGGCTACAAGTTCACCGAGGGCCCCGCGGCCAACGCCAAGGGCGAACTCTTCTTCAACGACGTGGGCGATGGGAAGACCTACCGTGTCACGCCCGACTGGAAGCCGGAGATCTGGCTCGCCGATTCGCACAAGGGTGATGGACAGAACTTCGCTCCCGACGGCCGGCTCGTGGCAGCCAGTGGCGGCGACACGGCGATCCTCGCCTGGGACGCGGCGAAGCAGCCGACGACGCTCGCGCAGGGATGGCGGGGCAACGACGTGGTCGTGAATGCCGCCGGCGTGGTCTACGTCACGGAGCCCGGCTGGGATGGAAAGTCGCCAAGCAAGATCCACTGCCTGAAAGCCTCCGACGGCGGCGCGTTTACCGACACTGTCGTCGATACCGGCCTGAAGTTTTCCAACGGGCTCTGCCTGTCACCCGATCAGAGCCTGCTCTACGTCGCCGACAGCCGCACCCACTGGGTCTATAGCTACCAGGTGAATGCCGACGGCACGCTCGCCCACAAGCAGCGGTACTATCATCTTCATGTGCCCGACACGGCCGACGAAAGCGGTGCCGATGGGATGCGAGTCGACCGCGACGGCCGGCTCTGGGTGGCAACGAAGATGGGCATTCAGGTCTGCGATCAGGCGGGCAGGGTCAACTGCATCATCCCCACGCCCAACGGTAAGATCTCGAACCTCTGCTTCGGCGGGCCCGACTTCACGACGCTCCTGGCCACCTGCGGCGACAAGGTCTACGTCCGGAAGGTGAAGCCGACGGGCGCACCGAATTTTCTCCCGCCTTCCACGCCAGCCAAGCCGAGACTCTGAACATAAGTCGCATCATGCATCCATTACAAAGCTCTCGCCGAGGATTTCTCGCGGCCGTCTCGGCCCTCTCGACCGTCAGCGGCCTCACGGCAGCGCCGCTTGCAGCCGCCGACGTCCGCCGACGCGGCATTCCGCTGGGGTTCGACAATTTCGCCGTGCGTGCCATGAAGTGGAACGCGCGGCAGCTCATCGACCACGCAGAATCGCTACGGTGCGACTCGCTCTTCATCACCGACTTCAGCCCCTTCGACGGCCGCTTCGACGACGCCTCGCTCGGGGACATCCGTCGCTACGGCGCCGATCGCGGCATCGCCATCGCATTGGGCTCGTGGAGCATCTGCCCGTCGTCCAAGACATTCAAGCACGACTGGGGCTGCGCCGAGGAGCACCTGGCGCTTGGCATCCGGATGGCGAAGGCACTGGGTTCGCCGGCCTTCCGTGTGATCCTCGGCAATCGCGACGACAGGCTTTCCGATGGCGGCATCAGTGCGCGGATCGCCGATACGGTCGAGGTGCTGAAGTCCCAACGCACGAGAGCGATCGACAGCGGCGTGAAGATCGCGGTGGAAAACCATGCCGGCGACATGCAGGCGAGGGAACTGAAGGCGCTCGTCGAGGCGGCCGGGCCGGACTATGTGGGCGTCAACTTCGACTCGGGCAACGCCTGCTGGTCGCTCGAGGATCCTCTCTCCGCGCTCGCCACGGTGGCTCCTCACGTGCTCACGACGAGCCTCCGCGACACGATGCTCTGGGAATCGACAGAGGGGGTGACGGCGCAGTGGACGGCGATGGGCGAGGGCTGCACCAATCTGCCCGGCTTCTTCGATCTCTTCGAGAAAGGCTGCCCGGGGGTGACGGCACACATCGAAACGATCTCGGGATTTCCGCGATCCTTCCCGATCGATGAACGAGACTTCTGGCAAGCCTATCCCGACGCCCGCGCAGCAGACCTGGCCGGCCTGCTCGCCCTGGCGAAAAAAGGCCGGCGGATCGAGCCGTTCACGCCGCCGGTGGGCGACGGCCGGCAGCAGGCCGAGCAGCAGTATCAGCTCGGCGAACTCCAGCGGAGCATCCGCCACTGCCGAGACGTACTCGGGCTGGGTGTGCGCGCGTAGGGCCCGGCGGTGCGATCTTACCGCTGGCTGCTTGAGCAACCCGGGCGGAATGCCCTATGCTCCGGGCTTTCCCATTCCGCCCTCTAGCCCGCCACGTGCCCCCCTGAACGCCGCCGCCCCGAAGTCATTGCTCATCACCGGCGTCACCGGACTGCTGGGCGCTACCCTCATCCGCGATCTCCTCCTCGACGGCCGGAGCTTGGCCGTCGTCGTCCGCCGCAGCCGGAAGCAGTCAGCCGCCGCCCGCGTGGAAGCCATCATGGTCCACTGGGAGAAGACGCTCGGGAAACGGCTGCCGAGGCCGACCGTGCTCGAAGGCGACCTGACACGGCCGCTCTGCGGTCTCGATGCCGATGCCCGCCGCTGGGTGGGAGAACACTGCGACGAACTGCTCAACAACGCCGCCAGCCTCACCTTCCGCGGCTCCGACCGCGCAGAGGAGCCCTGGCGGACGAACGTAACCGGCATCAGCCAGGTGCTGGCACTGGCCCGCGAAACCGGTCTCAGGCATGTCCATCATGTCTCCACGGCCTACGTCTGCGGCCTCCGCTCAGGCCTGGTCATGGAAGACGACCTCGACGTCGGCCAGCCATTCGGCAACGACTACGAGCGGACCAAGGTGGAGGGCGAGAAACTCGTCCGCGCCGCAGCCGAGCCTGCCGGCGGCTTTCTCGACACCGCCACCGTCTACCGTCCATCGATCATCGTGGGCGACTCGAGCACCGGCTGGACATCCACCTACCATGGCCTGTTCGCGGGCCTCCGGCTCGGCCACACGCTCTTGACCAAGGTCACGAAGGGCACGACGAGCGGCCCGGCCCTGCTCGGCCTGATCGGCGTGGCACTCCACGACACCAAAAACTTCGTGCCGGTCGACTGGGTGTCGGCCGTGATTGCCCACGCGGTCCAGACGCCGTCTGCTCGGGGCACTACCTACCATCTCACGCACCCCGAGCCGCTCTTGATGGATATGGTCGGCCGGCTCATCCAGCAGGCCGTCGAATCCTACTCACAGGATGCGTCACCCGATGACCCCGACCTGTGCGACGAGCAGTGGTTTGCTGACAATCTCGGCACGCAGTTGGACATCTACAAGAGCTACCTGCGGAACGACCCCACGTTTGACCGCTCGCACACGGCCGCCATCGCCGGGCATCTCCCCTGTCCGCCGCTCGACATGCCGACGCTCATGAAAATGGCGAAATTCGCCATCGACCATGAGTTTGGTCGCAAGAGCCCATGGCTGGCAGCCGCGGAAACCAGCCCCGCTCCCATGCAAGCCCGACGCGCAAGCGAGGGAATCCGCTAGGTCTTGAAACCCTCAAAGCCCGCCAGACTTGGCGAGGTCGTGAAAATAGTGGCCGACCTTCTTCTGGTTCTTGAGGAGCCAGTCGATGGAAGGCTCGTTATTCATCGCCTTGCCGATCGCCTTGAGCGTGGCCTCGCGATGCGTGCGGAACAGCACGTCGTGGTCGATCTTTAGCTTCGCATCGGCGACTGACGGATCGAGCCAGACCGCCACGATGATGCCGATGTCATTCGCCTTTGACTTCGGTATGTATCCCTCGCGCACACTGTCGAGCACGGCATTCGCGATCGCCGCCTGCACGGTGCCCATGAGAATGTTCGTGTAGCGGGCATTGGGAGCGGTGTATTTGCTCACCATCAGCGTGGCGGGACGCACCTGCACGTCGCTGTTGAGGATCGCCCAGACACGCGTGTGCCCCTTCACCTGATCACCGATCAGGTTGGCGATCGCATAGCCCACCGGGCCATCGAGCTCACCGATCACGACCTCCGGCTCAGCCGCGCTCCATGCGTCGTCGGCCTCCACGAGCGCCTCGCCGGTCCGCATGACGATCTTCTTGCCTGCCATAAAAATGCCTCCAGGGAAACGATGGGCTGCCGGATAGTGCAGGCCACGTTATTCACCATCGGCGGCGGCCAAGTCAATCGGCGGCATCGGGCAGCCGGGCCACGATCCGCAGCGGGCCGCCGCTGCCGCCGGCGATCTTCATCGGCAGGGCGGGCCTGCGGCACACCGCGCGCCGAAAAGGACTGCCAGGGATGGCTTTTTCCAAAGCCCGCTATTCCCCTACGGGCAACACTCGGCACAGCGGGTGCATCCGATATTCGCGGCCAGTTTTCTGCTCGATGCAGCGGAAGCGGCTCCGCAGCTTTGGTCCCAGGCAAAACATCCTGCCGCCATCGGTGCGGAAGATCGTCCCCACCGCCAGCGATTCCACGAACACGAGTCCGGGATCGATCGCATCGTATCGGGCAAGTGCCAGCATCAGATCCCGGTCGCTGCAGGTGGCCGCCGCGGGATTCTGCATCGCCCGCCGGAGCGCGGCGTTGATGTCGTCGGGGAGCATGCCGCCGGCCACCACGGGCTGAAGGAGCCTTTCAAACTCCACCTTCCATTCCGACCCGTGCGGCCGCACGCGGCGGATCCGAGCCCGGTGGGATTCCCAGGTGGCGGCGTGGGCGATCTCGTGGAGGAGCGTGGTGAGGAAGGCGTAGGGATTGAGGTCGTCGTTTACGGAAATGCGATGCCGCCGCCGCAGGGCCGTCGGGGCCCGGTGGTCGCCGAGTTTCGTCCGTCGCGGCCGGCTGAGCCGCACGTCGACGGGGTGGGCGGCCAGCAGCCCTGCAACGTAGCCGTGCGTGCTCTCGGGCAGCCGCGGCCAGAGCCCGGCGTGCGGCAAAGAACGGCTCATGACAGGCGGTCTCCCTCGACGATCCTTCTCATTCCTGGCCACACTGGCCAGACTGGGGGCCTCGTCGAGCAAGCTAGCGGCAGAAGCCGATTTTGCACAATCCGGAAGTGTGCTCGCCATGGAACGCTTCGACTCTATCGTGATCGGCACGGGCGGCATGGGAGCCGCTGCCCTGATGCACCTGGCCGCCCGCGGGGCCCGCGTCTGCGGGCTCGACCGCTTTCCGCCGGGCCACGACCGGGGCAGTTCCCACGGCCAGACGCGACTCATCCGGCTCGCCTATTTCGAGCATCCCGATTATGTGCCGCTCCTGCGCCGGGCGTATGAACTCTGGCACGCATTGGGGGCCGCGACAGGGAAGCCGCTGCTGGTGGAGTCGGGCCTGCTCATGGCAGGGCCACCCGACGGCGAGGTGGTGGCCGGCGCGGTCGCATCGGCCGCGATCCACTCGCTGCCGATCGAACGGATGACCAGCCGCGAGGCCATGGTCCGCTGGCCCTCGATGCGGCTGCCGGAAGACTGGGCCGCGGTCCACGAGGCCCGTGGTGGCTATCTCTTCGTGGAAGACTGCGTGAGGGCCCACGCGGCGGAGGCCGTCCGACTGGGTGCCCGCATCGAGACCGGCGCCGCGGTCCGCGGCTGGCGGACAGTCGGGCCTGACGGCGGCAACGGGCATGTCGTCGTGGAGACCGACCAGGGAAGCTACGCCGCCGACACGCTGGTGGTCACAGCCGGTGCCTGGGCGGCCGACCTGCTCCAGTTGCCGAGGGTGCCGCTGCGGGTGCTCCGCAAGTCGCTGTTTTGGTATCAGCCCGAGGCGGCCGTCCGGAGGGACCATGCCGCTGGCAGTCTGCCCTGCTTCGCCTTCGACACGCCGACCGGTTTTTTCTACGGGTTTCCAGCGATCGACGACCGGGGCGTGAAGATCGCCGAACACACCGGGGGAACGCCGGTCGCGGATCCGCTGGCCGTCGACCGCGTGATCGACGCGGGAGAACAGATGAGTGTTGAGGCGGCGCTTGCGGCCCACCTGCCCGGGGTATGCGGACCGCTGACCGAGCACGCAGCGTGCCTCTACACCATGTCGCCCGACGGCCATTTCGTCGTCGGCCTCCACCCGCAGCACGCCCGCGTGGCCATCGGCGCCGGGTTTTCCGGCCATGGATTCAAGTTCGCCAGCGTCATGGGCGAGGTCCTGGCCGACCTTGCCCTCGACGGGAAAACTGCCCATCCGATCGGCTTTTTGTCGCCCGAGCGGCTCGGCAGCGGCTAACCCGCCTCACAATCGGGGGGCATCGCCACGCACGTCGTGCCAGGAGTCCTGTCTCCTGAGGCGTCCACATTTTCCGGCAATTGTTCGCTTCATTTCGATCTCCACGGATCGCTGCCGATAGATTATTCTTACACGTCGGAAACCCAAGGATTGGATCGGTGGCATGCCCGCGTTGAATACGAGTCTCTGCTTTTTGTCCGCCTGCTGTGTGTATGCGGCGGCTTCCGCATTCCAGGCCTCGGCGGGGGAGTGGCCGCAGATTCTCGGTCCCGACCGCAACGGCATCGCGGCGGACGAAGTCCTCACCGACGAATGGCCGGCGGACGGCCCCTACACGCTCTGGCAGCGTGACGTGGGCCGCGGCTACGCCGGCGTGGCCGTGGCAGACAAACGGACGCTGCTCTTCCACCGAGTGGACAACAACGAGGTCACGGAAGCACTCGACGCCGCGACCGGCAAAACGCTCTGGACCGACCAACACCCGACGAAGTTCACGCCAGAGGTTGGCGGCGGTGATGGGCCGCTCTGCGTGCCCGTGATTCAGGGCGGTCGCGTGTTTACGTTCGGCGCGGAGGGGGTGCTCACGTGCCTCGACGCGGCCACGGGCAAGCGGTTGTGGCAGCGGGATACGCATGCCGACTTCGGGGCGCAGACAGGGTACTTCGGTGCGGGCAGTTCACCGATCGTGATGGGCAAACTGGTGATCGTGAACGTCGGGGGTTCCAAGAACGAGGCCGGCATCGTTGCTTTCTCGGTCGCCACTGGGGAAACGGTCTGGACGAAGACCGGCGAGCGGGCGAGCTACTCCTCGCCAGTACCCGTCATGATCGCCGACGCTCCCCACCTGCTGGTCATCACGCGGTACCGGGTGATCCTGCTCGACCCGGTGACCGGTGCGATTCGCTGGCAGTTTGCCTTTGGAGCCCGTGGGCCAACCGTGAACGGCGCCAACCCGCTCGTACTCGCCGACAAGAACGGCAAGCCCCACCTGCTCGTGACGGCGTCGTATGGAATCGGGTCGCTGTATGGGGCGTTCGACAAGGCCAGCATGACCAAGGTCTGGGCCGGTACCGATTCGCTCGCCACGCAATACTGCACGCCCATCGCCCGCGGTGGCTTTCTGTTTGCCATCGACGGCCGCGACGACGGGCCACCGGGTGACTTCAAGTGCATCAAGCAGTCGGACGGCGAGGTGCTCTGGAAAGAGCCCAATTTCGGCTACGGCTCGCTGATCTTCGCAGACGGCAAGATCATCGCCACGAAGGTCGACGGCGAACTGGTGCTCATTCAGCCCGACATGGCTGGGCTGAAGGTGCTCGCGCGGGCCAAGCCGTTCCCGAGCACGATCCGCGCCCTGCCCGCCCTCGCTGCGGGCAAGCTCTACGTGCGTGACGAACACACGCTCAAGTGCCTCAGCGTGAAGCACCGCGCTCGCTAGATCGCCAGGCTTCGGCGAGCAGGATGCCGCAGGCGACCGACACGTTGAGGCTTTCCACAGCGCCCGTGCCGGGAATCTGAACCGCCTCGTCGGCGAGGGCCGCGATCGGCTTCGACACGCCCTCCCCTTCGCTGCCGAGCACCAGCACGATCTTGCCGCCGAGGCTCTTGGGCGAAAGCGGGCTGCCGCGGTGGCTCGATGTCGCCACGACGCGAAACCCCAATTCCTTGAGCCGCAACAGATCCGCGCGTGGGTCGGCGAGATCGCAGACCGGCACATGCTCGGCCGCTCCTTCCGCCACGCGAACGGCAGCCGGCGAGAGCGGCGGCAGATCGCCGTGGGCCCCCAGCACGGCGGCCGTGCCGAAGTGGGCCGCGGTCCGCAGGATGGCGCCGAGATTGTGCGGATTCTGGATGCCGTCGAGATAGAGGAGCGGTCCCTTCAGCCGCCGCTCCTCGATCGCCCGCAGCAGGTCGGGCATCCCCCACCGGGGACAGGCGCGGGCGAGGATCACGATCCCCTCGTGGTGCGTCGATGCGCTGATGCGGGCCAGGTTCTCCTGCGCCACCACCTGAAAACCCAGCCGCGCCTTTGCGCAGTGGGCGAGGAGCGCGGCAAACTGGCGGCGGCGTTCCTCGGCGACGTAGACGCGGATGATGTCCCCGGGCCGGCGGGCGAATAACGCCTCACAGGCGCGGACCCCGTGATACTTCTCCTCGGCCTTGCCCTGATGGCGGGCGGCAGGACGCTCGCCCGGCCGGGCCGCAGGACGCTCACCCGGCCGGGCCGCGGGCTTTCGAGCCACGTCCTTGCCCACGCTTGGATCCTGGCGTGGACCAACTCCTGCGGGACGACGCGGCGACGGACGGGAACGCTTCATGGGGTTGGGCCGCCGGGGTAGAGCTGAGGACACGGAAACACGTCTATTATCACTTGCCGTCGGCGGGCCCGCCACGCAGGCGTTCGATGCGATCGAGTTCATCGCCCAGATCGGTCGACAGGTTGACACTATTGAAATCGGCCGACTCGTCGAGTTTGACCAGCCAGCTGCCGCAGACGTCATACAGGATCGTACCTCCGCGCAGATGACAATCGAGCACATGCCCTCCACTGCGGCGGTCTGCCGCCAGAAAATGCCAGTGATAGCCCGGCACCGTGATGCCGTGGGCCCATCGCGGGCTGCGGATGCCCACGAACGTGCCACGCAGGTTTTCCCGTTTCCAGACCGACTGGAAATCGCTGCGGGAGTTGATCGGGCGATACGGCTTCGACTGCGGGTGCACGCTCCGCAGGGTGATCGCTGCCAGCTCCGCGTTGATCCGCACGGCGACGAAGTTGTTGGGGTGGCCGACCACGCCGTCGAGCCGCCGCTCGAGCTCAGCGAGTGAATCGACCGCCGGACAGGGCAGTTCGCCATCGCGGTCGAACGGCGTGACCACGGCAAATGGGATCATGGCACCCGGCCCGACCTCCACCACCTCCCCATCGCTCTTGATCTGGTATCCCTTGCCGTCCACCACGACGAGTTCGCCATCGAGCCTGTCGAGTGTGCCCAGTCCAAAGTCGCCATCGGCCAGCAGCCCCGCGAACGGCACCCTACCGTCAAACTGGCCTAGCAGCAGGGCGTTGATGACCGACACCTGCGTGATTCTGTCCCGGTCCGGCTTGGTGTCCCCACCTGTCACTGGCTGTTCGGCCAGGGCCGGCCAGACGACGACCATTGCGACACACCAGAGCAGCAACGGTCTCATGTTCGAATGCCGCATGGGTTCCTCACTCTTCGCTCCCGCACCTGCCGTGATCAACGATTGACGACGTGTTGCGGCTGGCCTGCTAAGAAGGCCCGGAGGTTTGCGGCCGTCACCTCGATCAGTCGGCGTCGCGCATTCCGCGTGGCCCAGGCGATATGCGGCGTGATGATAGAGTTCCTCGCCGTGAGCAGCGGATTCGACGCCAACGGCGGCTCCGCCGAGAGCACGTCGAGGCCCGCCCCGGCGATGCGGCCCTGGTCGAGCGCGGCGGCGAGGTCGGCCTCGTTGACGAGCGGCCCGCGCGACGTGTTGATCAGGAACGCCGTCGGCTTCATGAGGCCGATCGTCTCCGCGTTGATCAGGCCTTGAGTCTCGGGCGTGAGCGGACAGTGGAGGCTGACGACGTCGCTCTCGCGGAGCAGCGTGGGCAGGTCGACCATCGTCGCGAGCTCGTCGTGGCTGCCGCTAGCGGCCGTCCGCCGATGGGCGAGCACTCGCATCCCAAACGCCCGGCCGACCGCGGCCACGGCCCGACCGATCCGTCCGTAGCCAACGAGCCCGAGCGTGAGCCCGGCCAGTTCCACCAGGTCTCCGTCCCAGTAGCAGAAGTCCTGGGATGCCGCCCAGCGGCCCGCGCGGACGGTCTGCGCGTGGTGGCCGGTGTGGTTGGTGAGTTCGAGCAGGAGGGCAAACACCGCCTGCGTCACGTTCGGCGTGCTGTATTCCGGCACGTTGCAGACCGGAATGCCACGCTCCTTGGCCGCCTCCACGTCGACGATGTTGTAGCCGGTGGCCAGCACGCCGATGCACGAGAGCCGCGGCAGCGCAGCGATCGCCTCCCGAGAGATCACCGTCTTGTTGGTGAGGACGATGTCGGCATCGCGGGCCCGTGCGACAACATCGGCGGCCGCTGTTCGCGGGTGGACGGTCACGGGTCCGATCGCCTCGATCTCCGACCAGCTCAGGTCCCCGGGATTGGCCGTGTGGCCGTCCAGAATCACGATGGAGCGAGGGTCTTTCATGGTCACAGAGGATAGCACGACGGCGGGGAGGGGTCCGCAGGACCGGGCTTTTTCCCAGTGACCTGCCGCAGCCGCACGGGTACATTCAAGGGTCCGTGGCTCGATAATCCCTTCGACTGCCTCCGGCGGACCCTCCGATGATCGGCACACGTGGCGTCTCCGCAGGCATTCGGGCCTTGATAACGGTGGCCCTGCTGGCGAACGCGGCAGGGCTCCGTGCCGAAGACACAGGCGGTTCGAGCGACGCCGCCCGTTCGGCCTATGCGACGGCAGCTGCATT
>JAPLNQ010000251.1:45475-62394 GCA_026401075.1 Planctomycetia bacterium
AGCTGCATTGCAAAACCGCGAGGCCTGGGACCTCGCGGCCGAGGAATGGGAGGCACTCATCAAGGCCCACCCAACAGACCCACTGGCCGACAAGGGCCGCTCCTATCTGGGCATCTGCCAACTCAAGAATGGCCAGCGAGAGAAGGCCGCTGAAACGTTCCGGCAGGTGATCGCGAGCAAGGCCGATGCCGCCACGGTGGCGCTGGCCCGCTGGGAACTCGGCCGCAGTGCATTCGATGACGCCCAGGCGAAGCCGTCGCCGGAGGCTTTTGCCGTCGCAGCCCGCAGCCTCCAGGAATTTCTGGAGAAGAGTCCGGGGCAGCCGCAGTCGCCCGACGCTCTCTTCTTTCTGGGCGAGTCGCTCTGGCAGGCGGGCAAGCGCAACGAGGCGATCGCCACCTGGCAGCGGTTCCTCCGCGAGCACGAGAAGTCGCCGCGGCTCGCGGAGGTGCTCTACGCACTCGGTGTGGGCCAGGCCGAGACCGGCACACGCGACGAAGCGGCTGCCACATTGAAACGGTTCGCCGAGACTTTTCCCACGCATGCCCTCGCCGACGACGTGGCAATCTGGCGAGCTGATCTGGCCACGGCAGGTGGCAACGCCGCCGACGCGGAGAAGATCCTCGCCACCGTGATCGACGGCAAGGGAAGCCGCGCCGCCGATGCGGTCGAACGGCTGGCGATGGCGCGGTGGAACCGGAAAGACTGGTCCGGCGCGGCAGAGGCATACAGTCGCCTCGTCGAACGTTTCCCCAAGTCACCGCGGGCAGGCTGGGCACGGCTCTCCGCCGGTATCGCCTATGCGGAGGCCGGAAAACGCGACGAAGCCCGCACGTGGCTCGGCCCGCTCGCCGCGGCCGACGTGCCGGAAGCCGCCGAGGCAGCCCATCGGCTCGCGCTCCTCGAGATCGACGCGAAACAGCCCGCCCGCGCGGCGCAGATCGCCGAGCAGGCGTTGGCGAAACTCGGTGCCGGCGGCCGCAGGCCCGAGGGCGAGATGCGACGCCTGATGGCCAGGCTCGCGCTCGACCGGGCCGACGCGCTCTGGGAGATTCCGGATGGCAAGGGCCGGAGCGATGCCGCCGCGGCCTATGCGCAGATCGCCAAAGACTATCACGATGAGCCGGCCGCGAAGACGGCGGGCTCGATGGCGGCGCTCGCGCTGCTCGAGGTCGGCAAGCCGAAGGAGGCCCTCGCGGAGGCCGATCGCTTCCTGAAGGCCCACGGTGGGCAGGGAAAAGCCGATGCCACCGTGGCTGATGTGAAGGCGATCCGCGCCGAGGCGATCCTGGCCGGGGGAGATGCCGCGGCGGCCGCCGCGGCCTATCAGGATCTGATCGCAGCAGCGGCGGGGCCGCGCCAGGTCCCGGTAGAGCAGGTCCCGCCATACGAGGTCGCGCCAGCGCAGCTCGCTCGCTGGCGGCTGCGGCAGGGAGTGGCGCTCGTCGCGGCGAAACAATGGCAGCCTGCCCATGACGTGCTTGCAGCTGCCGCCTCAGGGCTGATTGACGATCCGGCGGCCGAAGCGGCCCTGCTCGATGCCACGGCGCTGGTCGAACTGAAGAAGCCCGCCGAGGCCGCGAAGGTGCTGATCACGCTCGACCGCGGCCATCCCAAATGGCCCCGTCGCGACGAGGCCCTGCTGCTGTTGGTGCGGGCGCAGCGGGAGACCGGCGACAAGGCCGGCGCGCTCGCCTCGGCGGAGCGGCTCGTGGCCGAGTTTCCTGCCGCCAAGAATGCCGACGTGGCATGGTATCGGCTCGGTCAGGTGAGGCAGGACGCGGGCCGGCACGACGAGGCGATCAAGGCCTTTGACAAGGCGCGTGCGCTCAAGCCCAAGGGCTCGCGGGCGGCCTGGAGCCTGCTCTCGAGCGGCTGGTGCCACGAGGCGAAGGGGAGGCTCGACGACGCCATCACGGCATGGACAGCTCTGCTCGAAGCGTATCCCGACTCGACCGCTGCGGTGCCCGCGAGGCTCGCGCGGGCCGATGTCCGGCAGCGGAAGGCCGACTTCCAGGGAGGGCTGGCCGACGCCCGGGCCGTGCTCGCCAGCAAGGCAGCAGGCACATCGCTCGACCCCGAGGCCGTCCCCGAGGCCCTCTTGCTCGAGGGGCTCTGCCTGTCGGGACTGAAGCAGCATGCAGAGGCAGCCCTCGCATTCAAGAAATTGCTCGACGCCCAGCCTGACGGTCCCGCGGCCGACCGTGCCATGTTTGAGATGGGGGCTGCCCAGTCGCTGGCGGGCCTGGGCAACGACGCCGCGGCGACGTTCAACGCGTTCGTCAAACGGTTTCCGGAGTCGACCTACGCCGCCGATGCCTGGTACGAACTGGGCGAGCAGGCGTGGACCGCCGGTCGATATGCCGAGGCCGCCACCGCATACCGCGCGGCGATCGATCGCGCCGAGGCCGCGGCGAAGGCTGGCAAGGCCAACGCCGCACGAAACGCCGCACTTCTGGAACAGGCCCGTCACAAGCTGGCATGGACATTCGTCTCTCGCGGCGACCACACGGCGGCCGCCCAGGCGTTCGCGGAGCAGCTCGCCCGACATCCGGGCGGCCCGCTCGCCGCCGATGCCCAGGCGATGCGGGGCGAGTCGCTCTTCAAGGCGGGCAAGCCCGCCGAGGCGGCGCTGGCCTTCCAGGCGGCGCGGCAGAACCTCGGCCGGCTCGACGAGGCCCTGGCCGGTTATCGGGCCGTGGCCGACGCCGGCCGCACGGAGATCGCCGCCCGTGCCCGGCTCATGGAGGGTGAGGTGCTCTTCGAACAGGGAAACCACAAGGAGGCGATCAAGGCCTTCTTCAAGGTGGCCTATGGTTTCGGCGAAAAACAGGCTCCGATCGCGTTTCATCCCTGGCAGGCCCAGGCCACGTTCGAGGCCGCCCGCTGTTTCGAGGTGCTGGAGCAGCCGGACAAGGCCCGCGGCCTCTACGCCGAACTCGTGGACCGGTATCCGAATTCGCCGCAAACACCGGCCGCGAAAAAACGGCTCGACTCGCTTGGCGGATCGGGCAACTGAACCTCCCATCACGGATCCCAACAGGAAGTGAACCATGAACAATCTGGCCCGCGTGCAGACGCTCTGGGAACTGTTCCTGGCCGGTGGCGTCCTGATGTGGCCGATCGTGGCGATGTCGCTGGTTGTGCTCACATTCGGCATCGAGCGGCTCATTGCGTTGCGGCGGAGCCGCTTCGTGCCACGCGGCTTTGCCACCGGATTGCTGCGACTGGCGTCCGAGGGCCCGTTCGATCCGCGCAAGGTGTACCGACTCTGCAAGGAGCATCCATCGGCCGCCGCCGACGTCGTCCGCGCGATGCTCGAGCGGCTCGGCCGTCCCCTGCCCGAGATCGAGCATGTGGTTGAAGTCACCAAGGAACGCGATGCTTCCGCAATGTATGCCAACATCCGGCCGATCAGCCTCGCGGTGACCGTCACCCCACTGCTCGGGCTCCTCGGCACGGTGCAGGGAATGATCCTCGCCTTCTACACGACGGCGAACCTGGAAGCCGGAGCCAACCGGGCGGCGGAATTGGCGCAGGGAATCTACGTCGCGCTGATCACGACGTTCGCGGGCCTGTGCGTGGCGATTCCCGCCGCCGTCATCGCCCACTTCCTGGAGGGACGCATTCTGGCGGGTTTTCGCCGCGTCGATGGCGTCGTGGCGGGCATGCTGCCGCAGTTCGAGAAGTATGAAAACCGCGGCCGTGTGACTCCCGCGCAGCTCGCCGCCGACACTCCCACGGCGGCCACACCATGAGCGTGCGAATCAACAAGGGACGCCTCAGCGGCGGGCTCGAACTGACGCCCATGATCGACGTCGTCTTTCTGCTGATGATCTTTTTCCTGGTCGCGAGCAAGCTCGACGAGGCCGACCGTTTCATCGACGTCGTGCTGCCCAAGGCCAGCGCCGCCAAGCCGCTCACGAGCAGGCCGCGGGAATTTCTCGTGAACATCGATCGCGAGGGAAACTACTTCGTGGGCGCCCGTCCCGTCGCGATCGGTGACCTGCAGACGCTGTTGAAGCAGGCGGCCGTGGACAATCCGAAGCGGCAGACGGTGATCGTGCGGGCCGACGAGAACGTCGCCCACAAGTTCGTGGTTGCGGCGATGAATGCGTGCGTGGAGGCTGGGATCGAGGACTACCAGGTGCAGTCTGCGGAAGAGCAGGAACAGTAGCCGGCAGGTGCGACGCACGGCCCTTTCATTATTCGACCAGTCACACTCCGATCCTTTCATCATCATGGCAGCCACTCCCCATCAGCGTGCCAACGTGTCGGAACGAAGCGTGTATGCGCGTCGGCTGGCGCTGGCGGCCATCGCCAGCGGACTGATCCATCTGCTGCTCTGGGGCGGCCTGACGGCGACCCGGCTGACCCTGCTCGGCAGCCAGCCGCAGGATGCCACCGCGCCGAAGCCGGCGCTGAAGCCGAAGATGGTGGCGGATTTCCCGCTGCAGGTGCCAAAGTCGGCCTCGGCAAAGCCAGCCCATGAGCGGCCGCTCGACATGGAGGTGATGCCACGGCAGCCCTCGGACACGCCGCGTGCCGTTCCCGATCAAAGCCCGCGGTCGCCCGCGGTCACGCAGCCGGAGCAGCCGCTGCCGATCGCCATCACGCCACCCGCGCTCAAGCGTCCCGCGGCACCCCGCGAGCCCGCAGCCGCTCCTCCCGCAGAGGATGTGACGGCTCCCGACCGGCAACGGCTGGCGACCGCGACGGAGCCCGCCGCCTCCACCGCCGATCGGGTGGCTGCCGCACCTGGAAAAGACATGAGAGCCCCCACGCTCGCGCCGGCCGCGTCGCAGCCGCGGTCGGCCGAGCAGGAGTCGTCGGGTGTTTCGCGGCGCCGGCCTCGCGAGGTGGCGATGCCATCCCCGACCCTGCCCGTCGCGCCGTCGCTGCCGCCACGCATGTCTGGGTCCGCTGCCGCATCCGATCTCCCGCAGCCGCAGGCCCCCAGCCCGGCCGCACGCCGAGCGCTGGCCGACGGTGCTGCGGCCTCTCCCACCACGGTGGCAACGGTCGCTGCTCCCGCCAGCACGGCTCCCCAGGCCGCTGCCACCACAGCGCCGCGGCCACAGTCCCCGACCACCAGCCTGGCAGACGTCACGGCACGGGCGGATCGCGGCGGCTGGGCGCCGCTCCGCAGCCCGAAGATGCCGCGGGATGCTGTTGTCGATAACGGCGCCGACGCGGCTGCCACTGACGCACCGGCCGCAGTGCCCAGAGCCACCGCGGCAACGCTTACGGTCACGCGTCCGGCTGCTGCCGGCCCAGCGGGCGTCGGCATGAGCGAGGCTCTCCCGGGAGGCGCTGCAGCCGCTGGGACCGCTCTCCCCGGAATGTCGGCATCGCCGGCCCCACTCGCCCGCTCGTCACCGACCGGTGGCATTGGCTCAACGCTGGGGCCGGGTGCAACGGTCGCCACGATCGCGGCCCCCGCCGCGGCCGGAACCGCCGACGGGGCTTCGCCCAGCGCCGGCCCCGCCAATACGCCGCCATCCCCGCGCACCGTATCGCGGCTGGGCGACCGGCTCGCCACCTCTGCACGCGGCCCGGCCATGGCGGCTACAGCCGATGTCGGCGAAGGCGACGAGGCCGGCGACGTCGAGGAGCTTTCGAGTCTTGCGGAGGCCGGCGCCGTTGCGGGAGGCCTGCCAGCCCGAGAGCGAGGCGATGCCCCGGTCGCCATGATCGTTCCCCAGCCGCTCGACCGCGTGGCCGCCGTGACCCTTCCGATCGAGGGACGCGTCCGCGAGATCGCCATCCCCTTCGCACGTCGGTCACGCGCCTCGCGCGACGCCCGCGGCCGGGAACAGCCGGCGAGCGAGTTGGCCATTCGTGAAAAGACCCGCGTGGCGGCCGATGCGATGGTCGATCGCGGGCTCGACTTCCTCGCACGGGCGCAGCAGCCCGACGGCCGCTGGCGGCTGGGGGCGTTCCCCGGAAGCACCGCGGCCGACACCCCCAAGCTCTCCTGCGACACGGCCGCCACGGGCCTGGCAATCCTGAGCTTTTTGGGGGCGGGCCACGATCACTTCGGTGGCAAGCACCGCGACACGGTCCGCCGCGGCCTCGAATTCCTGCTCTCAGTGCAGAAACCAGACGGCGATCTTTACTTGCCGGCCGACAAACTCTCCGACAGCTGCGCCTGGCTCTACAGCCACGGCATCGCCTCGATGGCCCTGTGCGAGGCGGTGGGTATGACGGGCGACCCGCTCGTGAAGCCGGCGGCTTCCCGCGCCTGCGACTTCATCGCCACCAGCCAGCATCCCTCCCGCGGTGGCTGGCGGTACACGCCCCGCTCCGACGCCGATCTCTCCGTGAGCGGCTGGATGCTCGTGGCATTGCGGTCGGGCCGGCTGGCCGGCATCGAAGTCGAGCCGCGTGCGTTCGACGGAGTGAAGACCCTGCTCGATGCCTCGGCGATCGCTGCCGATCCAGCCCGCTACCATTACAACCCACGCAATCCGCAGCAACGGCCTTCGCAACTGTCGGCGGGCTGCATGACCGCCGTCGGCACGCTGATGCGTCTGCACACGGGCTGGAAGGCCTCCGATTCGCGGGTACAGCAGTCGGCACAGGCCCTAGCAGCGCTGCGGCCAACCTACAGCGCTGCGAACACGAAAGAGAAGACCCGCGACTGCTACCTCTGGTATTACGCGTCACAGGTGCTCGTGCACACCGGCGGCGACGAGTGGACCGACTGGTACGACCAGTTGGCGACCACGCTCGAACAGACGCAGGAACGGCAAGGTCCGCGGGCGGGCAGCTGGGATCCGCTCGGCGCCGTCCCCGACCGCTGGGGCCAGTACGGCGGCCGGATCTACGTCACGGCGCTGCACCTGCTCGCGCTCGAGGTGCCCGATCGGCGGCTGCCGACCTACGGCAGCCCCGAAGACGCCGTGAATCGTTGAAGGTGACGCCCAGCCGATTCCCACCGTGGCGGCAAGTTTTTAACTTGTCCGTGTCCCGAGCCCCTCGTGGCGGCAAGTTTTTAACTTGTCCGTGTCCCGACATCGATTCCACAAGTTAAAAACTCGTGGCCACGGGGTGAACTCCTGCTGTCTCTTCATTCGTGCCGAGACAGCCTCAACTTCTCGCCCCCCGTGGCGGCAAGTTTTTAACTTGTCCGTGCTTCGCACCCGCAGGCCACCATTACAGCCCGGACGCGCCCGTCGTCTCCTTTTGCCGTTGCTCCTTCTTCGCCGGAAACTCGACCACGACGAGTCCCTTCGCTTCGGGATCGTAGGCGTATTCCTGATAGTAGGGCAGCATCGGCAGCATGAGGCCGTCGGGCTTGCCCGGCTCGATGATCCGCGCCATGAACTCCGCGTAATCCTTCGGCTTCCGGTCGTTCTCCGCCTGGAAGAAATTCATCTTCTGATCGACGGCGATGATCGACAGTTTGCCTACGCTCGTCCGATAGGCGTCGGCGGCGACGTCGAGCCCCTGGCCCGTGATCGACATCTCGGCCCGCACGCCCCCCTGCTTCATCGCCTCCGAAAGTTCCAGCACGTTCTGGGTGGTCTTTTTGAGCGTCTGCCGGGTCTGCACCGGCGCGGGAGCCGCGGCCGGCGGGGCTGCCGGTCCGCTGCATCCAATCAGCACCACCGCGCCGGCGATCGTCGCCAGCAGCATCATCCAGTTGTTCTTACAAATAGTCTTCATGGTTTTCCCTTCGCGCTCCCTCAGTTGGACCGACCACCATGGTCGGGCATGCACTCGTCAGCTGCGATACTCATACTTGTATTTGCCCGGCATCGGCACCGGATACCGCCCCTCGCTGTCGGCCACCAACGGCGCCGCTGAGCCTTCCGTCAGGCTGTCGACGCCGGCGGTGAGGTCATCGGGGCAGTTGAGCATCTCGTCATACGTGATCTTCTTGCCGGTATGCGCCGCAAACCGGCCCATCGCCGTGACCAGGCTGGCCTGGGCACCCCGCACGGCCTCGTTGTAGGGCTCGTCGGCGATGATCGCCGCCACGAGATGCTCCCACTCCCGCCGATAGGGATTCGGCTCGGGCTGCTCCGCCGCCCAGGCGACGTTGTCCTTGCTCACCCGCTGGTCCTTGAAGATCGCACAGCGGGCCGGCGAATGGCCGCTCGTCGAAATGGCAAACGCCGCCTTGGAGCCCTGCCCCCACAGGCCGAACTTGCTGTCGCAGTCCTTCATCACCTGGCAGGTGTAGAAGAACTTCGCCCCGTCCTCGAACGTGTATTCGATGCCGTAATTGTCGAAGTTCTGGTCGTCGATCTTGCCCCGGAGCTGCCGGGCGCCGATCGCCACGGCCTCCACAGGCCATCCGCCCTTCATCCAACAGACCTCGTCGATGTGGTGCACGCAGTAGTCGCTGAAAATGCCGCCAGACGCCCAGAGAAAGTTGTGGAACCGCTTGATCTGCCAGAGCAACTCGTCCATCCCCTGCGGACCGGGCGCGAGATCGAGATTGTGGGGCGGATTGTGCTCGCGGTAACCGTAGAAGGAGAGCAGTTCCCCGGCCTCGCCGTTTCGCAGCCGCTCCAGCAGTTCCGCGCGGCGGTCGCAGTGACGACACATCAACCCCACGCCCACCTTGAGATTCTTTTCGGTGGCCTTGGCGGCCAGTTCGATGATCCGCTTGGTCGACGGTCCGTCGATCGACACCGGCTTCTCCATGAACGTGTGCACGCCCTTCTCGATGGCGTAGGCAAAATGCGGCGCGCGAAACGCGGGCGGCGTGGCACACAGCGCGATGTCGCCTGGACGCAGGCAGTCGATCGCCTGCTTGTAGCCGTCAAACCCGATGAAGGTCCGTTCCTCGGGCACGTCGACCCGCTCCTTGAACTGTTCCCCCAGCGACCGCTTGACGATGTCAGTCCGGTCGCGGAACACGTCAGCCATCGCCACCACCTTGATCGGCGCCCCTGGCACGGAGAGCGCGTCGACCGCCGCACCACCGCCACGCCCGCCGCAGCCGATCAATGCCACGCGGATTTCATCCGTGCCCGCGGCGTGAACGTGCGGAATCGCCCAACCTGAGAACAGCGTGGCCGCCCCCGTCACCGCGGCAGCCTGACCGGCGGCACCGAGGAATTCGCGACGGCTGGCGGAACGATCGACGGCGGACGTACCCGGGCGGCTGACTGGCTGCATGATGGCTTGACTCCCTGCTCGTGCAATGACCGCGACCGCGGCGACCGATGCCACGAGTCCGACGGATTCCCACGGACACTCTTTTGAGTGTGACTGCCCTGCCCACACATGTCAAAAGAACAACGCCGACCGGCGGATCATCCGGGCCATCGTCCGATCGGCTTTTCGTTCGTCTCAAACCGAGCCAACCTATTACGGGCGGCCGTCCAGAGCCTTCTGGAGCGGGGCCCGCTTCGGGTCGGATTCGATCTTCTTGATGAGCGCCAGGCCCGTCAACAGGATCTCCCGTTGGCTCTGCTGCAGCGGCGTGAGCTGCTTGCCGTCGCCCGCCACAGCGAGTTGCTCGATGTAGCTGCCCAAACTGTCGGCCCCGGCCGAGTATTCCCCGTAGAGCTCATCAACCGCCTTCTTGAGCGCATCTCGCATCGCGGGCGCCGCCGAATCGATGAGCGCGTCGAGCTGCTTCTCGTCTGACAGGTCGATGCCCTGCTCGTTGGCCTTGGTGATCGCCCCTTCGAGCGTCTTGCTGACCACGTCGTACGCCTGCGTCTCGAGCGACGACAGCTGCTTGTCGACGAACGTCGAGGTGTAGTTATGCACCTCGCGGGCGATCTGCGGAGGCGCTGCAAGCACCGCCTTCTCGGCCTGGTCGAGGACGACCGGTGCCTGGGCCTCGAGGGTATCACCAAACCGCGACGCCTCGACATTCAGCTGCGGCTCGACCTGGGCCGCCGCCAGCTCGACGATCGTCCTGGCGTCGGCAAACTCGGCGATCTTCGAATAGAGCCACCACAGGTAGCCAGACGCGCCAAGCAGCAGGCAGCCCATGACCACGGCGGTCGTGAGCAGACGGCGGCGGCCCTGTGCCACCGTCTCCTCCATGCGGCTGTGCAGCTTCATGATCTTTGATTCGAGCACGGGCGAGACATTCAAGGAATCAGACATGGGGATGCTCCTGGGGAGGCCGGAGGCCTCGGACATGAATCGGTTGGGGGTGGTGTTGTGGATATGGCGGTGCCGGCGTGCGTTATTTCACGGGCGTTTCGTCCGCCGCAACAGACTGGTCGATCACCATCAGCACGTGGTGGATGAACTGCCGTTGCAGCTTCTCCTCGGGCAGCTTGGCGAACTCGTCGACGGGAAGCTTCGCCAGCAGTTTTTCGACTCGCGCCCTCTCCTTCTCGACCTTGACCTCAATTTCATCGGCGATACCACCACCTTCGATCAGCAGCGAGCTGCGGAGCTTTTCCTCGATCGAGTCGAGCTTCGACTCCGTCAGCTTCGGCAGCTGACGCTTGAGATCCTGTGCCACCTTGTCGGTGACCCGCTGCATGCCGGCCTCCGACTTCTTGAGGAGATTGGCCTGCAGCTGCGAGGCAAACTGCTCCGACTCCTTCAGCACCTGAGACTCGAGCTGCGGCCGCACCTTTTCAAATCGCTGCAGAGCCTGCTCGCTATACGCGGGTGCCGCCTTCATGGCGGAATCCATGAACTTCTGACTCAGCGAGGGCCACACATCGTCGATCTTCGCCATCAGGGCATTCTGCATCTGGGTCGCGTTGAGCTGTCGCTGCAGCGTGCTGTAGAGCCGGAGGCCGAAGAGGCCCATCAGTCCCAGCAACAGGGCCGAACCAGCAAGCACGAGCAACCGGATCTGTCGCTGTGAATTGGCCAAATCATCAAGTCGCTGTTCGAGGCCGTCGATGACCTGTTCCAGATTGTTGCGGCCGCCGCGTGGGGCCGAGTCGTAGCCTGATTGCATGGCAGGAGTTCCTGGAGGTGCCGGCCCGCCAAACGAGGGCATGAGGCCGGTGCGGGCGAAAGACTAAGAAAAGAACGTGAGCGGAGGATGAGGGGGAACGCTCCATTGAGGGCATCATGACCGCCCCCCCAATCATCGCGCAGGCGTGATCGTGCCGCTTTTCTCCGTCCGCGTCAAGCGGCCCCCTCAGCCGAGCGGACGAAAAGGGGACGCAGCTCTTTTTTCGAAATGAGCTGTTTCGAAAAAAGAGCTGCGTCCCCTTTTCGGTGCCTAACGCAACCCCAACGCATCGAGCTGCTTGCGGACCCGCTCGGCCAGCTTTCGGCGGTCGGCCGTCTGTGCTTCGGTCGCCGGCTGCCGCGATGCCCCCATCTTGAATCCGCGGGCCTCGGCACCGATGCGAAAGCCCTCGGGGAAGTCGGGGGCCTGGATCAGCGGATCAAAAAGTTCGACGAGTTGTCGCTGTAGCCCCATCGCCGTTTCGATGTCGCCCGCCCGCACCGTATCGTAGATCCGTCGCGTCAGTTCCGGTGCCACGCCGCTCGTGGCATGGGTGCCGCCGTCGCAGCCGACCGCCAGCATCGGCACGAGCGCGGGATCCCATCCGGTGAGAAACGCGAAGTCGGGCCGGACGGGCCGCACGGCGGCGATCAGCCGGATCATGTGGGAGACGTCGCCGCTGGAATCCTTGATGCCGATGATCCGTGGAAACTCCTCGGCGAGCCGCCGCACGGTGGGCACGTCGATCGGCGACGCAAGCATCGGAATGTTGTAGAGCGTGACGTCGATCGGGCTGAGCCGGCCAATCTCGCGGAAATAGGCATACACACTCTCCGGCGAGAGGCGGTAGTAGAACGGCGACACCACCGCCACCGCACGGGCCCCCGCTTCCAGGCATTGCTCACAGGCCCGGATCGTCTCGGAGACGTTCGCCTCGGCGGCACCGGCGACGACGGGCACCCGCCCCCCCGCGGCCGCGCAAACGACCTGCACGATCCGCTTCCGCTCCTCGACGGTGAACCGCAGAAACTCTCCCGTCGATCCGTTGGGATAGAGGCCGTGCACGCCCCGATCGATGAGCCACGACACATAACGGGCGAGTTCGTCTTCATTGATGCGGCCCCGTTCATCGAGCGGCACCATATGGGGAACGAGGATGCCGGTAATCGTCGCGGATGATGGCGTCATGAAATCGATACTCTCTTGGTTTGGAAGTTTCTCACTCATGCCTTCGCATCATCGCACGACGCGGGCGCCGCCACCGGCGATCTGCTTCTCGACTTCTTTCCGAGTGGCCATCGAGGTGTCGCCCGGTGTGGTCGACGCCAGCGCCCCGTGGGCCGCACCATACTCTACCGCCTTCTGCGGGTCGTTGAACTCGAGAAACCCGAATGCAAGCCCGCTGGCAAAGCTGTCGCCGCCCCCCACCCGATCGAGGATTTCCAGTTCCGGATACTGCTGGCTGTCATAAAACTTGCCGTCGTGCCAGCAGATCGCGCTCCAGTCGTTCTTCGTGGCGGTGATCACTCGGCGGAGCGTCGTGGCCGCCACCTTGAAGTTGGGAAACGTCTTGACGGCCGTCTCGATCATCTTCCGAAAAGCGTCGGTCTCGATCGTGCTGATGCTGTGATCGACACCCTGCACCTCGAAGCCGAGCGATGCAGTGAAATCTTCCTCGTTGCCGATCATCACATCGACATGCTTCGCGATCTCGCGATTCACCTCCTGGGCCTTGGCGAGCCCGCCGATGCTCTTCCAGAGGCTGGGGCGATAGTTCAGGTCGTATGACACGACCGTGCCGTGCTTCTTGGCCGCCTTCACGGCCTCGATCGTCAGGGCGGCTGTCGTTGCCGACAACGCCGCGAAGATCCCGCCCGTGTGCAGCCAGCGCACGCCGAGTGTGCCAAAGAGATGGTCCCAGTCGACGTCGCCCGGCTTCATCTGGCTGGCCGCCGAGTTACCCCGGTCGGGAACGCCCACCGCGCCGCGGATGCCGAAACCGCGTTCGGTGAAATTGAGGCCGTTGCGGACCGAGCGGCCGATGCCATCGTCCGGCTTCCACTGGATGAAGTCGGTGCAGACGCCCCCCTGCATGATGAAGTCTTCGATGAGGTGCCCCACCTCGTTATCGACGAAGGCAGTGACCACGGCCGTCTTTAGCCCAAAACACTTCCGCAGACCGCGGGCCACGTTGTATTCGCCGCCCCCCTCCCAGACCTGGAAGTGCCGCGTCGTACGGATGCGGCCCTCGCCCGGGTCGAGCCGGAGCATGATCTCGCCGAGCGAGACCTCGTCGAACGCGCATGAATCCTTGGACTTGATCGGCAGTGCCATGCGAATCTCCTGTTGTCTATGTGAATTGCGGGAATTGCGGCCGATGAGTCCCTTCCGGGCGGCCTACGCTATTTTCAGCGTGTTGATATCGAATTGGGCGATGCCTGCCTCCGCGGCGATCTCATTGAGCGCCTCCACCTCAGCCTTTGAAAAGAGCAGGCCTCCGGCCGCGTCGCTGCGGGCCGCGGCCTGGGCCTCGATCTGGCCGGGCAGCATGCACTGTTCGTTGCCATGGCCGAGAACATCGGCCAGCACGGCCTTCACGTTGGACTGCTGGCTGCGGCCGCCGGCAAATGCGCCGCCCGAGATCGCGTCGGGATGGATCACCTGGAAGAAGAAGGCGCAGCCCTGCTTCTCGCCAGCCACCGGCGCCCGGCTGCGGATCGTCGGAATCGAGCCGCCGATGAAGCCCGCGACGATCTCGTTGATGAGCGACAGCCCGTAGCCCTTGTGGTCGCCGAACGGGATGAGCGACACCGCCTTGTCGGGATCGGTCGTGGGTTTACCCTCCTTGTCCACGGCAGCGTTCGGGGGCAGCGGCTTGCCCTCCCGCTTCAACTGCTGCACGCGGCCCATCGCGATCACCGATGTCGCCCAGTCGATCACGATCGGAAATCCGACCGCATCGCTCGTCGGAAATCCCCACGAGTGGGGATTGGTGCCGAGCGTGGGGAACACGCCGCGAAACGGCACCACCTCGGCGAGCGATGCGGTGCAGTTGGTGTAGGCGATGTAGCCCTTCTTGGCGGCCTCCATCACATACCCGCCACCCCACAGGTAGTGGAAGGCGTTGTCGACCGACACGGTGCCCGTGCCGTGCTTGTCGGCCAGCCGCATGCACGTGGCGATCGCCGCCCAGGCCACGGCCTGGCCGAGCTTCTTTTGGGCGTCCCACACCTCGGCCGCGTCGAACCGCGTGGGAAGCTTTTTGATCGTCGCCTTGGGCACGCACCCGCCCGCCTTCGATCCAAAGAGTTCGTCGAGGTGGAGTGCCTTGATGGCATTGTGCGTGCGGATGCCGTGTCGGGTGGCCGCCGAGGCCAGCCGGGCGGCGTGATCGGCCTCGGCGGCGTCGAACCCTCGGTGCTGGTAGGCCGTGCTCACGAGCGCTTCGTGGGCGGCGACAGGGATAACGAAGAAGGTTTCCGACATGGTCTCTGCAGCAGTCCTTTCCTCGGGGCGGGGTTGCTCTATTCGATGCCGGGGGTTCAGACGACCTTCTTCACGGGAACGGTGGGATTCACCTGGGCGAGCGGCGGCTCGCCGTGCA
Organism: Planctomycetia bacterium; assembly: GCA_026401075.1. Lineage (GTDB taxonomy): Bacteria > Planctomycetota > Planctomycetia > Pirellulales > UBA1268 > CAMCQY01. The sequence goes on from JAPLNQ010000251.1 coordinate 59,977, forward strand.
TCGCTCGGATGAGGTTCGTGACGGCCGCCATCGCCTGCCGCTGCACACTCTCGTGCGTCCGCGAGCCGACATGCGGCGTGACCACGCAGTTGGGCAACTTCGTGAGCGGGTGGTCGGCCCGTGGCGGCTCCTCGTCGAGCACGTCGGTGCCGTAGCCGCGAACACGGCCCGACTCGAGCGCGGCGGCGATGTCGGCGGTGTTGACGATCTCGCCGCGGGCGCAGTTCAAGATGATCACGCCCGGCTTCATCTTGGCAATCGTCTCCGCTCGAACGAGATCGCGGGTCTCCGGGGTGAGGTTCGTGTGCAGCGAGATGTAGTCGGCTTTCGCGAAGAGCTCGTCAAGCGTCGCAACCCGCTCGACGCCGTGCTCGGCGGCGAACTTCTCGTCCCAGTAGATGTCGTAGCCGATCGGCCGCATGCCGAACGCCTTCGCCCGGATGGCCACCTCCTTGCCGATCCGCCCCATGCCCACGATGCCGATCGTCTTCTCGAGGAGTTCGTGGCCGGTCTGCCGCTTCCAGCCGCCGGACCGCGTGGAATCGGTGTGGAACAGCAGGTTTTTCTCGAGGGCGAGGAGCAGCAGGAACGCGTGTTCCGCCACGGTGGTGTGGTTGACGCCCGGCGTGAAGAGCAATGGGATGCCGAGTTCGGTGCAGGCCGGCACGTCGATCTTGTCGACGCCGATCCCATACTTGCTGAGCACCTTCAGCCGCGGCGTGGCCTTCTCGAGCACGGCGCGGGTGATCACGTCATCGCCGCAGATGTAGCCGTCGACATCACCCACGAGCGCGAGCGTGTCGGCCTCGGAGAGCGGTCCGCGGGCGGTGACGACCTCCCAGCCTGTCGCGGCGAGCGCCGCATGATGCTCACCAGGCGTTTCCTGAAACGAGGTCGTCGTGAGCAGAATGCGCGGTTTCATGAGAGCTCCCGGGAGGCCGTCCATCGATCGAACGAGAACGTACCGCCCACGTCGAAAAATCGCAATCAACACAACCGCAGCGGCTGTTGGCATAGCCACAGAAAAAAGCGATACTCTGCCTGCGGCTGTCCGCGCAGTCCCGTCTCACATATCCCCAAGAGAGGTTCCTTCCCCATGCCCAAGCCCATCCGGATTCTCGTTGTGGGCTGCGGCCATATGGGCACGTCGCATGCCAAGGCCTACCACGCACTGCCTGAGTTCGAGATCGTCGGCGTTGTCTCGCGGGGAGAATCGTCGCGGCGACAACTGCTCACGGCCGTGGGCGCTGAATACTCTCAGTTCGCGGATTACGAGGAGGCCCTCGTTGCCACGAAGCCCGACGCCGTCTCGATCAACACCTACCCCGACACGCACGCCGCCTACGCGAAGCGGGCGTTCGCTGCCGGCTGCCACGTGTTTCTCGAAAAGCCGGTGGCCGTGACGGTGGCCGAGGCTGAGGAGGTGGTCGCCGCGGCGAAGGCGGCCGGCAAGAAGCTGGTCGTCGGCTACATCCTGCGGGTGCATCCCACGTGGGCCAAGTTCGTCGAGACGGCCCGCACGCTCGGCAAGCCGCTGGTGATGCGGATGAACCTCAACCAACAGTCGTCGGGCGACATGTGGAAGACGCACAAGTCGCTGATGGACTCGATGTCGCCGATCGTCGACTGCGGCGTGCACTATGTCGACATCATGTGCCTGATGACGCAGTCGCGGCCCGTCCGCGTGAGCGCGATCGGCGCGCGGCTCTCGGAGGAGCTCAAGCCAGGCATGTACAACTACGGCCAGTTGCAGGTGACCTTCGCAGACGGGTCTGTCGGCTGGTACGAGGCCGGCTGGGGTCCGATGATGAGCGACGTGGCCTACTTCGTGAAGGACGTCGTCGGCCCGAAGGGCTGCGTGAGCATCGCCGGCGTGAAGGATGGCGACACGGCCAGCGACGACGTCGAAGGGCACACGAAGGCCTCGCTGCTGCGGCTCCATCACGGGGAACTCAAGCCGGACGGTTCATTCGCGAAGGCCGACGAATCGATCGACTGCGCCGGCGAGCCCGACCACGACGGCCTCTGCCTCCTCGAGCAGAAGTTGTTTCTCGACGCAATCCTGAACGACCGCGATCTCTCCGACCACATGAGTGATGCGGTCAACAGCCTGCGGATCGTGCTGGCCGCCGACGAAGCCTTCCGCACCGGCCGCACGATCGAGTTCCCGGCGTGACGCCGTTGGGCTTGTTGTCACGCCCAACAAGAAGCCCCGGGCGGAAGCCCGGGGACACCGGGTGTGGTAACCACCCCGCGCACCCATGCCATGCGGTTCAACACACCACTATCGCGCCGCATGTAGAGCGGTCACCGCCGCCCACGCGGTGTCCCCCAGCTTCCGCCGGGGGCTTTTATGGGAACGTGGACGTATGGAAACGTGGACGAACATAGTTGCGTCCCGTTTTGGCCTCTCATTCT
>JAPLNQ010000135.1:0-9439 GCA_026401075.1 Planctomycetia bacterium
GATCGAGCCAAACGTCTCCCTGCGGTGCCGCAACGTGTCGCTGACGCACTACCGGTTTCCCTACCGTCTCGACCGCACCGTCGGCACGGTCGTGCTGGAGGGCAAGACGCTGTCGATCCACCTCACCGGACAGGCCGGTGGCCACCCGGTGCAGGTGCAGGGGAGCTTTCGCACGGTCGCGCCGGCGCCTGCCGCCAACGAGCCGGGCGGCACCTATGGCACGCTGGAGGTGCGCGGCGAGACCATGCGGATCGACGACACGTTGCTCGCAGCCATGCCGCCCCGCAGCGCCGACATCATTCGTACTCTCCGGGCCGCCGGCACCTTCGACTTCGTCTTCCGGCACGAACGGTCGCCGGCGCTGCCGAGCGGCCACGCCAATTCGTTGGGGATCCGGCTCGTGGAGTGCACCATGGCCTATGCGGGCTTTCCCTATCCGCTGTCGAACGTGTCGGGCAGCCTTCGCATGGATCGCGGACACTGGACGATTCGCGACATCACCGGATCGAACGACACCGGGGTCGTGCGGTGCAACGGCATACTGGTGCCCCGTGGCGACAACGACGGCGAACTCACGCTCCAACTGGCCGGCACTGGCGTCGTGCTCGAGCGAGAACTTCGTGATGCCCTCCCCGCCGGCGTGCGGCAGATCTGGGACGACGTCGACCCGCGGGGGAACGCGGAGTTTTCCGCGACCGTGCGGCATCACGTCAAGGCACGGCGGACCGAGGTCGAGATCGAGGCCACGCCACAGGGCGACACCGTGTCGATCGAACCGGCCTGGTTTCCCTACCGTCTGGAGCGTCTCCGCGGACAGCTGCACTGGAAGGACGGACTGCTCACCTTCGAGCGGGTTCGGGGCACGCACGACAGGACGACCGTCACCGCCGGGGGCGTCTGCCGCTTTGTGCCAGGCGGTGGCTGGCACGTCTCCTTCGAGCAGCTCACCGCCGACCGCTTCCGTGCCGACCACGACGTGTTGCATGCCCTGCCTGTGGGGCTGCAACAGGCCATCTCCGCGGTCCATCTCCGCGGGCTCCTTTCCCTGGCCGGATCGCTCGACATCCATTCCACCGCCGGGCCGCCCGCCGCATCATGGGATATGCAGCTCGACGTGGAACAAGGTTCGCTCGATGTTGGCACGCCGATCGAACACGTGCACGGCGGCATTCGTCTGCGCGGCCAGTCCGACGGGCAGACATGGCAGACCTTCGGCGACATGGCGATCGACAGTGCCATGTGGCGGGGCATGCAGCTGACAGCGGTGCAGGGACCGCTTGCCATGGATGCCGGCGGTGTGCGGTTTGGTGCGACGGCGGCCCGGGTCGGCGAGCAGACCACACCGCGCCGGTTGTCGGCACGCGTTGCGGGGGGCACGCTGCTCCTCGACGGGAGTGCCGCGGCCGGCGATCCCGGCGGGTTTGCCCTGGCGGCATCGCTCGGGGATGCCGACCTGGAACGGCTCGCGGGCGACACGCTCTCCGCCGCGCATCCCTACCACGGACGCGTCTTCAGCACGGTGGAGGTGAGCGGCTCCCGCGCCGGTGCCCACTCGCTCGCGGGCCGGGGGCAGGTGCGGCTGCGCGATGCAGACATCTACGAGCTGCCAATGGTGGTGGCGATGCTCAAGATGCTGCGGATCAAGTCGCCCGACCTGAATGCGTTTGGTTCGAGCATCGTCGATTTCCGGATCGAGGGACCGCGCGCCTATCTTGATAACATCGAACTCTCCGGCGACGCTATCAGCCTCGTCGGCAACGGCGAGATCGACTTCGACTCCAACGTCCATATGACGTTCCGCTCCATCATGGGCGACTCGGCCACGCAGCTGCCGGCGATGAAGCGCGTGCTCGGTGGCGCGAGCGGACAGTTCATGCTGATCCACGTCGACGGCACGCTCCCGCATCCGGAAATGACGAGCGAGGCGTTTCCCACACTTGCCGCGGCGATTCAGAAACTGCAGTCGCAGCGGCGTGGTCAGGATGGTCTCCGGAGCGCAGGGCTGCGGAGGGAGAGTCAACGATGAGTGGGGGAGCGATGCCGAGGCTTGGGCCAGCAGGCCGGCCGACCGGAAGCCAACGGATCTGCAGGTGACGACGCACGCGTGAAAGAGGATGGCCATGACGACACGACCGATTCATTTCGTGAAAATGCAGGGCGCGGGAAACGACTACGTCTACATCGACTGCTTCGCCGAGCCGGTGCCGGCGGATCCGGCCGCGCTTTCGATGCGGATCGCCGACCGTCATTTCGGCGTGGGAGGAGATGGCCTCGTGCTGGTGATGCCCTCGGCCGTCGCTGCCGCCCGGATGCGGATGTTCAACGCGGATGGAAGCGAGTCGGAAATGTGCGGCAACGGCGTGCGGTGCGTGGCGCACCTGGTGGTGGCACGCGGCCGGGCGCCGGCGGGGGCGGTGACGATCGAAACCGGCCGCGGCGTGCTCACGCTCGACGTCATGCCCGACGGCCCCCGACGTTCGCGGGTGCGCGTGGACATGGGGGAGCCGTTCCTCAAGCCAGCCGAGATTCCGGTGCTGGTCGCCGAGCATGCTGCCGCGGCATCAGCCAATGACAGCATCGTCGACGCTGCGTGCGCCGCGATCGGCCCGCCGGAGGCGTGGTGGGAGGAGGCGGGGCTCGACCCGCGGATGACCTGCGTCTCGATGGGCAACCCGCATGCGACCTTCTACTGCCGCGACGTCGACCGCGTTCCGTTGGAGATGATCGGCCCCCGGATCGAGACGCACGCGATCTTTCCCCGTCGGATCAACGTCCACTTCGTCGAGGTGCGGTCGCCTGAGCGGGTGAGGATGCGGACGTGGGAACGTGGCAGCGGCATCACGATGGCCTGCGGCACCGGCGCATCGGCGGTGTGCGTGTCGGGCGTTCTCTCAGGTCGGACGGGACGGCGGATCGTGGCCGAGGTGCCCGGCGGATCACTGGAACTCGAGTGGGCGGCCTCGGGCCACGTCTTCATGACGGGGCCTGCCGAGGAGGTCTTCGAGGGGAGTTGGTGGGAGGCATGAACGCAAGAAAGGAATCGGATTCGTGAAGCTTGAGTCTCCGCTGGCCATCAGCGCCACGTCGCTTGTCTCCACAGCGTGCATCCGTCAGTGGATGGGCACGCTCGACTACCGCGTCGATTTTGGCGATCCGACGGTCGATCCTGTGCATCCCGACTACCGCGGTTCGAAGATCTATGTGTTTTGGCATGAGAACATCCTGTTGCCCCTCTATCTCCGTGGGCATTCCAACATTGCGATGCTGCTATCGCGGCACCACGATGCCGACATCCTCGCCCGCGTGGCGACGATGATGGGCTTCGGCACCGTGCGGGGCAGCACGTTCAAGGGGGGCTCCGAGGCGCTGCGCGAACTCGCAGGGCGGGCAGAGCGGGAAAACCTCACCATCACCCCCGATGGTCCGCGCGGGCCGCGGCGGCGGCTGGCGCCGGGTTGCATCTTCCTGGCGAGCATGATGCGGATTCCGATCGTGGCGATGGGGTTCGGCTATGAACGGCCCTGGCGGCTGGGCACGTGGGACCGCTTTGCCATTCCGCGGCCCTGGTCGCGGGCCCGGGGTGTTGTCAGTCGGCCGATCCAGGTGCCGGCCGACCTGAGCCGTGATGATCTGGAGCGTCAACGGGCCGGCGTGGAGCGGCTGCTTGTGCACCTCTCCGATGATGCGGAGGCGTGGGCCGGATCGCGTGCGTATCGCGCGGGCGAGAAACGCATGCGCAAGGAGCCGTCGCGGCATGCAAAACGGTCGGCACTGGTGCCCGGCCCGGGAGGCGTCTCTCTGGATGATGAGCTGGCCCGTTTCGGCCTCGACCGGCTAGAGCGCCAGTCCGATCGGCCGGCTGCCTGAACCGGCCTCCTCAAGCGGATGCCGCCGGAGCGTCAGCGGCCCGATTCGATGCGTTCGAGGCGACGCTCAAGCTGCTCGAGCCGGTTGTTCATGCGAAGGAGCAGTTCTTCCAGCCTGACCAACGTTGCGGGCTCCGCCGACTGCTCCGCCGATTGCTCTGCCGACTGCTCTGCCGACAGGTAGCCGGCCGTCGGTTGCACCCGTCGGGTCGTCAACGGTGCCGTCTGCAGCGAGGGTGGCTCCGCCGACTGCCCGGCGTCGCCATCGCCAATCAGCGCCCGCTCGAGCGGCTGTTCCAGCGATTGCAACACCACGTCGGCCTGCTTCGACTGGCCGCCCGGGAGCACGTAGTGCAGCGGCACGGGCGTGCCCACGGGGCCACGGGCCACCAGTTGCGTGAGGTCCTGCGGCGAGCGCACCGGCTGATGGTTGATGGCGACGATCACGCTGCCGGGGGGCACGCCAGCCTTGGACGCGGGCAGATCCTGCACGACGCCGATCACGAATGCGCCCTGGGGCTCGGAGAGTTGGAAGCGGGACTGCACACTCGGGTCAACAGGCACCGTCCGCACGCCCAGTGCCGTGCGGCCTGATGCCACCGGAGTCGCCGTCGCGGGCCGTGCCAGTTGCGGTGGCTCGGTCGCTGCTCTGGCAGGCAGCAGGGCCGCGGGCGGCGGGAGCACGCTCACGGTGGCCGTTTCCGGAACCAGACGTGTCGGGGCGACGAGCGCCGGGGGCGCTGCTGCGGGCGCCAGCACGGAGGCACTTGGGGCGGCGGCTGGGGCCGCGGCCTGGTCAGCCACGGCCGACTGCCAGTCGCGGGACAATGCCTCTGGCGGACGCGCGGAGGCCTGTGCCACAACGTCCTCGACTCGGCTGTCACGCCCGACCGCCATCTTGACCTGCTGTCCGGGCGTGATTGCGGCGAGCGCCGCCGCCATTTCGTCGCCGTTGTGCAGCTGGCTCCCGTTGATGGCCAGCAGCACGTCCTGAGGCCTGACGCCTGCCTTGGCCGCCGGCCCACCAGGTGCCACTTCAACGACCACCAGTCGCCCCGTCACCACGGTGTCGTCGACAGCGATCCCCAGCCAGCCGCTACCTGCCGCTGCCGCAGCGGGTGGTGGAACGAGTGGTGGAACGGGTGGGCGGCCAGGTGCGGGAGAGGCAAACGGTGTCGCCCGGGGCAGGGAAATCGGCTCACCAATCGAGATGTCTTCCGGCTGGAAGGCGGGGGCTGTCGTCGCCGACGGGGCGGCTGCGGGCTGCGGGATCGCGGTGCCCGCCACCGGCGCATCATCTGCGGCACACGCGCAAGGCCCGCTGAAGGCGGCCATCAGGATCGCACCCAGCACCGCGATCGACAACGGAGCGACCGAGTTGGGGTGCAGGCGGTTCACGCCGATGGCGTGGCCCGCGTGGCAGCGAAGGCTCGGATTCCTGAGAATGGGCATCGTGCGCATCCTGATGCGTGCCGAGAAACGTCAACGAGTTATGAGGACGAGCAGCATGTGGCCGCACGACCTGCATGCCTTGCAGACCGTGCCCGCCACACCTGCTGGGACACCGACTGAAACGCAGTATAGAGAAATTCTGCAGAGAAATTCTGCGATGCGTGTGTTGCCCGGTCAGAACAGCTCTTTTTAGCAATTTCGCACAGTTTGTGCACCGCGTGACGGGCAGCGGTGCTGCCTCGCATCGCGTGCTCGCGTGCTCCAGTGACGGCCTCCAAACGGGGTGACAGTCGCTCTTTCGGCGGCGCTAATGTCATGGCTTTGACAGCACTGCTAGCACTCCTATACTCGCCGCGCGAAGAGCGTCGTGAAGATCGATTCAAGGATGAACCCGAGGATGTTCCCAGGCAGCGGTCGTCAGACCGTTGCATGGTGCGTCCGGTGCACGGAGCAGCCATGGCGAAAGCGGCGGTCATTGCGACAGAGAGTGGCAATGAGCCCCACCATACCCAGGCCTGCCCAACCGGCAGCGGTCAGGAGAGCGATCGTCGGCGAACGGTCACGCGGGTTGAAGAGGTCCTGCGGGAACGGCTGGGTGCGGAACGCTATGCGGTCTGGTTCGGCGATTCCGTGGCCATCGACGTGGAGGCCGTTGGGGGCGAGGCTGGCGGGAGTATCGTCGTCTGTGTCGGCAATGCGTTTTCGCAGGAGTGGCTGAAACGGACGTTTCACGATGATGTCGAAGCCGCGGTGCGGACCGCCTGTGGCGCGGGATGGTCTGTCGCATGGCGAACGGATGCCGCGACGGCGATCGTGACCGTTCCGGTGGTCGTGCCCGCTCAGGGGACGCTGCAGGGGATGCTGCAGCCGGTGGCGGCCGGCCCCCGCGAGACCGTTCGGCCGCGGCGGCTCGGCGCGGTCGGGCAGTCCGCCAGCCGCGGGCAGCCGTCTCAGGAGTCCCGCGGCGGTATCGCGGCCCGGCGGCCGGCGGCCGGCCTCGACAGCTTCGTGGTGGGACCGAGCAACCGGATGGCGTTTGCGGCCATCGAAATCGCCGCCTCGCGGCCCGGCGAGATGTCGCCGCTGGTCATTCATGGCCCCAGTGGCGTCGGGAAATCACACCTGCTGGAGGGTATCTGCGGGCGATTTCGCGATCTGCATCCGGGGGCGACGACGCTCCTGCTCTCCGCCGAACAGTTCACGACGAGTTTCCTGCAGTCGCTCCACGGGAGCGGACTGCCTGGCTTTCGCCGCGGCTGCCGTAACGCCGACCTGCTGGTGATCGACGACCTGCAGTTCTTCGCCGGGAAGCGGGCGACCCTCATGGAAGTGCAGCAGACCGTCGATGCCCTGCACCGGCAGGGGCGACAGATGGTTTTTGCCTCGGACCGGGACCTGGCGGCGCTCGACGGCCTCGGCCCCGATCTCCTCACTCGCTTGCGGGGCGGCATGATCGCCCGGATCGAACCGCCTGACTACGACGTGCGCCGGGGCATCGTGGCGGGTGTTGCCGCCACTCGCGGCGTGTCGTTGCCCGACGAGGTGATCCACTACGTCGCCACCCACATGACCCGCCATGCGCGAGAACTCATCGGCGCCCTGAATCGGCTCGAGGCCACCAGCCACATGCTGGGCCTGCCGGTCACGCCTGGCATGGCGGAAGAGGCTCTCGCCGACCTCGTGCGGTCGAGCGCACGCAGCGTGCGACTGGCCGACATCGAACGGGCCGTCTGCTCCGCCTTTGGTATCGAATCGGGCAGCCTGCAATCCTCGCGGAGAGCCCGCACCGTCAACCATCCGCGGATGCTGGCGATGTTTTTGGCCCGGCGGCACACCACGTCGGCGCTGACGGAGATCGGCAGCTACTTTGGCCGGCGCAGTCACTCGACGGTGATTTCCGCACAGAAGACCGTGGGTGAATGGGTGGCGAAGCGGTCGCGGATCGTGCTGGCCGACACGACGTGGGACGTGGAAGAGGCGATCCGCCGCGTCGAAGACGTCCTCCGCGCGGGCTGACCGAAAAGGGGGACCGAAAAGGGGACGCAGCTCTTTTACCTGTCCCCTTCTCTTCCGTGTAAAAGAGCTGCGTCCCCTTTTCTTCCCCCTCCGCTCCCGCTTTCTCTACTTCTTCTCCACCAGTCGCTCTTCGAGGCTCGACTTGTAGCGGACGCTCGACTCCGGGCCCTCGAAGCCGACGACCCGGCGGTCGATGCCGGTGGCCCGACGGAGCACGCGGCCGCGGTCGATGTCAAAGTCGATCGTGCCGTTCCAGATCCGTTCGAGCAGGCGTGATTCGAGTCGCGGGTCATCGATCGGCGTGAGAACCGTGGTGTCGACGCGGATCGTTGCGACGCCGTCTTTGATCGCCGTGATCTGGTAGCGGAGTCGTGTCCGCACCGCCTTCCGCACACCCCCGGGAACGTCCACGATCACCTCCTGCGGCACGGTCCACTCCGCCCCTTCGGCCACCGGCCCTTCCGGAAGCGGCACGACCACGAGGTCGCCTGTGCTGGAGGGCGGGCAGGGGCGGAGATCCCTGCGCTCGATGAGGCGGCCGCTGCGGTCCACCACCAGCCGCGAGAGCGGCACGCCGAGGCTCGCCTTCACCATCTCATAACCCGGTGGCGCGGGATCTTCGCTCCTGCTGCTCCAGCGGATCTGGCCGCGGTCGCTGGTGCGGGAGTTCATCGTCACGTCGTCGACCGAATGCTCGAGCGTGGCGTGTCCGGCATCGTCCACCGCCACCACGGTCCAGGTCTTCCGCGAATCGGTGGCGGTCTCCGTCGACTGCGACGTGGCGCCAACAGTGGTTTCTGTAAGGGCGCGGTGCGAAACGTCCATGTCGATTTTTTCGCCCGGCTGGAAACGGTATTCGAGCGTCACCCGCGGCGTTGTTTCCGGGGCAGGGGTGTCGGCGGCCCGGCCGATCGCGGCGCAGGGGAGCAGGCAGCCCAGCAGCAGTGGAAAGGACCATCGCCACGGGAACTGCGTCATGCCGCGCCTCCGCCAGTCGCCGCGACTCCGCCATGCGCTTCGCCTACGCCATGCGCCTCGCCTGCGCGAGGCGCACGCAACCCCGTGCCGTGGATGCCGCCACCCCAATGGAGTTTGTCACGCAGCGTGCGGTAGTAGCCGTGCGTCCGCGTTTCCACGAGTGTGAACCGGGGCGTCGCCCGGCGGATCAGCACGCGGTCGTCGGCTGCGAGGCTGGTGATCATGCGTCCGTCGACCACGCAGGCCGAGCCCTGGTTAGGCCGCGGCACGAGCAGTTCGAAACAGCGCATTGCGGAATCGATGACGGTTCGGTTGGTCAGCGTGTGGGGGCTCAGCGGCGTCAAGATGAAGGCGTCGAGGTCCTTGCGTACGATCGGGCCGCCGGCCGAGAGGTTGTAGGCGGTCGAACCGACCGGAGTGCTCACGATCAGGCCGTCGGAGCGGTACGTGGTGGCAATCTCGCCGTCCACAAACAGACAGATCTCGATCATCGAGAACGGGGGACCCGCGAAGATCGACGTTTCGTTGAGACCGAGTTCGCGGTGGATCGTCACGCGGTCGCGGATCACCTCGGTCTCGAACATGAGATGTTCGACGAGTCGGAACCGGCCGCCGGCGATGTCTTCGAGCACCGCCTCCATTTCGAGGATCGAGAAATCGGCGAGGAAGCCGAGCGTGCCGAGGTTGACGCCGAGTACGGGCACCTGCTCATAGCCCATCCAGCGGGCCGTCCTCAGGATCGTGCCGTCGCCACCGAGCGCGAGCACCAGGTCGGCCGTCGTGCCATCGTCCGGATGAAACCGTCCCTCGCTCCAGTCGTTCTGCAGGGCAAGCCTGGAGGTGACGCGATGGCCCGCCTTCTCCAGCGATGACTGCAGGCGGCTGGCCTCCGCCACGACCGCCGGCAACTCGCTCGAGCCCGCGATCACTAGATTGAGCTGCCGTGGCGAGGGATGCTCGGGATGCAACCGGGAAAGAACGCTCATGGTGCGGCACGCCGAGGGAAGGAAGAGTATCTGGAAGTCTCGTCAGCCTGCTGCGCGCGGGTGCCGGTGTGCGTCACGAGCGGTGCGACGTGGCGGCGTCGGCTGCCTCGCGGCCCGCCAGTTGGCGGCAGGCGGCTGCGA
>JAPLNQ010000135.1:9448-12549 GCA_026401075.1 Planctomycetia bacterium
CCAGCAGCTCGCCCCGCTCGCCGTGCTCCACGAATCGGTCTGGGATGCCGAGCCGCTTGAGGGGACCCGCATGACCTGCATGGGACCCCGCGTCGTTCACAGCTTCCAGCACCGCGCTGCCAAAGCCCGTCTGCAGTGCATTTTCCTCGACGGTCACCACCCAGGGGGCCGCTTCGATCCATGCCGGCAGTCTCGCGTCGAGCGGCTTGACGAACCGGGCGTTGACCACGCCCACCTCGAGCCCCTCGTCGCGGAGCCTTGCCGCCGCCTTGAGTGCTTCGCCCAGCAGCGTGCCACAGGCGACGATGAGGCCGTCGTGCCCCTCGACGAGCATCTCGGCCCGGCCGAGTTCGATCGGTGACCGTTCTCCCGCGTGGCATGCGACCACCGCCTTGGGATACCGGATTGCCACCGGACCGTTCTGCGTGAGGGCCCAGTCGAGCATGGCGGTGAGGTCGTGCTCGTCGCCGGGGGCCAGCACCGCCAGATTGGGAAACAGCCGGAGATAACCCAGATCGAAGGAGCCGTGGTGCGTGGGACCGTCGGGACCGGTCAGGCCGGCTCGGTCGATCATGAACACCACCGGCAGGTTCTGCAGGCAGACCTCCTGGAAGATCTGGTCGAATGAACGCTGCAGGAAGGTGCTGTAGATGTCGACGATCGGCCGGCAGCCCACCTTGGCCTGCCCCGCCGCGAAGGCGACGGCGTGCGATTCACAGATGCCCACGTCGAAGAACCGGGTGGGGAACTCCTCGCGGACCTTCTCCAGCTTGTTGCCCTGGCACATTGCGGCCGTGAGCACCGTCACCCGCTTGTCCCGCCGCATGCAGTCGCCGATGGCAGCGCTGGCCGTGTCGGTGTAGGCGCGGGCCGAGGATTTCTTGATCGAGACGATGCAGTCGTCGTCGTCGCACTCGAACGGCGCGGGCGTGTGGAAGAAGACAGGGTCTTCTTCGGCCGGCTTGAAGCCATGCCCCTTCTCCGTGAGCACGTGCAGGAGGATGGGCCCCTCCTCGTCCTTGACCATTTCGAGGTAGCGGATCAGGTTTGGCAGCGAATGCCCCTCGACGGGGCCGAAGTACCGCACGCCCATCGATTCGAAGAGCGCGCCGCCGTGGAGCGTCGTCTTCAGCGAGTCCTTCACGTTGACGATCATCCGCTCCATCTGCCCGCCCACCATGGGCACGCCCTTGATCACCTCCTTCGCCTGATTGCGGAGGCCGCGATACCAGGGGTTGGTGCGGATCACGTCGAGATATTCGGCGAGGGCCCCCACTCGCGGGCAGATCGACATCCGGTTGTCGTTGAGGATCACGATCAGCCGCTTCTTGAGGAACCCGGCATTGTTGAGCGCCTCGAACACGATGCCCGAGGGCAGTGCCCCGTCGCCAATGACGGCCACCGCGCGGCGGTCGCCGCGGCCGCACAGGTCGTCACCGCTGGCCAGTCCGAGGGCGGTCGACACGCTGGAGCCAGCGTGACCGGTCATGAACAGGTCGTAGGGGCTCTCGTCGGGGTTTGGGTAGCCCATCAGGCCGCCCTTGGTCCGGATCGTGCCGATGCGGCTGAAGCGGCCGGTGATCAGCTTGTGAGGATAGATCTGGTGGCCGGTGTCCCAGATCAGCCGGTCGCGACTGAAGTCGAAGACCTTGTGCAGCGCCAGGCAGAGCTCCACGACTCCCAAATTGGAGGCAAAGTGGGCCGTGCGGCTGGCCGCCACCTCGCAGAGCGCTTTGCGCATCTCGGCGGCGAGTTGCTCGAGCTGCTCAGGCGAAAGCCCCTCGAGATCCCGGGGCGACATGATGGAGGGAAGGATCGCGGCCATGGTTCACGGGAACATCCTGTTCCCGTCCTTGTGAAATCGGACTTCCTGACCGGTTCTTTATACCCGCTGGAGCCGTTTTGGCAGCCGTTTGAACCGTTCCGGTCAATGATTTCGGCGGATGATCCAGTGGGCAAGCCGGGCAAGGTCGTCGGCCTCAGGACCCATGCCGGCCACGGCTCCGACCGCCTCCCGGGCGAGGGCATGGCCCCTCTCCCGGCTCGCTTCGAGCCCGATAACAGAGGGAAATGTCAGCTTGCCGCGTTCCACATCCTTGCCGACCCGCTTGCCGACCGCGGCCTCGGTGCCCTCCGCGTCGAGGATGTCGTCGGCGATCTGGAAGGCGAGCCCGAAGACCCGGCCAAACGCCGCAAGCATGGCGAGCTGATCGTGGCGGGCCGCCACCGACAGGCCACCCAGTTCCAGGGCAGCAATGAACAGTGCGCCGGTCTTGCGCCGGTGGATCCGCTCCAGCCACGCCACCTGCTCGGCGGCCGGGGCTGTCGCCAGATCGCTGACCCACCCGCGTTCCGCCGCCAGATCGTCGGCCTGCCCGCCCACGAGCGCCTCGCCGCCGGCCGCCCGTGCCAGCACGAGGCAACCGCGTGCGGCGGTCGCGGCCGGCATGCCCTGCGCGAGTGCCTCAAAGGCCAAAGCCTGCAGGGCATCACCGCAGAGGATGGCGGTCGCCTCGTCAAACTGGCGGTGGCAGGTGGGCCGACCTCGGCGGAGATCATCATCATCCATCGCCGGCAGGTCATCATGCACGAGCGAGTAGGCGTGGATCATCTCAACGGCCAGCGCCGCAGGCGCGGCCGCTTCCCACGCCTCCTCGCACGATCGCCCCGCACCGTCGCTCGAGCATGCGGACGCGGCCCAGAGCACCAGGGTCGGCCGCAGCCGCTTACCGGGCGCCAGCAGGGCATACCGCATCGCATCAACGAGGCGGGGCGATGCGTCGGCAGACATCTCGATCGCCGCGTCGAGGCGGGCATCGATGAAGGTGCGGACTCGCTCCAGGGAGCTCATCACCGCCGCATCGAGACCCGGAGCATCGCTCACTTCGATCATGGCATCACGATGATTGGCGTTGAAAGAGAACGGGGAACGCGATCGTCCGTCGGGGAGACTGCGGCTCTGCCTCGAACCTGCCGGCCATCTTCAACCCCGACGACGGAATTGCAGATTAGCCATCCTCTCCGGCATCGTCCATCCCCGGCAGGCGTTTGGGCCGGCCCGTCCTCGAGGCAGAACGAGCCGTGCGTCGAACGGTCACGTC
>JAPLNQ010000135.1:12573-16257 GCA_026401075.1 Planctomycetia bacterium
ACGTCGCCGTCGGTGGTCGAATCTCCGCCTGTTGGTCGGCCTGTTTTCTCTGGTGCGGTCGCCCCGTTTTCGATCTCCTCCAGGATCGGACGGCCCTGTTCGTCGATCCTCACCAGCAGCCGCACACGTTCCTCGACATCCGCCAACTGCTCGTGAAGGCGTCGGAGGATCGCCACGCCGCGCTCGTAGGCTCCGATCGAGTCGGAGAGGCCGAGAGAGCCCGATTCCAGGCGATTCACAAGGTCGTTCAATTCAGCCAGCGATGTCTCGAACGGCACGGCTGCAGGCTGGGCTGGATGGGTTGTGTTTCCGGCCTGCTCGCCCCGGTTCGTTTCAGGCTGCTGGGGTGGCTCAGGTTTGGTGGGCATCGGGTGAGGTCCTTTCCACACGGCTGAAGATTTTTCCATCGGACAGTTGGGTGACAATGGTTGCGCCGGGCCGCACGCCCACGACCGACTTGACCGCCGCGGACGGTGCTGGTCCCGCCCCAACGCCGTCGGTGTCGAGCCACGTCACGGACCATCCACGGGCGAGTAGTTTGAGCGGGCTGCCCGCCTCGAGGCGGGCAGCCGCGGCGGCCATCCGTTCGCCGCCGCGATCGATCGCGGCGGCGGCAAGCCTATGGAGCCGCGCCGCCTGTTGGTCGAGCGTGGCAACGCGATCGCGGACGAGTCGCTCGGGGTCGGCGAAGATCCGCGAGCGGGCGAGTTGGCCGATGCGGTCTCGGGCCGCGTCGATCCGCCGCAGGAGTCCCGTCTGCAGTCGCGTGCCCAGCATGTCGAGCGTCGCGGCCACCTGCGGCCCGTCGGGGGAGACGCGGACGGCGGCGTCGGTTGGAGTGAGCGCGCGGAGATCAGCGACGAGGTCTGCGAGCGTGACATCGATTTCGTGGCCCACTCCCGAAACGACCGGTACCGGCGAGGCGAAGATCGCCCGCACGAGCACCTCTTCATTGAAACTCCAGAGATCCTCGAGGCTGCCGCCGCCGCGGACCAGCGCGATCACATCGACGGCCGGCGCGAGCCGGGCGGCATGTGCCAACGCCGCGGCCAGCTCCTCCGCCGCCCCCGCCCCCTGCACCCGCGACGGCACGACGATCACCTCGGCACAACGCCACCGGGAAAACAGCGTGGTGAGGAAATCCGCGATGGCCGCCCCGGTGGGGCTCGTGACCAGGGCGATCCGTCGTGGGAATGCGGGAATCCGCCGCTTGCGGCTCGGGGCAAAGAGCCCCTCGCGTTCCAGTGAGGCGTGCAGCTTCTTGAGTCGTGCCTCGAGGCTGCCGGTGCCCACCGCGTGCAGCCGGTCGATCGTGAGCTGATAGGTGCCGCGAGGAGGATAGAGTTCGATCCTCCCGTGGCAGATCACCTGCAGGCCATCCACCGGCTCGATCGCCAGCTGGGGCAGCGCCCCCCGCCAGACCACGGCACGGAGCAGGGCCGTTTCATCCTTGAGCGACAGGTAGATGTGACCGGACGAGGCCCGGACCAGATTGCTGATCTCGCCGGCGACCCACACGTCGGAGAACCGCGACTCCATGTGCTCCTTGACGCGCGACGTGACCTCCGACACGCTCAGGGCGTTCTGCGGTGGGCTGCGACGGTCGGAAAGCTGGCTGTCGTCCATCGCGGCACAGTGTAGCACCCGCGCCGCCATCATCGCCGCGGTTCGCCGCAGACCGAGAGTGTTCGTTTCAGACCCTTCTTCCGTACCGGAACCCGCATGCCCGCTTCGTCGTCGCCTCCACCGGAATCCCCGTCCGCCGATCCCGCCGCGCCGGCGGCACGCGGTGCGCTGCTGATCGTGTTTCTCACGGTGTTCATCGACCTGCTGGGCTTCGGCATCGTGCTGCCTGTGATGCCGCGGCAGGCGGAGCCGTATCTCACGGCGCTTGAGCTCTCGCCGGTCGGCGTCGGCGCCACGATCGGAATCCTGTTCTCCGTCTTCTCGCTGATGCAGTTCATCTTCAGTCCGATGTGGGGCCGCATCTCCGATGCGGTAGGCCGGCGTCCGATGCTGCTGCTGAGCCTGTCGGGATCGGTCGTCTTCTACGCGCTCTATGGATATGCGGTCACGTTTCCGGCTGACCGGGCCGCGCTGGCACTAGGGCTCATGCTGTTGTCGCGCATCGGCGCGGGCATCGCGGGCGCGAGCGTCGGCACGGCTGCGGCTGTGATCGCCGACTGCACCACGCCGCAGAACCGCGCCCGGGGCATGGCCCTCATCGGGATCGCGTTCGGCGCGGGATTCACGCTTGGCCCCCTGATCGCCTACTTCGGCCTGGCGCTCTTCAAGCAGCAGCCATGGGGGGTGGGGGCGCTGGCGTCGATGCTGTCGTTCATCGCGCTGTTGATCGCGTTTTTCGTCTTCAAGGAGACGCGTCGGCCGGGGACCCGGGCGGCCAAGGAGTTTCCCAGCATGTCGCGGACGGCGGCCGTGCTGCGAATGCCGCGGGTCGGGGCTCTTGTGCTCATCTATTTCCTCTCGATCTTCGCATTCGCCAATTTCGAGGCCACGCTGGCGCGGCTGACCGAGTCGGCCTTTAGCATGACCAACGACGACAACTTCCTCGTCTTCGCCTTCATCGGCGTGATGCTGATGCTGGCGGGCGGTTTCTATCGCCCGTTGGCCAAACGGCTGCCCGAAACGCGGCTCCTGGCGGCGGGTATTGCGCTCATGATCCTCGGCCTCGGGGGCGTGGGGCTCGTGGCCTGGGCCGTGCACGGCGGGCCGGCTGGCAATGGCTGGCCGCTCGATAAGCTCTTCTATGCGGCGGCCGCCTTGGCGGTGGCTGGCTTCGCCTTCGTGAATCCATCGGTGTCGGCGCTGATCTCGAAGAGTGCCGATGCCGACCGGCAGGGGGAGGTCCTCGGCGTGAACCAGTCGTTTGCGTCGCTCGGCCGGATCCTCGGGCCCTTCGTGGGCTCGATGTTGTTCGCAATGAATGCCGCGCACACGCTTCCCTTCGTGGCGGCGGTGGTGGTGCTCTCATTCGTGGCCACGCTCCTGCCCCGGCTCGGTGGCGCCGACGAGCGTTGATGTGGCCGGAGGAGTTCGGCCCGTGGCCACGAGTTTGTAACTTGTGGAATCCAAGGCGGGGACACGGACAAGTTAAAAACTTGCCGCCACGGGGGGCGGAGTATCGTTTGCCGGTATGGCAAACCTTCTCGCCAGTTACGACTCTCGCGTCAGGCCGTAGAGTTCGAGCTTGCGGTAGAGCGTGGCGCGGCTGATGCCGAGTTCGGCGGCGGCGTTTGGCACGCTGCCGCCGGTCCGGCGCAACGCCTCGATCACGAGAATGCGCTGCCAGTCTTCGAGCTTGAGCGTGCCGGTCTCGGCCACGAATGAACCGATGCGGGCCGTCGCCGGCTCCTGTTCGCCCTCCTCTTTGGACCCCTCTTTGGACCCCTTGAACACAGTCTGCGCGGCCAGCTGCCGCAAGTTCGCCTCGTTGATGGCGACTGTCCCGTCGAGCAGGCCGCCATCCCCCGCGACCGTCGTACCGGCCAACCGGTCCGCTGCATCAAGCATGACCACGGAGTCGAGTCCCACCGTCTGTTGCGAGCCCAGGTCGGCCGCGGCTGCGTTGCGGCCAACGGTTGATCCGGCATGCCCGGCGCAGGCAGCGGAGGCGAGGCTCGCGAGCGCCACGAGGAAGTCGAAATCGGCGCTCCGCATCGAACC
>JAPLNQ010000135.1:16315-17047 GCA_026401075.1 Planctomycetia bacterium
CGCGCGCGGCGGCGTCTGCCGGGCCGGAGCTCGCCAACCAGATGGCATTGCCCCCGCGTACGACCAGCCGCGTTGTCGATTCACCCACGAGGGTGGCCAGGCCGCTGCCTGGTGGAACGACGCACACAGGCTCCAATCGCGATTCCTCGCTCACGCGGAACCAGCCCACGCTGGCAGCGCCTGAATGGTGCGCCGCCAGTTCCAGCGTGGACTCAATCACCTCGCGGATGCTCCGCGAGGCGAGCAGGCGGATGCTGGCCTGGTAGAGCAACAACGGCCGCCGTGCGTCATCCGTCGAACCGATCGACGACCTTCGCAGCACGCTGCCCTCGAGTTCGGCCACCGGGCGGCAGCGGACGAAGTGGCCACGCTCCACGGCCGGCGGGGCGGCGGGCGGCTGCGGCAGTTGCTTGAAGACCATCTCCGACGTTCCCACACGGACCACAGCGCCATCCGGGATCACTGCCGAGTGGACCAGCACACCATCCACAAAGGTGCCGTTGCGGCTGCCGAGATCGTGCAACACCCACGTGTTGCGGGATGCATCAAAACGCACGGCGGCGTGCGTGCGACTGGCCAGCCGATCTGCCACCACGATCGTCGCCTCGGGCGAGCGGCCGAGCGTGTTGTCATGCGCGGGGTCGAGCACGAACGTGGGCCCGGGGCGGTCGGCGATCCGCAGCATCAGCGCCGCAGGCGCCGGGAGTGAGGGCACGGAAACCGATGCGCTCG
>JAPLNQ010000048.1 GCA_026401075.1 Planctomycetia bacterium
GGGCCGACGTATCCCCGAAGACGTCGCGCCACCGGGGGAACTTGCCGTCGATGAGCGGCGCCGTGGCGGCACCCGCACCACCGACGACCATCGCCTTACCGTCGACCACCTCGAACACCGTGTTGCGCCCCTTCACAGCGGCAGCGGTGTAGGCCTTGGTCAGCGGCTTGGCTTCGATGATGCAATCCACCGGATCGCACTCATCGCCGTAGGAGACGTTGAGCAACTTCCGGCCGTCGGTGACCGTGATGATCGAGACGTTCTCAGCGCTCTCGCACTTCACGCCACCGAGGGAATAGCGACTCGATTCGGTGTCAGTGCAACCGACGATCGCCTTGATGAAAGGAGGAATCTCCGGGAGGAAAGTGGCGGAGCGGCACCGTGCCGACCCGCCGCAAAACCCATCCCGGCACCCCACTGATGGCGCTGTGACAACACTGGCCCGACACGGCGCACTCACCACCAGGCGACGGAGAGAGATGAGAGAAAAAGACGTCGGGGGGGTGCCGGGAGGGATGCTTCGGGTCGGCCGTGCGGCCGGCAAAGCAACCACGAACGGAGAATGACGATGAGCAATCAGAAAATGCTCGACATCGCGTCGAGAATCGCGGAGATCGAGCGCAAGGCGCAGGAAGCCGAAGCGCGTGCGGCGGCGGCGGAAGCGCGGGCGGCGGAAGCGGAGAAGCGCGCCGCCGAAGCCGAAGCCGGGAAGCCGAAGCCGAAAGCCGGCTTCGTGGAGTTGAAGCCGAACCCCCGATACGAATACGCGAAGGGGGTCGAGATGCTTCCCAACGGGAAGACGGTCGAGATCGTCGTGAACCGCGAAGGGTACGCCGAACTGACGTACAACAAGCGATTCTGGAAGGATGCTCAGGGCCGGCATCATCCGACGCGGGGAATCTCCGGCGATCCGGCGGAGTGCGCCTATCTGCTGGCATGGATGCTGGAGAGGAGAACCCGGAAGCCGTCACCAAGTGGGCGGAGTTCGCGACGGCGAAGGGTGCCGAAGCGCGGGCCGCGAAGGGGGCGTGAACCGCTCCCGGCCCGATACCGTCGGCGTCGATCCCTGCCCCCTGCCCCTCACCGGGGCAGGGGGTTTTTTCATGCGCTCACCGGGCAGGGATCGGCGCGCGGGGATGCTCCCGGCCCGCGATGCTCCCGGCCCGCGCAGGGGCCGCGACGGGCCGCGCACGGGCGGGGCGGGGACGGGCCGCGAGAGGGGCCGCAGACGGGGGGCCGCGCGAGAGGGGGCGGGGGACTCGACCGGCGGCGGCGCGCGGGCCGGGTCGGCGGCAGGGAACCGTCGGGGGGAACGGAAACCCATACGGGGCATGGGCTTGCGATGCCCCCCGGGCGCCCCCCGCCCCCGCGGGAACATCTGTCACGTTCCCCTCCCGTAATTTTTCCCGATTTCGGTTTTGCCCCTGTCGCCCCCCTCTCTCGCCGTAGAGAGTAGTGGCTTGGGACCAAGGTTGTCCCTCGCGTGGTTCAGAATCCGCGTCCCACATGACCTCGCGGGTTCCCATGCTTCGATCTCTCGCCCTTCTCGTTGTCCTCGCCACGCCGGCCATTGCCATTGGTGACGAGATCACCATGAAAAACGGCCAGAAGGTCGATGGCCACGTCCAAGCACTGAAAGACGGGCACCTGGAAGTCGGCGTCTTCACCGGCCAATACTTTGGCGGGTTCCCGGCGATGGCCACCAACAAGCTGAAGTTCTCAAACGTCCGGAGCATCAAGTTCGACGGTCGCGATGATTTCTTCGCCATCGTGAAGAACAACGAGGAAGTCCTCGATGCTCGCGTCTATGAACTGTCCAAGGGCAAGTTCCAAGTGGACGGGCACGATCCCATCTCCGCCTCTTCCATCAAAGCTCTCGTGCCATCAAAACCGAACGACGAAGGGAATAAGTGACGATGGCAGCTTCTTGGTTTGTCCGCGGCAACGGCAAGGTCTACGGTCCCATCGATTCCTCCAAGCTCAAGCAGCTTGTGGCGGACGGCAAGATTGATCAGACGACAGAAGTCGCACAGCAACAAAATGGACCGTGGTCTCCAGCGGGTCGGGTCAAGGGGCTGTTCGTGCAACCGCCAATTCCTGCGGCCCCTGCTCCGCCGCCGCCTGCCGTCAAAACGCCCGCTGCGGCAGTCCCGGCTGCAACTGCACCGGCGCTGCCTACACCCCCTGCTGCCACGCCCATAGCAAGGAAACGTGGCGGATACGTTGACTCAAACCTGTTGCCGAATGAGCAGGTGGTCTACCGTGGCCACCTTCACTGGTTCTACTTTCTACGGCCACTCCTATGGTTTGCGTTCGCGTTCTTTCTGTTTCGCACTGGAGCCACAATGAATGCGAGCGAGAGAGACGCCGGTATTGGAGCCATCGTTCTCGGCGTACTCGTTGTGCTTGTCGGAATCTTGAGCGCCATCGGGCATGTGATTACCTACAAGACATCCGAATTCGCCGTGACCAATCGACGGGTGATCATGAAGCAAGGATTCATTCGTCGAAAGACGATGGAACTCATGCTTGGCAAAGTCGACTCTCTGGCCGTGGACCAGGGTATCTTTGGGCGGCTTTTTGGGTTTGGCACCGTTCGGGTCACCGTAGCCACTGAGAAGCAGAACTTTTCGTTTCTAGCCAACCCGCTTGAGTTTCGCCGGCAGGTCCAGACTCATACGCCGACTTAGTAAGTGGCGGCTATGAGGTTCTGTGGCGGGTGACGAACGAAACTACGGCGACCTGCCCCCTCACCAGATCCTCCAGACGACTTTACAGCAGCCTTGGCTCTGGAGCTGCCTGTCGCTCATCGTTCTTCTCTGACGATTCATTGATTGTCTTAGCGGCACAACGCGATTCGTTACTTTGGTCACCTGCCTCGACCGCCATTAGTCGATCAAACTCGTCGTACCTCAAGAGCAATCGGTAGGGATTGGTTTTCTGCCAATCCTGGGCCGTACTCACACCCCATAGGCCAAAGGTGATGACTTCAAAGGGTAGTTGTACGAGTGCGAAAAGGGGGTCAGCACGTCGCCCACCGTCCAAACTGTAGACATCAATCTCCTGCCCATTGGATCTGAACGTTGATTCAGGAAGCCCGACAAGCGGAACAACTTCAGCCCGCTCTAAACCAATTCTTATTTGCGACGGATCGTCATAGGGTTTTCTACCGACCGCAGTCAGCAGCATGCCGCATCCCATGCAGGACAAAAGAGAAACCGCAATCAATATTCGCACCACATCAACTCTAGGCTTTTGGCCTATTTTCAATGGGTTTCTGCATGGCATGTGCCTAGACCCCGTGTGGTAAGAGCAACTCAATTGGGTGGTTATTAGCCCGCTACTGCTCTTTTACGCAAGTCCAAGTCGGACCTTTTTTTCAGGAGAGCCGGCTGATTACCCGAGTCCGTTGCGTTTCGTGGATTGCGATGCAACTCAGGGCTGGGACTTGCGCCAACGGTTGGCCCGTTCGTCGGCTTCGCCGCCC
Organism: Planctomycetia bacterium; assembly: GCA_026401075.1. Lineage (GTDB taxonomy): Bacteria > Planctomycetota > Planctomycetia > Pirellulales > UBA1268 > CAMCQY01. The sequence continues at coordinate 3,488 of JAPLNQ010000048.1, forward strand.
ATAAATAGGGTGACCTCACACCCTAGCCGGCGGCTCCGGCGCATCCGAAGGAGAGGGGGTGATCTGCCTCCGGGCCAATGGAGAACGCACATGGACGACAAGTACTCGGCCTTGGAGGACTGGGTGTGGTCGCACCTTCCGCCGACGAAGCGGATCGCCGGCCGCAGGCGCGTACTTGAGCTGCTCCCGCTGGCCATCGACCGCTGGTCGGAAGACATGGCCGGCGACGCCGATTCCCCACAGTTTTCAACGATGGCGAGCGGCTTGCGGCAAGACGTTCGCAGGATCTACGCCGACCGGCGCTACGGTTCGATCTGGATCATCCTGCTGTCGAGTCTTATCGGCGAGCTTGTGAAAGTGCTTGTACGCTGGTGGCTATCGAGCAGCGACCACAAGGAATCTTTCCGCCGGTGGCGCAGGAGACGCGATGGCTGAAGAGACTCTGATCCAGCGGCTCTACCGGCAGGCCGGCCAGGCTGTCGCGGATTCGGCCGATGCCGCCGGCACCTACGTCGCCAAGCGGCTCGACACGCAGCTCTACCCCGATGACATGCGGGAGTTTCAGACCGCGCCGCCGTCGGAATACGCCCAGTTCCTTGAGGCGGCGTGGCAGGCGATGGAGATGCCGGTCGTGAAGATCGGCGATCAAGCCATCTCGCCAGACCAGTACCTCCGCATGGCGGCGGCGCGGAGCAATCTGCCGGAATCAGCGGTTCAGACCGCCACACAGTCGCTCACCGGTATGCCCTTCGACGAGGGCGACGAGGCCGGGATCGCCCTTCGAGATGCGTTGATGGGCCAGCTGCGAGACAACCTGCCCGGCCGCAACGCCGAACACGGTTGGGATACCGGAGCGACTCCCAAAGAGGCGGCGGAGTTCGCCAAGTCCGGGCCGCTGGAATCCCGCTACCGCCTCACTCCTACTGGAGAAAAAGGCTATCAGTCGGAACGGGTCTACAACCTTCTGAGTACCTTCCAGAACGGCGAGCACGCCCCCGTCTGGTCCGATGCGGGATCGAAAGCCCTCGGTGTGTTGGGGGCGCCGTTCGATTTTCACGCGGGGATTCCCGGTGCCACGCCCCATCTGGCGGCCAGCCGTTTCAACACCCCGACCGGGCGACTCAAAGAGGGCATGTACTGGTGGAAACAGGGGACGCCCGACGGCACCTCTGGCTCGTCGGCGGGGGGCACCAAGTACCCGAGCCTCTCCTCCACCACGCTCGAGGGCGTCACGACCAAGCTGGATTCCACCGACAACTACATTCCCTACTACAACCAGCAGCTCCCCGAGCGGTACCTCTACAACCTCGATCTCCAGGCGGGTGATCGAGGCCAACTCCAGCGGATGCGGGATGACCTGTTCCGCGTCACGCCCCGCTATCCGGCCAATGCAGATCCCGGGGAGATGCGGCAACTCATTCGCGACCTGCGGGATTTTGACCAGAAGGCCCGCGGGTTCGCCAACGCCGAATACCCCGAACTGGTCCGCAAGTACGCGATTCCAACCGAAGCATTCACCGGCGGACACGATTGGGCCGGGCGGCCCTCCCAGGTTTCGGGCCACCCCGTCGAGCCGACCTATCTCTCGCCGTTCGGTGAGATGATCGCCAACTATCCCCGGGATGCGATCGATCTGCAGACGGTCGCCAGCCTGGGGCTTGGGGGTGCCAAAGCCGCGCCCACGCTCCTGGGCGGACTCATGGACGCGTCGAAGTCGGGCGCAAAAGCCGTGGCGAAACGAGCGGCAGGCTCCGCTGCCGGTGCGATCAGACACGCTCGACGACCTGGTGCAGGAGGTTCCCACGAACACCGCCATGCAGGCGGTCAATCAGCCCGGCCCCACGCGATCGACGCTCAGTGCCCTTTCGTCGTTCTTCGAGCCGATGGGGTCGAGCATCGTCACCGATGCTCATGGTGCGCCGGTTCGAGCCGACGACCCCGAGTATCGGAGTCACTTGGACGCGGCCTACAGACGCCGACAAAATGAGTTGCGGGGTCTACTGGACAGGGGTTCAAATCTGTACGGACGTTGATTACCGCCGTACATGAACCCCGAGGCAGCAATGCCTACCGCTGAATCGCCGGACGAAAACGTCGAGACAGAGCCGGTCGATGTTGCGCCGGAACCACAGGTCGAAATCCAGCAGGAAACGCCGGTTTCCGAGGCTGTTTCCCCGTGGGACACGGTTAAGCAGCTTCCCGCATTCGCAGGGAAACCCGACGAGGAAATCACCGCCGGCGTGCAGCGGGCGATCGAGCGGGAACAAGCCCTCGCCCACCAGCTCCAGCAGTACCAGTCGATCCTGCCGGTCGCCAGCGAGTACCTGTCCAACCGCGAACTCTATGAGCGGTGGAAGGCCGGGCAAATCGCCCCGCAGCAGGCTGCTCCCCAGCCGGCGGCGGAGGAACACGGCTGGTGGAACCCTCCCAAGATTCGGGACGCCTACCGGCAGTATCTCGTCAAGGACGAGCACGGGCGGGAAGTCATCGCGGCCGAAGCGCCGCTCGACGCCCGCCACGCTCTGGCCGAGTACCAGGCGTATCGGGCGGAGTTCGCCAAGAAGTTCCTCGAAAACCCCGAGGAAACCCTGGCCCCGATGGTCGCCAAGGTTGCGGAGCAGCGCGCGCAAGAACTGATCCAGCAGCAGTTGGCCCGCCGGGACGAGGAGCAGTTCGTCAGCCAGGTCGAGCACGAGAACGCAGACTGGCTCCGCGACGAAAAAGGGAATGTCTCCCGAGAGGCGGTGCTCGCCCAGAAATATGTGGAGGACGCCAAGCGGTACGGCATCCAAGGGGCCAGGCCCCGCTGGGAGTACGCGAAAGCCATGGTCGAACGCGAGCTATTGCTCAACTTCTACCAGCAGGCCAGCGCGGGCACGACCGGTCAGCAGCCCGCGCCGCAACAGCCGAATCCCGGAGAGGCCGCCGCCCAGCAGAACATGGAGTTTCTTCGCCAACGCGCGATGCGAACTCCACCGCGAAGTTCACCGGGCACGACCGACCCGAGAGTCCCGCCGCCGCAGCTCTCCTTCGAGGACAAGTTCCGGTCGCAGTTGGCCCAAGAAGGTCTGCTCTGAAACCCCCGAAAGGTAACCCACCATGGCCAGCGTCGCCGATTTCGCCCGCGTTATCGGAACTACGATCGTCCAGCATTTGCGCGAAGAAGAGCTGGCGGTGTTCCGCAAGTTCAAAGTGTTCGCGATGCTTGAGCAGTCCGGCAACGTGCTCATGAACCAGTCAGGCAGGGGCTTCGATTGGAACGTGAGGTACAGGTCGGCCCCCGTTTCGGGTTCGACTGGAGATACGCCGCGCACCTTCGCACGGCAGAACCTCTGGAAGCGGGTCGAACTTCCATACAGGGGATTCACGACCCAGGACAGCATTTTCAGGCGCGAGCTTCTCGAGAACCGCGGCCAGCAGGCGCTCGTCAACGTCGCCGGCCAGATGGCGCAGCGACTCCAGGAGTCGCTCGAGCAACACCTCGCGTACCAGGTCTATTCCGACGGCAATGCGGTCGGCCGGGAGAACGACTTCCACGGTCTCGACTCGTTCCTCGGCTTTGACGGCACGATCAGCGAAGCAGCCGGTGCCGCGGTCGCCACGAAGCGCAACACCGGCAACGCAGCCGACAGGTTCGGCTACCCAGTAGACACGTACGCCGGACTTTCCACGCAGCTGGGGTATTACGGCGGCGGACGCGTCAGTTCATCTGGCACGTGGCCGGAAGCGCCCGTCGATCCGGAACTCGACTTCTACTCGCCGGTGATCGTGAACTACACGAGCACGGGCTTCAAGAACAAGTCGACGTGGGCTGACAACTGCGTGGAGGCCACCCGCGCCGGAATTCACCACTGCCGCAGAAATGATACTCGCGAATCGGCCATCGACATGGTGGTGCTCGATCGCAAGCTCTACATCCAGTACCTCAGCACGCTCGACGGCAAGGAACGAATCAACGTCGAAAACACCGGCCTGCGATCGCTGGGCTTCACCGACAGCTTCCAGCAGGACGGCGTTTCCGTGACGAGCGAGTACGCCTGTCCGGCCAACCGCGGCTACGGACTCTCCATCGGCAACATGGAACTGCGGAGCCTTGAGGGCACGCTGATGGTCGGCGAGGGACCGTTCTACGACGAGGAACTTTCCAGCTACCGGTATGCCTGCTCGGTACTCGCGAACATCCGCTGCCGTTCGCCGAGAAATTTCTTCCTGCTCGCACCGATCGCCTGAATCCATCCACCAGGAGTCCGTCGCATGTCCAGCCTGTTCTCCGATCCTCCGTTCCCGCGCGGCCAGACGTTGCTCAACAACGAGAACATCGACCTCGATCCCAACGGCAACCCGCTGGCCCATAGCCCGCGCGCCATGCCGCTGTTCAATCTGACGCTCACCCGCTGCGTGCAGGCGCTGCTCGAACACTTCCCGCCGGACACGTTGAAGCCGGGGGACGTGCTGGTGACCAACGATCCCTGGCTCTGCGCCGGGCACCTGTTCGACATCGCGCTGGTGACGCCGGTGTTCAGCGAGGGCCGGCTGGTCGCGCTGATGGGCACGGTCGGCCATGTGAGCGACATCGGCGGCGTGAAGGATCCCAACGTCGTGCGCGAGCTGTTCGACGAGGGCGTGCTGATCCCCCCGATGAAGCTCTACGACGCCGGCAAGCCCGACAAGTCACTGCTGCGCATGCTGCACGCCAATGTCCGCAATCCCGACCAGGTGCTGGGCGACATCGAGTCGATGATCACCGCCAATGCGCTGGGCGGGCAGCGGCTGCTGTCCTTCATGGCCGAGTACGGGCTGGCCGATCTCGCGGCGCTCGCCGCCGTCGTGCGGGCGCGCAGCGAGGCCGCGACCCGGGCCGCCATCCGCGCCGTGCCGGACGGCGTCTATGAGAGCGAGCTCGACGCCCGGCCCGGCGGCCAGGAGCTGCTGCGCTTCAAGGTGCGCGTGCACAAGAAGGACGACACGATCCATATCGAGCATGTCGATCCGCCGCCCGAGGTCCCGCGCGGCGGGGTGAACTGCACCATGAACGTCACCGCGGCACATTCGAGCTATCCGGTGAAGTGCATGCTGACCCCGAACGTGCGCGGCAATGCCGGCTGCTACGCGCCGCTCACCGTGACGGCGCCGCCACACACCTCGCTGAACTGCGACCCGCCGGCAGCGGTGGCCTATCGCACCCGCATTTCGTGGTGGCTGGGGCCGAACCTCTATCGCGCGCTGGCGCCTGCTATTCCGGACAAGGTCCAGGCCTTCACCGGCATGCCCAAGGCCTTCGGCTTCTACGGCCGCAACATCCAGGGCCGTGTGGCCTCCGACCACTTCTTCATGGGCGGCGGCCAGGGCGCCTCGCAGCGCCAGGACGGCAAGTCGGGCCTGCTGTTCCCCACCTCTGCCGCCAACACGCCGGTCGAGTTGCTGGAAAGCCGCATGCCCGTGGTGATCCTGGAGAAGTCGCTGGTCGCCGACAGCGGCGGGCCAGGCAAGCGGCGCGGCGGCCTCGGTCAGCGCATGCGGGCGCGGCGGCTGGAGACCAGCGCCGATCCGATCATGGTCGGCCTCTTCCCCGAAGGCCATGGCATCCATGTCCAGGGCCTGTTCGGCGGCCAGCCGGGCGGCGGCGCCATCGGCATGGTGAGCCGGCCGGGCGTCCCCGTGCACAACGTCACCACCGGCGAGACGGTCGCGATGACGGACGCTCGCATCGAGATCGACGCCACCATCGCCGGCGGCTCGGGCTTCGGCCCGCCGCGCGAGCGGGCGTTGGAGGATATCGCGGCCGATCTGGAAAACGGCTACATCACCGCTGCAGGCGCTGGGCGCGACTACGGCTGCGTGATGACCGCCGACGGCCGAATCGACGTCGAAGCCACCTTGCGTGAACCTGAACACACACCGAGCGGTGCGAAATGACCATGAAGATCACCCGCCGCGCCGTTCTCCACGGCGCCGCCCTGTCGACACTGGCGCCGAACCTGACCTGGGCCTTCGATCGCGACGGCAACCGCAAGATCCTGGTGTTCTCCGGCAACCAGGCGGTGCCGGTGCTGGACCCGCATGTGCGCTACGATTGGTCCACGCGCATGATCCAGCAGTCGGTCTACGACGGCCTGCTGAAATACGTCGGCAACCCGCCGAAGATCATCCCGTGGCTGGCGGAGAAGTGGGAAGCATCGGCCGACGGCCTCACCTACACCTTCCACCTGGTGAAGAACGCCAAGTTCCACAACGGCGATCCGCTCGATTCAGAGGCGGTGCGGTACTCCTACGAGCGTGCGCTCAAGATGAACTCCGGCATCGCCTGGATGCTGAAGGACTTCCTGAAGCCCGACAAGATCGTGGCTGTCGATGCGCACACCGTGCGCTTCACGCTTGAAAAGCCCTTCGCGCCCTTCATCAGCTATGTGCCGTGGTGGTACATCGTCAATCCGAAGCAGGTGCTGGCCAATGTCAGCGACGGCGATTTCGGCCGCAAGTGGCTGACCGAGAACGCCGCCGGCTCCGGCCCCTTCAAGCTGCGCCGCTTCGATGCCAACGCGCTGATCCATCTCGATGCCGTGCCCGACTACTGGAAAGGCTGGCCGATGGGCGAGGCCAACCGGCTCTCGGGCGTGATCTACCGCATCGTGCGTGAGGCGGCGCCCCGTCGCGCCGGGCTGCAGCGCCGCGAGATGGACGTCATCACCAACATGTCGCCCGACGACATGTCGCAACTGGCCAAGCTGCCGGGCGTCCGCAACGAGGACCATCCCGGCTTCACGACCTTCGGCATCAAGTTCAACTGCCAGAGCGGGCCGACCGCCGACATCAACCTGCGCAAGGCGATCGCCTATGCCTTCGACTATGAGGCGCTGATCACCATTCACAACGGCGGCGCGCGGCTCATGGACAGCCCCCAAGGCCTTCCTCGCCAAGAGCAAGGTCCCCAACGGCGACATCGAGCTGGAATACGTCCATGTGCAAGGCCTCGAGGATGCACGTCGCATCGGCCTGGTGCTGCTCGACAGCCTGCGTCCCTTGAACATCCGGCTGAACATCGTGGGCCAGCCCTGGACCACCATGGTGGCGCGTGGCGGCAAGCCCGACACGGCCCCCAACATGACTTCCGTCTATGTGACGCCGGTTGGTATCGACCCCGACACGGTCGCCTACCAGTACCATCGCGAGTCGTGGGGCCTGTACTACGGCATGTCGCACTACGAGAACCCCGAGGTCTGGGCGATGATCGCCGAGGCGCGCGGCATGACCGACAAGGCCAAGCGCAACGCGCTCTACGGCGAGATCCAGCGCCGCATCGTCGCCGACCAGCCGGAGCTGTTCGGCATGCTGCCCAACCGCACCTGGGCGATGCGCGACTACGTGAAGGGCTTCGAGTTCAGCCCGATCCGCTTCACCGGCGAGGTCGATCTTTATCCGATGTGGATCGAGGGCTGATGTTCCTTTACCTGCTGCGCCGCTTCGCGCTGGCAGGGCTGATGCTGTTCGGGCTGGTGTGCCTGACCTTCATCATCGCCAACATAGCACCAGCGGATCCGGCGGCCCTGGCGGCGGGTCCGGATGCCGGGCGCTCGCAGATCGAGCAAGCGCGCCGCGAGTATGGCCTCGACAAGCCGCTGCCCGAGCAGTTCCTGCGCTACGTCACCGACCTCGCCCATGG
>JAPLNQ010000237.1:0-21601 GCA_026401075.1 Planctomycetia bacterium
CGCTTGTCGAACTGTTGGCCGTGATCGCGATCATCGGGATCCTCGTCGGCCTGCTCCTGCCGGCCGTACAGATGGCCCGCGAATCCGCAAGGATGTCGAATTGCCTGAACAACCTCAAGCAGATCGGCCTGGCGGCGCTGAACTTCGAATCGGCCAAAGGCGGCTACCCGACGGCGGGAGTGGTCGCGAGCACGGCGAGCCAGTTCTCGATCCGTTCAACGATTCAGCAGACGAAAGACACAAACACGAACGGCAGGATCGTCGGCGGCTGGATGTTTCAGGTACTGCCCTTCATCGAGCAACAGTACACGTACGATCTTCGCTCTCAGGGCAGCGGGTGGAAAACGACGGGCTCGGCCTCGATCAGAGCTATCCCCGTCCCGGCGTTCAATTGCCCGAGCCGCCAGGCCCGTTTTTACATCGATAGCAACAACACGCCGACCATGCTGGGTGACTACGCTGGCTTTGGCTTGATGGGTTCCGACAATCTCAATACGCCACAAAACTGGCCCGGTGCGTCGTCTTCGTCCGTCACCCAGGACAACTGCGATCGGGCCTTCGGTGGAATCATTTCGCCAGGCGGCTGGGATCGCAGCGGAGCCAACAATTTCGTCGCCGGCCAGATCGTCAAGACATCATCGGTCACCGACGGAACATCCAACACGGCAATGATCGCGGAAAAATCGGTCCGGAGCGACCGGTACGACGGCACATCCGCACAGACCTGGCCCGCCAACATGCCCGACATGGAGGGATACTATCCCGCCTACCGCTACACAGATGTCCGGTTGGTCAAGGACACCGCCGGCACAGCCTATGCCCCTCTTCAGGATGGCAACTCCCGAGGGTCCGCCAAGGAATACGGCTTCGGTGCGGCCCATCCGGCGACATTCGGCGTCATCATGGGCGACGGCTCCGTTCGTGGAGTGGGATTCATAATAAACGCCACGGTACTGAATACGGTGTTTCAACGGGACGACGGTGCAGGCAGGTCCGCCGACCTGCAGTGAGCGAATTCGTCGTGTTTCACTCACGCCCCACCATTCAGCGAGCTTGGCCCATGACCGCGAAGAGGCATTTCATCGCGGGACTGATCATGGCCAGCGTGGTTATTGCCGTCGGCTGCGGCCCGTCGCGGCCCGACCCAAAAGCACTGATCGCGGCCGTCAACAACGCCAATGGCAAGCGGCTTGCGAATCTCTATGCCATTTACCAATCGCGCTATCTGGGCAACGGCCCCCGCGACAAGGCGACGTTTGAGAAGTTCATCACGCAGGAGATGACGCCGGCGGAACTCGACGGCACGGGCGTCGACCAGAAGTCGCTCGACACGCTCTTCGTTTCGGAGCGGGATGGTCAGCCGTTTTTCATTCGCTATGGCGTGAAATCACCGGAGCCATCCTCACCCGGCGTGAATCTCGCCGTGATCTTCGAGAGCCAGGGCGTGAACGGGAGCGTGGCGGTCTATATGACCGGGCCGAAGATGGTGGCGGTTCCGCAGGCCGAAGTCGAGGACTACCGGGCTGGCAAGCGGGACAGACTGCCGGCTGCCGCCGGCCAATAACGCTGTTATGCCGACTCGATCGCACTCGATTTTCGTTCGAACCATCTCTTCATCTCTTGCTCTTCATCTCTTGCCAGGCCCTTCGTCATGACCTCGCCCCGCTTCCGTCTCTGCCTGCTCCCCCGCGCCGTTGTCTGCCTGCCGCTCTTGATCGCGACCGCGACCGCACCGAGCCTCGCCGCCGAAGCGCGAAGCCCTACCTACCCTTATGCAGCGTACGCTGAGTCACGGCTCGATCCGCAGCCGTTCGGCTGGCCGCTGTCGGCCGAGGAGCAGGCCTACGTACAGATTCCCGAGTTCGACCGTAAGCCGGGCAAGGACGTGCGGCGTCACCGCCCAGACATGTGGCCCGTCGTGCCCACGGCGAGCCGCTGGCGGAAGGCCCCCGAAGAAAATATCTGGATCACCCACCATGCAAGCGCGCTCGGTCAAGCGCGGGCCGCAGGCACGAACCTCGACATGCTGCTCGTCGGCGACTCGATCACCCAGGGATGGGGAGGCAGCCCAATCGACAATGTTCAGTGGAATCCGGCCTGGCAGAAGCACTTCGGACGATTTCGAACGGTGAACGCCGGCATCGGTGGTGATCGCACGGAGAGCGTGCTCTGGAGGCTCGAGCACGGCCTGCTCGACGACGTCTCGCCACGGGTGGTGGTGCTCATGATCGGTGTCAACAACGCTCCCCACGTGGCCGCCAACGGCGTGCCGCCCGAGGCCGTGGCACGGGGGATCGCGCTCTGCGTTGAGAATGTGCGGCTGAAGGCCCCGGCAGCCCACGTGGTCGTCGTCAAAGTCGTGCCGGCCTTTGACCCGGCGAGCGCCGTGCACCGGGGCATCCTCGCGATCAATGACGCGGTCGTCGCCCTCGATCTCACCAAGGACGAACACGTGCACCTCGTCGATGCGGGCGCCGGTTTTCTCACGGCCGATGGCGGGCTCCACACGGCCGCCTACTCCGACGGACACCTCCACCTGTCCCCGGCCGGCTACGGTCTCCTGGCCGATGCGCTCGCGCCCACGCTCAACCACCTGCTCAAAGACGATGGCACGTGAGCCCGGCGTGGTGCCGACTCGGCCTGCTGTCATTGATTCTCATTCCCTCTCAGGAAAGGCTTCCCATGAACGTTCAAACGCTGATCATCGTTGTGCTCGCTGCGGCCGCGGTCTCTTGCTCATACACTCGCCAAGCCCTGGCGCTTGACTACGCCTACGACACCGCCGAGCCGCAGAAGACGGGCTGGCCGCTCACGGAGGAGGAGGAGAAGTACGTCCTCAAGCCAGAGTTTGAACGCCGCCCAGGCAAGGAGAAGAACAAGCACCTCCCCGCCATGTGGCCGGTCACTCCCAATGCCGGCTCCTTCGGCGGTCGTAGCTGGCTCGACACCCACGCCAAGCTCACGAAGATGGTCGAGGACAACAAGGGTCCCGTCGACGTGCTGCTCGTCGGCGATTCGATCACGATCCAGTGGGGCGATTCGTGGAAACGGAACTTCCCGACCTTGAAGGGCGTCAACATCGGGATCGGCGGCGAGAAGACCCAGAACGTCCTCTGGCGGCTCGACCATGGCGGCGTTGCCGGCCTCGAGCCCAAGGTCGTGATCCTCATGATCGGCAACAACAACATGTTCTTCACGCCCGAGACAGGCATCGAGCCGGTGGCCCAGGGCATCAAGGCATGTGCCGACAACCTGCGTGAGAAATTCCCGAAGGCACCCCTGATCGTCGTGAAGATTCTACCGGCGCACGCACCGGGCAACCGTTTTTACGAAGACATCAAGAAGACCAACGCCGCCCTCGACGGACTGAACCTGGCCGCCGATCCGATGGTGCAGGTGCTCGATCTCACCCCAGACTTCGTCGAGCCGGACGGCACGCTCAAGAAGAGCCTGTTCACGGCCGACAACATCCATCTCTCGCCTGCCGGATACGACGCCTATTCCACCCGGCTGAAGCCGATCCTCGAAAAGGTGAAGGGGTCGTGAACAAGCGCGAGGCGGGCCCAACGAGGGTGTCGCTGCTGGTGTGTTCCCTCAGAGCCAGATGGGACTGCATGCTTCAGGGTTGTGATCGCTCGCTCACCACCGTCTCGAGCCAGCGGCGCATCGTCTCGCGTTCGGGTGTGTCACGCAGGAACGCCGCCGATTCGTGGTTCACCCAGGGCAGGTCGATGAAGGTGTAGTTGCCATCGGGATGGTGCTCACGGAGAAATCTGCGGGTCTTCTCGACTTCGAGCATCGGTTTGAGCCCCAAGGCCTGCTTGGCTGCGGCGAATGTGGTGAGACGATCCCGCTCGATGCGGTCCCGAAGGCTGGTGTCTCCTCCCGGCTGCGGCAGCACGGTCTGTTCGCCGACAATCAGTTGCGGCACACGCCCCAACCGCTTCACCCGTTCTGGGGCACGGCGTTGCTCCTCCGGCGACATGCCCCAGGGAATGTGCATGTCGTCATAGTGGCTGACGATGATCATGGCCTGCCAGAGTGTGGCGATCTCGTCGTCGTGCAGGCCGATGTAGTTGCAGGCAATAGCGCCCCGCGAACTGCCCGCGAGCACCACGCGTTTCGGGTCGCCACCCCACCGTGCGCAGACGGCTGGCACGGCCTGCTTCGCATACTCAACCGTCGCATCAACGTCACCCCACCACGTGGGCGTGTCGGCGGTACGGCCAGCGGCCACGAACGGCAGCACCACCCAGATCATCTCCGCCTTCGCGCACAGCGGATACCCGATCGCCCTCAGGTCGCGGACGCGGGCTGTGTTCCCCAGGTATTCGACGACGACCGGATAGGACCGCCCGGGAGTCCACCCCGGCGGCAGATACACCGTGTGGGCGACCTCGGTGCCGATGAAATCGGGGAGGCGGTCCCAGGCCACCACTCCGGGACGCGGCTCACCCGCCGCGATGGTCTGGTGCTCGAGATCAGCGGCGATGGTCAACACATCGGGATGGGCGTCCTGCCGGACCGGCGCGAGAGAAAATCCCTCGTCAGTCGTGCCCGGTTGCAGGGCGGCCAGAACCAGCAAGAGTGGAAAGAGGCGGGTCATGAAGATGTCGTCAAACGAGTCGTGGATGATGTGACCGATGGACGCAGCGTGTCGCTAAATTAAAAGCCCCCGGCGGAAGCCGGGGGACTCCGGGTTCGACCACCACCCAACATGCCACGCTCATCCGGGAACGCCCAACAACCCAGTGTCCCCGGGCTTCCGCCCGGGGCTTCTTGTCAAACGAAGTCTAGGCCCGGAGGGCCGGGTGAGCACCAGCCGACGGAGGTCGGCCAAGCGAAAACGACACGATGTCGTGTTTCGCGTGAAGCAGTGTCCCCGGGCTTCCGCCCGGGGCTTCTTGTGGTGCGGTGCACATCGTCCATGAAAAGCCGCCGGTAATCAGGAGAGAATGCCTTTCACAACATTCCCGTGCACGTCCGTGAGCCTGAAATCGCGGCCCTGGTAGGGGAAGGTCAGCCGCAAGTGATCGACGCCCATGAGATGCAGGATCGTGGCGTTGAGATCGTGCACGTGCACCTTCTGGTCGGGCGTCGTGATGTTGTAGCAATAGTCGTCGGTCGCGCCCCAGGTCAGCCCCGGCTTCACCCCCGCGCCCGCCAGCAGCATCGTGAAGCACCGCGGATGATGGTCACGGCCGTAGTTCGTCTCCGTGAGCGCGCCTTGCGAGTAGATCGTCCGCCCAAACTCACCTCCCCACACGATCAGCGTCTCGTCGAGCAGCCCCCGGTTCTGCAGGTCGTCGAGCAGGGCCGCCGTGGCCTGATCGGTGTCCTGCACCTGTCCCTTAATCGCACCCGGCAGTCCGCCGTGGTGGTCCCAGCCCATGTGGAAGCACTGCACGAACCGCACGCCCCGCTCGGAAAGCCGGCGGGCCAGCAGACAGTTGAAGGCGTAGCTGCCGGGGCGGTGGACATCGGGGCCGTAGGCATCGAGCACGTGCTTCGGCTCATCGGCAAACGTCACGATCTCCGGCACGCTCTGCTGCATGCGGAACGCCATTTCATACTGGGCGGTTCGGGCGGCGATCTCCGGGTCGCCGATCGCCTGGCCGCGGGCCGCGTTCAGGCTCGCAATCCGGTCGAGCGTAGCCCGACGCATCTGCCGGTCGATGCCTGCCGGGTCGGCCAGATAGAGCACCGGGTCGCCCGAGTTGCGAAACCGCACGCCCTGGTGCTTCGTCGCCAGGAAGCCGGCCCCCCAGAGGCGATCATAGAGCGGCTGGTCGTCCTTGCGTCCGGAACCAAAGCTCGTCAGCACGATGTAGGCGGGCAGGTCGGCGTTGTCGCTGCCAAGGCCGTAGCTCACCCACGAGCCGATGCTGGGCCGGCCGGCCAGCTGGTGGCCAGTTTGGAAAAACGTGATCGCCGGGTCGTGGTTGATCTGCTCGGTGACCATCGAACGGATCATGCACCAGCGGTCGGCGTGACGGGCGATGTTGGGGATCAATTCACTGAACCACATCCCGCTCTCGCCGTGCTGTGCAAACTTGAACATCGACGGCGCCACGGGAAAATTCTTCTGACCGCTCGTCATCGTGGTGAGCCGCTGTCCCTGTCGGATCGACTCGGGGAGATCCTCGCCACGCCGATTCTCGAGCCCAGGCTTCGGGTCGAAGAGATCCATCTGCGAGGGCGCACCCGACTGAAAGAGATAGATCACCCGCTTCGCCTTCGGCGGAAAGTTCGGGAATGTCGCACCCGTCACAGGGCCGCCAGCCGGCGTCGACGCAGCCGCGGCGCGGGCCACCTCCGGCTGCATCAGGCTGGCGAGCGCCGCGTAGCCCAATCCTCCGGCAGAGCCGCCGAGAAACACACGGCGGTTGAGGGCATCCTGCAGAAAAAGGGGACGCAGCTCTTTTCTGCCGTCACCCGCCGTCTGGGAAAAGCCCTGGGAAAAGAGCTGCGTCCCCTTTTTCATTTTTTCCATACGTCACTCCCGCATCACGAACTCGTCGAGGTTGATGATCACGTTTGCCACCAGCGAATACGCCGCGAACTCCGCCGCCGGCACGCCCTCGGGCCGCGGCACGAGCCCGACCGAGGCGTAGTGCTCCGCGGCAGTCGGCTCGGCGGCAAACCGCTTCAGGTCGGCCTCGAAGCCCGCCACGAGGGTCGCCAGTTCGTCGGGCGTCGGCCGGCGGCCGATCGCCAGCCGGAAGCCATGCGTGATTTTATCGGCTGGCGTCACGCCTCCTTCGGCAAGCATCCGCTTGGCAAGGCCGTGGGCCGCCTCGACGAAGGTCGTCTCGTTCAACAGCGCCAGGGCCTGCAGCGGCGTGTTGGTCCGCGACCGCTTCACCGTGCAGGTCTCGCGGTTGGGGGCATCGAAGATCAGCATCGTGGGCGGCCCTGCCGTCCGCTTCCAGATCGTGTACATCGTCCGCCGGTAGCGGCCGGCGCCGGTATCGGGTTTGTATCCCCGAAGGTCGCCGTACTTGCTCGTCTCGTCCCAGACGCCATCCGGCATCCAGGGCCGCACACTCGGCCCACCGAGCGTCGGCACGAGCAGGCCCGAGGCAGCCAGCGCCGTATCGCGGACGGCCTCGCCTGGCAGCCGGATCCGGTTCGACCGAGCCAGCAGCCGGTTGACCGGATCCCTGGCGAGCTTCTCGGGCGTCACGGTCGCCTGCTGCCGGTAGGTGCTGCTCATCAGCACCATCTTGATGAAGGCCTTCATATCCCAGGGCTTGGCCGGCTGCCCGTTCACGGCCGGCATCGAGGCCGCCTCCATGAACTCAGCCGCCAGCCAGTCGAGCAGTTCCGGGTGGCTCGGATACTCCGCCTGGCTGCCGAGGTTTTCGCTCGTCTTCACCAGGCCCGTGCCGAAGAACCGTTCCCACATCCGGTTCACCCACACCCGTGCCGTGAGCGGGTTGTCCCGCGCGACGATCCACTTCGCCAGCGAGAGCCGATCGGCCTTCGTGCCCTCGGGCAACCGCGGCAGAAACGCCGGCAGCGCGGCCTCGACCTTGTCGCCCCGTTTGTCGTACTCGCCGCGGCTGAGCACGAACGCATCCCGTGGCGTGCCCTCCTTCATCACCATGGCGCTGGGCAGCGAATCGCGGAACGAATCGACGCTCTTCCTGGCGGTGTCGCGGGCCACCTCGGCCCGGCGGATCGGACCATCGACGTTTGCGCGATAGAACTTCGCGATCTCGGCCTTCTGCTCAGGTGTCCGCTGCTCGCGGTCGACGGCGAGACCAGCCTTCACGACATCGGGCAGCTTCAAGCCCGCGACGCCGAGCAGGCTCGGCTCGTCAGGCGAAAACGCCAGACGAAATCTGCCGATCGCATGGCCATCGAAGGCCTCCTGTCGCAAGCGGATCACCAGCCTGGAATTCTCCGGCACCGTTACGGCCTTGTCGGGAAAGACGGCGAGGTGCCGCGGCTGCCGCTTGTCGGCCAGATGACCATCGATCGCCCAGCCCTTCCCCTTTTCGCCCTTCAATACACCCGCTGCAGCCCAGCCGTCCTGCTGGTAGTCGGCCTCGGCCCGCTTGAGTTCCACGGGGATCACCTTGGCGTCGCCCGGCGGCTCGATCTCAGCCTCCAGTTTCGTCACCACGATGTTGCCGTTGCCTGCGCGGCCGAAGCCGCCGCCACCGGCCAGACTGGCGTCGGGCAGCACCTCCAGCCGCAGACCGCCAAACTTCCCGGCCGGCACGAGCGATTCGAATTCATAGGTGTCACGCGGCGGGAGCCG
Organism: Planctomycetia bacterium; assembly: GCA_026401075.1. Classification (GTDB taxonomy): domain Bacteria; phylum Planctomycetota; class Planctomycetia; order Pirellulales; family UBA1268; genus CAMCQY01. The sequence goes on from JAPLNQ010000237.1 coordinate 8,270, forward strand.
GCCTTCCACGAACCATGAGCCGTCTTCGCTCCGCCGAAAGGTCGCGCCGCCGACGCTGCGAAGTTCGAGCGGCTCGAACGATTCCCAGGCTTCCTGGGGCTTGGCCAGCGCCGGCCGGACCTCGTCCTCCCACGCCGTGACGAGGCTGTCGATGTTCGCCGTCTCGGCCTTCACGGCCAGTTCCGCATCGGCCACCACCTTCTCGAGCTTCGCCAGTTCCTGCTCCTGTTCGGCCGTCGGCAAGAGATGGAGCGGATCGGAGTTGCCGCCGCTGCGATTCTGCGCCCCCATGATCGTGCCGCTCTCCGGCACGTTGTTGAAGAGCGAGAAGAGGGCGTAAAACTCACGCTGTGTGAGCGGATCATATTTATGGTCGTGGCAGCGGGCGCAGCCTACTGTGAGCCCCAGCCAGGTCTGGCCGGTCGTCTCGACGCGGTCGATCACCGTCTCCACGCGCCACTCCTCGGCGATGATGCCCCCCTCGCCGTTGATCCGGTGGTTGCGGTTGAAGCCCGTGGCAACGATCTGGTCACGACCGGGATTGTCCAGCATGTCACCGGCGAGCTGCTCCACCGTGAACTGGTCGAACGGCATGTTCCGGTTGAAGGCGCTGATCACCCAGTCGCGCCATGGCCAGTTGGAGCGGCTGGAATCGGTCTGATAGCCATGGCTATCGGCATACCTCGCCGCGTCGAGCCACTCGATCGCCATCCGTTCGCCGAAATGCGGGCTGGCCAGCATGCGATCGATATATTTTTCATACGCATCGGGGGATTGGTCCGCCACAAACGCGTCGACGTCGGCGGGCACCGGTCGCAGGCCGGTGAGATCGAGCGCGACCCGTCGTGCGAGTGTTACGCGGTCGGCCTCGGCATTCGGCACGAGCCCCTCGTGCTCGAGCCTGGCCAGGATGAACCGATCGATCGGCGTCTTTGGCCAACGGGCATCCTTCACCGCCGGCACGGCAGGCCGCTGCACCCGTTCAAACGCCCAATGTCCGCGATACTCCGCCCCCTCCGCGATCCACCTACGGAGAATCTCAGCCTCGGCCGGAGTCACCGGCTTGTTGACGTGCGGCGGCGGCATGATCACGTCGGGATCGGTGCTCGCGATACGGGCGAGGATCTCGCTGGCCTCGGGCTTCCCCGGCACGATGGCCGTGCCGCCGCTCGCGAGCGCAGCGATGGCGACACCACGGTCGTCGAGCCTCAACCCCGCCTGCCGGTCTTCGGCATCGGGCCCATGGCAGGCGAAGCAGCGGTCGGAGAGGATCGGCCGCACGTCACGGTTGAAGTCGAGACTCGAGTCGGCGGAGTGCGCCAACTGAGCTCCCGGCAGGCAGACAAGAGCCGCCAGACCACAAGCTGATACAAGAGCCGCTCGACAGACACGACGGGCCGACACGGTCAGCGGAGCGGTGCATCCCATAGGACGAATCCTCGACGGAATCACAGAGGGAAACACCCGCTTCGCCGTTCGGCGGCCTTCTCTGGAGCGAGAAAACCAGCCGTCAAACGCGGACCTGCACGGAGCGGCAAGTCGATCGGCGGGAGCCCCGCTAGTGTAGCCCCCGAGAGCGGACCTGCCAAACCAATAGGTTTGCTGCGGGATCTCTCGAAAACCGCAGCAGGATTCATGCCGCCTTCAGTCACTCGATTTCGGCATCGAGCTTCTTGACGCGGTCTTCGAGTGCACGGAACTTCTCGCGGGCCTGCTCCATCCGCTTACGGCCCTCCTGCATCCGCCTCTCGATCATCTCCCGCATCTCCGGCGGCATGTCGGCCCGCGGCGGACGGGGAGGACGGCCTTCGCTCCCCATGCGGGGACCATCGGGCTCACCACGTTCACCACGTTCACCACGCTCGCCGCGTTCACCCGGACCACGCGGGCCGCCACGGTCGCCGGGCCCGCGATGCGGCGGCGGCCCCGGGGGCCCCATCCGCTCAGCGCTCATCCGGTCGACGACGCGGTCGAGCTTTTCGATGATTCGATCGAGGCGGCTGGCGGCATCGTCGCCTGCCGGGGCCCGCTCAGAAACCGATCCCTCCTCGGCAGCCCGTGCGAAATGAAGCTGGCCAGCCACGGCCCCAAGCACTACCACACATCCGGCCACGGCCAGCCATTTCAATAGACGATTCATCGTATGTTCTCCCAGAGTATTGCGGTTTTGCCCTCGTTTACCGGCCGGTTTCGCGGCGGCATCGCGGTCAACAGTATGCTGCTGGGAACATGAACGCCCCAGCCCACGGAAAGTTTCGCGACCCCTCGCTCGTCGATTTCGGTGCCGACGCGGGGGGCCACGGCCGGCGGCTGGAACTCCTGGGAAACGTCCTCGTCGATCGCCCCCTGCTCCAGCCAGACCTCCCCCGCCGCCGCACCGCCCACTGGGGCGACACCGAGGCCATCTTTCATGCCGCCATCGGCCCCGGCCGCTCCGGCGAATGGACATTCACCGCTCCCCTGCCCGACCCCTGGCGGGTGGCCGTGCCGCTCACGGCCACGACCCTGTCGCTCGAGGTCCGCCCCGCCCCGTCGGGCCAGATCGGCGTGTTCCTCGAACAGGCCGAGCAGTGGGAGTGGCTGGCACGAGAGACACCCGCGGGCTCGACCATACTCTCGCTCTTCGCCCACTCCGGCGCCGCCACGCTCGCCATGGCTGCGGCCGGTGCCCATGTCGTGCATGTCGATGCCTCGCGGCAGGCGATCGCGCTGGCCCGTCGCAACGCGGAGGCCTCGGGACTCGCTACCGCACCGATCCGCTGGGTCTGCGAAGACGCCCGCACTTTTGTCACCCGGGAACTCCGTCGCGGCGGGCGCTACGACGGCGTCGTGCTCGATCCGCCTTCCTGGGGCCACGGCCCGAAGGGACAGGCGTTTGCCATCGACCGCGACCTCGTGCCACTCGTGGCCGATCTCACGGCACTCACCGCTTCATCGACCTCTCCTGGTTCCGCGGGCCCCGCGGCCCCCTCAGGCCCCGTCTTGCTCACCTGCCACTCGACCCACTGGCACCATCGGCGGCTCCGCGACACACTGGCAGAGGTTTTTCCATCCGGACGTTTCGAGTCGGGGCCGCTCACCTGCACCGACGCCGCCGGCCGCACACTCGAACTCGGCGACTTCGCCCGCCGCTGCCCTCACTGATCAGATCGCATTCACCATGATCCCTCGATTCAGATCACCGTCGCCGAATAATCCACGTTATGGGAAGCCGGGATCGGCGGAAGCTCGAGGAGCATTGGGCGTATCCTCGCCCCCGCGACGAGCCACTCCGCCGTTGGAGCGGCGGACGAAATACTTCTGCCGTCCCGGCGTTGCGCAACTGTTGCCATGATCCCCCACGACACCATCACGAGCGCCGCCAACCCACGGGTGCGTGAAGCCGCGCGACTGCGGGATGCCGACGCCCGCCGGGAAACCGGTCTGACGCTCATCAACGGCCAGCGGGAACTGGCCCGCGCGATTCGAGCGGGCGTGGCCATTGACGAGGTGTTTGTCGATGCCGACTCGGCTGCGGCGCTGCTGCAAGAAGAATCCGCCGACTCACGCGACACTCTCGACGAACCGTGCCTGGCTGGGCTCGCGGCGGGCGGCACGCGGATCACGGGCCTGTCGCGGAAGGCCTTCGAACGGATCGCCTTTGGCAGCCGCAACGAGGGCGTCGTGGCAGTGGCCCGCTATCAGGCCGGTACGCTTGCTGACTTTGTGATCGCGCACGACCGGCCTGTGCTCGTCATCGAGGGCGTGGAGAAGCCGGGCAACCTCGGCGCGATCCTGCGGACGGCCGACGCGGCCGGGCTCGCGGGCGTCATCGTCTGTGATGGCCGCACCGACCTGGCCAACCCGGCTGTGATCCGTGCGAGCCTCGGCACGGTCTTCTCGGTGCCGTTGGCAGCGGCTGCTGTCGGAGAGTCGATCAGCTGGTGTCGGAAACAGGCCCGCCGCGTTGTCGCCGCCATGCCCACCGGAACGATCCTCTGGCACGAGGCACGGCTGGCGGGCCGCACGGCGATTCTGCTGGGCAGTGAGGCCCACGGCATCTCAGGGGCCTGGCAGCAGGCCGCCAGCGCCGGCACGATTCATCTCGAAACAGTCCGCCTCACGATGGCCGGCGCCGCCGACAGTCTCAATGTCTCAGCCACGACCGCCGTGCTCGCCTACGAGGCCGTACGACAATCTGGAAACCCCTCATGACAGACTCTTCGTCCGATCTCGACGACATCTTCGCGCAGCTCGCCACCACGGCAGACGCCGCCGGTGCAGCGGCGATGTTCGACACGCTGGCCGCATCGCTCAAGGCCCGCGGCCGTTGGCATGCGCTCTTCGATCTGCGACTCCTCGAGGCCCGTATCTCGCTCGACCTGCCGGCAACCGGAGAACTGACAGGACGGGGAGGAGAAGGCGATGTCTCACCGGCTGATCGCGACCAGCTCGACGAACGGTCGCTCGCCGCCTGCCGCGAGGTGGGCTGGCCGCTGCTCGAAGCGGGCCAGGTTGCTGCCGCCTGGATGTATCTGCGGGCCGCTGCCGCACCGGCCGAGGTCGCCGAGAAGCTGGCCGCTCTGGCCAACGGCATCACGGCTTCTGAGGGAAACCTCCAGAACCTCGACGACGAGGAGACCGCGTCCCGACTCCAGGAGATCGTGCACGTAGCCCTCTGGGAGGGGCTCGATCCGGCGCTCGGCATCGACCTCATCATCCGCACGCAGGGCACCTGCAACTCGATCACCGCCTACGAGCAGGCGGTCTCCCGGCTGCCCGCGCGGCGGCAGGCACCGGCCGCCGGCGTGCTCGTGCATCATCTGCATCGCGAGGTGGCCTCTGCACTGGCCGCCGATCTCACGCAGCGCGGCGCGGCAGTCACGGCCGTAGACACTTCCGTGGCCTCCATCATCCCGCTGCTCGACCTGCTCCGCGAGATCGGCGGCGCGGACGATGCTTCGATCCATGTCGACGTGTCGCACCTGCAGTCGGTGCTCCGCATCGCGCGGGTCTGCACCGATCCAGACGTGATCCGTGAGGCCTGGGAACTGGCCTGCTATGCCTGCCGGCTGCCCGCGGAGGTCGTCTATCCGGGCGAGCCCCCCTTCGAGAACGTGGGCGAGTCGTCGCGCATGTTCTTCGGTGCACAGCTCGGCCACGACGTGGATCGCTCGATCGGCTTCTTCCGACGATCAGCCGCGCAGGCCCGCCTTGAGGAATCGGGCACGCTCCCCTCCGACACGCTCGTGCTCCTGCTCACGCGGCTGGGCCGGCCTGGTGAGGCGCTCCACGCCGCCCTCGAACGGCCCGCCGAGGGACCGATGCCGAGCACCATGCTCGCCAGCGGCATGCTGCCGTCGCTGGTGGAACTGGCGACCGCGGCCGACTCGTGGGACGCACTGCTCGCGGTCTGCCGGGAGCGGGGCGACGAGATCACGTTTGCGGCGACCCTCGCGGCCCGGAAGCGCGCTCACCAGAGCCGATAGCGTGGCTCACCAGAGCCGATAGATGGGCTTCCGGCATTCAAGACAGGCACCGCCACCACCGTTTCCCGCGTAGCCGATCTCTGCCGCCGTCTGGAAGCCGCGGCAGGGTGGCAGTTGCCACGGGGCCAGCATCTCGGGCCGCTCCTGCGCGCCGTTGCAACTTCGCCACCGGTTGCACGCGTCGCACGGATCGGGGCCACAGAGCTCATCGTGCTTGGCGCCGCAATACCGCGGGCCACAGCCGGTGTCGCCATAGGGCGTGACGGTGCCGCCCGCCCCGCCGCATGGGCCACAGGAGTGACAGGGCTTCTTCAACTCGGCAGCTGCTGCAGGCAGGGCCGCAGCCGCCATCCCACAGCCCACCACCAGCAGCATCGCGCAGAAACGGAGTGTGCTCTTCATGTCGATTGTTTCGGTCGGCGAACCGCTGCGGCGTCCGCCGTACTGGCCGCGGCGGAAGTGTCGCACGCAGTCTGCCCGGTTTGCCCGGTTCCGCCGACCCCTTGAATTGCCCTGGAAACATGGGGGCTACCGGGCGTTTGAACCGATGATTATTGCGGCGGTATACTCTTTGGTTTTGACCTCGGCTGGGGGGGACTCTAGCGTCCCCGACCACCACCCGACCACCAGAAGGCCCTTGCCACCCGCCACCGGGCGTCATCGTTGGAGAACACCGCGCATGCGTCAGCAGCAGTCCCGCCATGCCCGCCGCCGCTCGATCGCTCGACAGGCCCCGCGGTTGCATGCGCAGCTTGAGTCGCTCGAGCCACGGCTCGCGCTGGCCGTCAGCCAGACCTACGGCACCTGGAGCATCACCGGCGACTCCGATCCCGCCCACCCCAACGACAAGATTCTCGTCGATCGAAATCCCGCCAATGCCGCGCAGCTGCGGGCGATCGTCAACGGCGTCGTCGTCAGCACGATCCGGGAGTCGAGGGTGACCACCATCCGCATCTTCGGGGGCACCGGCGACGACACGATCACCATCAACATCCCGGGCAACACCCGGATCAGGACCATCCTCGACGGCGGCACGGGCAACGACACGATCACCGGCGGTGACGGCAGCGACACGATCCTCGGCGGGCCGGGCAACGACACGCTGAGCGGCGGCCGTGGCAACGACACGCTCCGCGGAGGTGCCGGCAACGACTCGCTCGCAGGCGGCCTGGGCAACGACACGCTCCAAGGCGACGCCGGCCGCGACACGATCCGCGGCGGCGCGGGGCAAAACACGCTCGACGGTGGTGCCGGCATCGATGCCTTCTACGGCACAAGGGCCAACGACCGGGTCAGGCTCGCCGTGGGCGAGCAGCTCATCGGCAACGAAAGCACCAACCCGCTCAGGCAGACCGACGACCTCGACCAGCTCAAGTCGTGGTACATCGATACGGCAATGGCACAGTGGGGCAGCCAACTCGGCAAAGATGCCTGGCCGTGGCGGTATTGGACTGTCGCCATGAGCGACATGAGCGACGCGAGTGTCGTGAGTGGATCGACGGGAAGCAGTCCTGCCGAGACTGGTGATTTCTCGGGCACCAACAACCAGGTCGCCGGTGTCGACGAGGGCGACCTCGTCAAGACCGACGGCGAACATCTCTTCGTGCTCGCCGGCGACGGCGTCGACATCGTCAACGCTTTGCCGGCCGACGAGTTGGGCGTCGTGAGCCACATCACGACTCCGGGCTGGGAACGGTCGCTGTTCCTGCACGGCACGCGGCTCACGGTGATCTCGCAGGAAAACACCTGGGCGCCGGTCGCTGATACTGACACGAGCGGCGGCGTCTCCGCCTTGTCGTGGTGGAACCACACCTGGCAGCCGCATGTGAACGTCACGGTCATCGACGTCTCCACCGTGGCCAGTCCGACGATCCTCGAACAGACCACGCTCGATGGCTGGCTCGTCGACGCCCGCGCCATCGACGGCCGCGTGCTGGTCGTCACGCAGGACACCTTCGACATACCCGCCCCTGCGGTGATCACGATCCCGCCTCCCATTCATATCGATCCCATGCCGGTTGGTCCCGTGCCGTTTGATCCCGGCACGAGCATTGGCTCAAGCCCGATCCCGATCGACATGCCGATCTCGATCGGCTGGCCCGGCTACCCCGGTGATGGCACGCGGTATGTCGATGAAGACGAGGCCAGCTACCGCGACCGTCTGGAGCAGGCCTGGGAAACCGTCGCCCTGCCGCACTTCACTGTCACTGCCACGGGAGGCGGCACGACGACCAGCGAACTGCTCACGGCCGGCCACACCTACCTGCCGGTCAAGGCGACGGACAACAATCTGCTGTCGGTTGTGTCGTTCAACGTCGATGACGACACCGCCGGGCCCGACGCCACAACCACGGTCGCCGGGGTCTCAGGGAGTGTCTATGCCTCGGCATCGAGCCTCTACGTCTCCGCCACGCATTGGGGCAACTGGTGGGATTCGAGTGACGCGGGCCAGACCACGAACATCTACCGCTTCGACCTCGGTGCCGACGATGTGCCACTGACGGCGATGGGCGCCGTGCCCGGCGTCACGCTCAACCAGTTCTCACTCGACGAGAGTGCCGACGGCCTGCTGCGCGTGGCGACGACTAACGGATTCGGCGACCGGGCCTCCAGCGGCGTCTACACGCTCGCCGCGTTCGCCGGCAACCTGCAGACGCTCGGCCGCGTCACCGGGCTCGCCCCGGGGGAACGGATCTACTCGGTTCGCTTCATCGGCGATCGTGGCTATGTGAGCACGTTCCGGCAGGTCGATCCGCTGTTCGTCATCGATCTGGCAAATCCGGCGAGGCCGCGGGTCGTTGGCGAGTTGAAGGTGCCGGGATTCTCGTCCTACCTGCACCCGCTCGACGCCACGCACCTGCTCGGCATCGGCCGCGACGTCGATCCGGACACCGGCCGCGTGCGCGGCCTGCAGCTCTCGATCTTCGATGTCGGCGATCCCGCCAATCCGAAGCGGACCGCGACCTACACCTTCGCGGGCGATGGCTGGCAGTCGTGGTCGGCCGCCCTCTGGGACCATCACGCGGTCTCGTGGTTTGCCGAGCAGGGCATCCTCGCCCTGCCCGTGCAGCAGGGGGACTGGTGGGCGGGCAGTAACGGACTGGTCGTTTTCAAGGTCGACACACACTCCACCGACGGCTTCACGAACCTCGGCGAGATCACGCACGACGGCCCCGTGCAACGGAGCGTGCGGATCGGCGAGTTCCTCTACTCGGTCTCGGCCGGCCAAGTGAAGGTGCACCGACTCGACGCACCGACAGTCGAGATTGGCAGCACGCGGCTGGCCGCCGCGGTCGATCCGTGGAGCGGCTACGTCTGGTAGGCAGCGGGTGCGGCAGCTGCTTTCCCGATATGGCGGAACCAGGTGGAATCACCGCACGGGCGTGCGGAGCCCGTGGCCCGCTGCCATACTGAAGATCTGCTCCAAGATCATCACGCCCCCCATCGACACGAGCCATGGACGCCACTGAAACCACCGTCGCTGAATCACCCACTCCCGAACCGGCCTCCACAGATGGGCACCGCTCGCTCGATGAACGGATCGCCATCGGAAAGGCGCAGGCCAAGGAGTTGCCGCTCGAGCAGATCGGCGACCCGCCGGCACGGGAGGGCCGGCCCGACATCGTCGAGGTGCTGAAGTCTGAGAGCGAAGGCAGGATCACCAACCTCCTTCCGCTACGACACGCTCGGATGGCCGCCGGGCCGTTCGCCACGCTGCGGGGCACGGCCGGGATCATGGCGGCGGACCTGGCCTCACGGCCCAGCACGAATCTGATCGTGCAACTGTGCGGTGATGCCCATCTCTCGAATTTCGGTATCTACGCATCGCCCGAGCGGTCCCTCGTCTTCGACGTCAACGATTTCGACGAAACCCACCCGGGCCCGTTCGAGTGGGATGTGCTGCGACTCGCCACGTCGTTCGTGTCGTGCGTGCATGCGCAAGGCGACTCTGAGAAGGCCGCCTCGCTGGCGCGGAAGGTCGCGACCGTCTACCAGGCGGCCATGACCGACCTGGCGGGGCGCTCGACGCTCGACGTGCTGTATGAACGAATGACGGCCGAAGACATCGAGGCTCTGGCGGAGGAGTCGGAGTCGGCCGCGGCGGTGAAGGAGGCCGAGGCGGCCCTCGAGAAGGCCCGTCGCCGGACGCAGGAGCGGGCCATTTCCCGGCTGACGGAGGTCGTCGACGGCGCCCGCCGCTTCAAGACGACCCCTCCGGTGCTCATCCGCTGCGAAGACGACGCCATCCGCGAGGGCTACCAGAAGGAATTTGCCGCCTATATCGATACGCTCCCCGCGGAATGCCAGGCGATCGCCCGCCGCTACGCGGTCGTCGACTTCGCGATGAAGGTCGTGGGCATCGGCAGTGTCGGCAACTTTACCTGGGTGGCATTGCTCGAGGGCCGTGACGCCGACGACCAGATCGTCCTGCAGATGAAGCAGGCGACTCCGTCGGTCCTCGCCCCCTACGTCAAGCACACGGGCGAGTTCTCCCGATTCGACCACGAGGGGGAGCGGATCGTGCGGGGACAGAAGATGATGCAGGCGGTCTCGGACCTCTTTCTCGGCTGGCTGGACGGTGTCCCAGGGACGAACAGGCAGTATTACGCGCGGCAGCTTCACGACATGAAGGGTGGCTTCAACGTCGAGAACGCGAAGTTTGCAACGATCGAGACCTACGCCAATCTCTGTGCCCACACGCTCGCCCGGGCGCATGCGCGAAGCGGCGATGCGGTGGCGATCGCGGCCTATCTCGAGAGCGACGACAAGTTCGCCGACGCCGTCGAGGTGTTCGCAGTGGCGGAATCCCATTTCGTCGACGGCGACCACAAACGCCTCGTCGATGCCATCGCCGGTGGCGAAATCGAGGCGAAGGACGCGGAAGACGCCTGACCGGCTGCACCCTGCATTTCCCCGGCTTACGCCGGGGGCTTGGATGGATGCGCCGTCACGCCCCATACAAGCCCTGAGCGTCAGCGACGGGATCAATGGACGCCTTCACACCACTTACGATCGCACGCGGATCTGCTCGTAGACACGCAGATAGTCCCGGGCGCTTGAATCCCACGACCAGTCCTGCAGCATCGCCCGCCGGACGAGTCCGCTCCATAGATCGCCGTTGGCATGGGCATCAAGCGCCCGCCAGACCGCCTGCTCGAGGCTATGCGAGTCGTACGACTTGAATACAAACCCGTTGGCCGTGCCGTTTTGAAGCGTGTCGGGCGTGGTGTCGACGACCGTGTCGACCAGCCCGCCCGTGGCTCGCACGAGAGGGATCGCACCGTAGCGGAGCGCATAGAGCTGCGTGAGCCCGCACGGCTCGTAGCGACTGGGCACGAGCATGATGTCGGCGGCAGCCTGCACGAGGTGCGCGAGCCCCTCATCGAATCCGATGATGAGATCGATCGTGCCTGGAAACGCCGCAGCGACGTGGCGGAGCGAATCCTCGACATGGTGGTGGCCAGTGCCGAGCACGACAAACCGGACCCGCCCGCTGCCAGCCATCCGGCCGAGCAGGTCGACGACGAGGTCGATCCCCTTCTGATCGACCAGCCGGCCCACGAAGGCGACCAGCGGCCGTGGGTCGGGCGCCGCATGTCCGAGCCGGACGGCGAGCGCCACGCGGGCCGCATACTTGCCGTCGGCGAAGTCCTGCTCAGAGTATGGCCGCGGGATGTGGCGGTCGGTCCGCGGATCCCAGGCGACCGTGTCGATGCCGTTGACGATGCCAGTGAGCACGTCGCTCCGCGAGGCAAGCACGCCCTCCAGTCCGCAGCCGCCCGGATCACGCTGGATCTCTCGGGCATAGGTCGGGCTCACGGTAGTGAGCCAATCGGCAAACACCATCCCGGTCTTGAGCAGGTTGAGCTGGCCCCAAAACTCCATCTGCTGCCAGTTGAAGTATTTCCAGTCGAGGCCGGTGAGCAGCATGTCCCAATGCCAGAAGAGCCCCTGGTAGGCCATGTTATGGATCGTCATCACGGTGCGGGCGTGTTGCACCGCGGCCGACGAGGAATAGAGCAGCTTCTGGTAGGCGGGCACGAGGCCGGTCTGCCAGTCGTGGCAGTGGATGATGTCGTAGGGCATCTCCTGCCGCGCAGCCAGTTCCATGGCGGCCCGCGAAAAAAAGATGAACCGCTCGGAGTTGTCGGTATAGTCCTCCGACCCGCCGTAGAGCGAGGGGCGGTCGAAGCACTCGTCGTTGGCCACGAGCAGCGTCTCGACCCGTGACCCGGGCAGGACGCAGCGGAAGATCCGGGCGGGCAGCTGCCGCGTGCCGAGCGGCACGTCGAACGCGATGCCGGTGGGCTCGAGCGGCAGCCCCTTGGCAAACACCTCCCGGTAGGCCGGGATCACGAGCGTGACATCGCAGCCCTGATCGGCGAGTGCCTCAGGCAACGCACCGGCCACGTCGGCCAAGCCGCCGGTCTTGGCGAAGGGGGTCGCCTCACTGGCCACCTGCAGCACACGCATGGGCGGGACGTTCTCTCGGTTTCTGGTGCCGATTCCTGGCGTCAACTGCTGGCGCCGGTTTCCCAGCAATTTCCGGCGTGGGCGGTAGGCCACCGTCTCCTACTATCCTCCTACTATATAGAACGTAGACTCCTGCCATGTGTGCCCTCGTCAATCCCGCCGCGCTGTTCCGCTTTCGCCTCCCCTGCCGGAGGCGGAAGAAGCTCTGGCCGCCCACGGCCTGGGATCTCGACGAGGCCTGTCGGCTGCCGGCCTTGGCACCGGTGGCGAATGTGCCGAATCTGCTGGATCTGTGGCTGGCATGGAATGAAGAGGGGTTGGCGGTGCGGGCCGTGGCGAGAGGCGTGGGAGCCACGCGGTGGTGCCAGCCGACCCGCCCCGAGGACAGCGACGGCCTCCATCTCTGGATCGCCACCCGTCCCACGGGCGACAGCCATCGGGCCGGCCGCTACTGCCGCCGGCTCGCGCTCCTGCCAACCGGCGGTGGCCGCAGTGCCGACCGGCCGGTGGCCGTGGCGGCCGTCATCCCGCGGACGAGCGAACTCCCTGCCGATCTCCCGATCGGCTCGGTGCCGATCGAAAGCCGGCTCACGGCCGACGGCTGGGAGATCGATGCCCAGATCACCGCAGCGGCGCTGCCCGGCTGGGATCCGCTGGAGATTTCTCGGCTGGGCTTCTTCGTGGCGGTGATCGACCGTCGGCTCGGTCGTGTGCCAGCCTTCGCGCCACCGGAATACCCGTGGGAGAGCGATCCCACGACCTGGGCCGAACTCGACCTCTGCCGGTAGTGCTCGCTTTTTTTCTTTCCGTCTCCCGTGGCGGCAAGTTTTCAACTTGTCCGTGTCCCCTGTCTCCCGTGGCGGCAAGTTTTCAACTTGCTGAATGCGGCCCCAAGCCCAACAAGATGCAATCTTATTGCCACGATTGCGGGCACCGCGTTCCATCCTATCGTCCCTTCATCATCGCGAGTCGACGATGGCAACCCGGACTTCCACGCCGAGGGCGTGGGCGATGCGGTTGAGCGTCTCGATCGTGGGATTCGCGTGAGGGTCGGATTCGAGTCGCGAGAGTCTCGCCCGGTCGATTCCGCTCAGCCGCTGCACGTCCGTTAGGCTCAGGCCGCGTTCCTGACGCTTGGCTTTTAACGTCTGCAATGCCAGTTGCAGGCGATCGTGCGCCGCCAGCCCCGCCCGGCCTCGTGCCGCGATCGCATCCTTTTCGCGAACGACATCCTTGATGATCCGGCGATGCCGCTTCACTTCAGCCGCCGTCAGCCGCCGTTTGACACGCTTTCGAACCGTCGCTCGATTTGCCTGACTCGTCACGGGAGCCCTCTCATTCAAGGTCGAAAGCCGTCACGGGGAGAACGGTGATGGGGTCAACCATTTTA
>JAPLNQ010000237.1:21638-96741 GCA_026401075.1 Planctomycetia bacterium
GATATCCCGGCCTAGCGACACGGACTGCTAGGGAACAGTGGCACCGAACCGGATCGTATGGTCGGCGGCTTCCGGCAATGGCACCGTCACCGTCTGGCTCCATGTGCCGGTTTCGGGATCGAAGTCGTTCTGCCAGAAGTCGTTGCCGTGCACGGCCTGGTCGCACGGCGTGCCGTCGATCGTGAACCCGCCGCCGCGGTGCGTCGGCAGGCCCGTGATTGTGATCGGCACGTATCCGAGTCCGCCTGTGATCGTGAACTCAGCGCGGCCATCCTCCGCGGCTACGCGCACATCCGGATGGAGCCGTACGAGACGCCCCTTCCGCACCTCCACTCGCCGCGCGTTGCCCACCGCCTCGCGGTGCACGAGCCGCCAACTGTCTTGCATCGTGGCAAGCGCGGCCCGCAGCGGCTCGTTCGGTCCGTAGTAGTCCGCGGCCGCCTGTGGCAGCACCAGGTGCTCAATCGTCGCCTCCACGAAGTCTCCCGGTAGGAGCTGCGTGACATCCGGTGGCGGCACGATATCGAGTGTTGAGGTCGCCGCACCGCCGACGACCGCGCCACGCTCCGCCACCCACGGCCGGGCATCCTTGCCTCCCAGCCGCGCCCGCCACTCCCGGATGACGATGCCACGGTTCGCCCACGCCCCCTTGTCTGCCCTCGGTCGCCGCACTGCCTCGTGAAGCGACACCCAGGGCACCGTGCCCGTGCACTCAAGCGGCTGCGTGCGATAGATGTCGCCACCCCACTGCGTGGCCCATTCGCGGACCAGCCCCGTCACATCGCCGACCGCCATCTTCCGCTCACCCGTGTAGCTGTAGGTATCCGCGCCGACCTGGAAGAGCACCAGCCGGGAGAAGTCGACGGGCTGCTTCACATCCATCCTTACCGAATAGACGCCGCGGACGATGTCGTCGGTCCGAGCGAGGCTCACCGTCTCGGCATGCTCGATCTCCTCGCCGACCTGGCCGGCATAGGTGACCTCCGTCAGGCACGGGCCCTGCTTTTCGTAGGCGGTCTTCATGCGACCGTGCGGCACGCGGCGGCCGGCGCCGTCGAAAAGCCTGAAAAAGTCACCTCCACCGACGTTGTTCGTCCAGCCCCAGGCCGGGTCGTTGTGCATCGACGTCACCATCAGCGGCCGGACGTCGAGGATTGAACAGCCGGCCTGTATCTGGTCGGGCTCGTAACAGATCGACTCGCCCCACGAGCCCATCGCCGACTCATCCCAGAGCTGATTCGCGCCCCAGCCGATAAGGCAGAGCTGCGCATGGGAGGCGGCCGGCACACCACCCCAGTGGGCAAACGCGAGCGTGAGTTCCACATCGACCGTCGCCTCCGCCGGGAGCCGCAGCTGCGTGAAACCATGAAACCAGGTGCCCTCGTAGGGGTTGTCGCCCGCCCGGCCGTGCCAGTTTTTGGAGAGCTGCACCGGGATGCCGAGGGGATGACCTTCGGCGTTACGAAGGATCGCCGATATCCCCGTGATCGGCTGGCCGAGACGGCCGCGAAGGCCGGCGGCGGTCTTCTCGAAGAGGAGCCGGACAGTGGACTCGCGATTGGCTGGGTTCTTGAGTGTGATCCGCACCCGCTCGATGGCGTCGTTGCGGTGGTCCTGCAACGACGCCCCGTCATCGGTCCGCTGCTTCGTCGCCGGCGACACAGTCGGCACGATCGCCATCACCGCGTCGAGATTGATCCGCTGCCAGCCACGGACATCATCCCGAGTCACCGGCAGCGGATCGCCGGCCGGTTTGCCTGCGGCGTCAACAGGCACGGCGACGATTGATGCGGCCTCGTCGTCCGCAAACTCTGCCATCGTGGCCGGGTCGAACACGAGCGAAACGTCGTGCCACGGGGCGGGCCCAGCGGCTGCCGCCGGCGGCAGATCGACACGGCGTTCGAGCCGCGTGCCACTCTTTTTCGAGTCAGTGTCGAGACGGATAGCCAGCTTCGCGTGCTGCCAGACCACATGGGGCCGCACGACCGCGGCCTCGCCGTCGCGGCGAAACGATTCCGCACACGTCGGCTCCACGTCGGCCAGCGGAGTCTCGGGCTTCGTGAAACGACTGCGAATCTGCTCGGCCGAGAGCGCACGGTCATAGAGACGAATCTCATCGATCGCGCCGCGGAAGTGGTAGCCATCGCCCGAGTTATCCTGCCGCCGACCGAAGGCGAGGCCGCGCGTGCCAGGTTTCCTTTGGCGGCCCACCTTCTTTTCACCGGCGGGCTTGCCGTTGACGAACAGGCGAAACGAGTCGCCGTCGTAGGTCATGGCCAGATGGCTCCAGGCCTCGACGGCCAGCGGTTCCCTCGCCTCGACCGTGAAGCGATTGTCGCGTCCGCCGCCGATGTTGAGCCCCGCCTGCGGCACGCCGCGGGGGTTGATCGTGAGGCCGTAGTTGCCATCGGCCTGCTCGTGGAAGTTCTTGCAGACGAGCCACGGCACGGCCTTCGTCGCCGTCGCGAAGTCCGCAGGAAGATACGCCCAGAACTCGAGCGTGAACCGTTCGGGATCAAGGCTCGCTGCGTGCGGCACTTCCAGATGATTGGTACCATCGAGCCCAAAGCCACCGCCGAGCCGGCCAAAACTAATGTCGCCCACCGCGATCGGCGCGAGCGGCGGCCGCACGGCGAGGATGAGCGCGAGCCGGTCGGGCCAGGCGATCGTCTCGAAGCGGGCATCCGCGTCAAGCCTCTGGCCATCGCTCGATGTGAACACGAGTCCGTTCACGTCAGCCCGCTGCACCCAGCGGCCCGACTCGATGAGCCGTGGGCCGAACGTGCGGTCCCAAGCCGCTCCGGCAGAACACCGGTAGGTTGTTCCGTCGGCTTTGATGAAGAGGCCTAGGTCGGCCGCAGGCAGCTCCGTGATCGCTGCGTTGTCACCACGTGCCAGACTCGCGTAGCTGCTCGCAGAGACCGGTCCGACATGCGGCACGCGCATCGCCGCTGTGTCGAGTACGAAGCCATACCGACCGGTCTGGATGCACCGCTGCCAGGGGGCGTTTGGCAGGTGCGCGGGAAACCCGTCCCGCCACCACATCACCGAGTGGTCGCCCGCGGCCGGAGGCAGCGGCACCGGGCCCGGTTCGGCGGCCGCCACGGAGGCTCGGAGCACGCCGCCGATGGCGAAAACAGCGACGACTGCAAGCAAACGCTGCAAAAAACGGTGCATAAAAACCCTCCGGACCTGGGCCACATGTAGATTTACAAACCGATCGCCCCCGTGGCGGCAAGTTTTCAACTTGCCGGATCACCACAGACCTTATTCCACGGCTTAACCGCCGCGGAGCACTTGAGCCGTGCTCGATGCCCGACAGTTGACCGCAAACCACAAAATGTTATCGTTAACGATGATGGGTCTTGGCAAGGGGCGATGCGCAAAGGCACGTCATGGGACGATCCACGATGAAGCTGAACACTCTGGCAAAACGCGACCGCAGCGGCCGCGGCGGGGCCAATCTCCGCCAGATCGCCACCGAACTCGGCGTGTCGATGATGACGGTATCGCGGGGTCTGCGCGGATCGCCTGAGGTGTCGGCCGTCACTCGTGAGCGGATTCTGGCGGCGGCGGAGCGGTTGAAGTATCGACCCAACCGCGTCGTCAGTGCCTTCAAGACGGGGCGTACCGGGCTCGTCGGCGTGATGGTGCGGCCTTCGAAGTTGTATCGGTGCGACCTGATCGAGGGGATCCACGACACCCTCGTCGCGGCCGGCAGCCTGCCGGTGATGCACTTCAGCCGCACGGGCGGCGAGGCGGCGCCCGATGCCGCAGAGTTGGGCTGCCTGCACCGCCTGCTCGACCAGCGAGTCGATGGGATTGTGTTCTGGCCCTCTGACGAGACCGTGCCCAACCACTATCTCGAGGAGGTCTGGAAGCGAGGCGTGCCGCTGGTGGCCGTGGACCGACCGCTCCCTCACACGCGGGCCGACTTCAGCGGCACCGACGACGTGGCCGGTGGTCGAATTGCCGCCGAGCATCTGCTCAGCCTTGGGCACCGACGTCTCGCGATTCTCTGTGGCGAGCCATGGGTGTCGACCTACGCTGACCGGCGGCAGGGCTTCGTTGAGGCAGTCACGGCCCATAACGCGACGGCTGCATGCGAGAAAGCAGGCGACGACGCAGTCGTGTGCGAGCAGATCGAGTGTCGCAACGAAGCGGCTATCGATGAATCCCGCGAACTGCTGAGCGGGCGTGAACGGCCCACGGCCGTTTTTGCCGTGAGCGACGTACTGGCGGCGCATGTCTATGAAGCCGCCGCCGCACTAACACTTTCGGTCGGCGTGGACGTTTCCGTCCTCGGCTACGCCGACATTCCCGAAGCCGGCTTGCTGCGACCCAGTCTCTCGACCGTGCGGCAGGATTTCCAGGAGATCGGCCGCAACGCCGCCCGCCTGCTGCTCGATCGCATCGAGGGCCGCAACACCGCCGACCGCGCCCGCAGTATCCGGATCACCCCCACGCTCGTCGCACGGCAATCCACCAGCGCCCCGAATCATCACTGAATCACCACTGTCTGCTCCTACGAGTTCCATCGTTCATCCCTTCTCTTCATCCTCGTCCTTAGGTGCCATCATGCAAACGCAGTCAGCCCGCCGCGGGCGAACGTCCGCGGGCTTTACGCTCGTCGAACTCCTGGTCGTGATCGCCATCATCGGCACCCTCGTGGGGCTGCTTCTTCCCGCGGTGCAGGCTGCCCGTGAGGCCGCCCGTCGCAACGCCTGCGGCAACAATCTCAAACAACTGGGCCTCGCACTCCACAGCTACGCTTCGGCGAACGCAAACCAAGGCGACAACAAGCTTCCCTACGTTGCCTACCACGGCGACGGGGCCGGCGGAAACTTCATCTATTCCGACGGCAACATCTACAACACTTGCTGGCAACAATACGTCAGCTGGATCGTGCAAACCCTTCCTCATATGGAAGAGGCTGCACTGTATGACCGTTGGGCCTCGGCCACGAGCAGGTTCGTGGGGACGAGTGCGAGCAATATGAACGACCTAGCCGGAAGCATCACCGATGCGATGTCTAAAGACATAAGGCTCCAGTCGCTCTACTGCCCGTCGTACACGGGCTCTTTGATCATCAACGGCGCTGCCGTCGGCGGGCCAGTCAACGAGTCGTACGAGGCAAATGTCGGCTCAAACGTCAGGCTCAACAAAGACTTCCACAAGACGAACACGTCGGGGCTGACCTGTTATCGCGCGAACTACGGCATTGGCGGATTCAACTTCAACACACCGGAAGGAACCGGGGCGTTCGCGTGGAAGAAAAGGATGGGCTTCCGAGACTTCCTCGATGGCATGTCGAAGACCGTGATGCTCGTTGAAAATTCATGCGGTCAGTCGTGGTTCGCCGGAGCGCTGTCTGCCACTGTATCTGGTGCCGGCAGCGCGCCGACGCTTTCCAATGGCACCTGGACGGTCACGAGTACTCAGCAGTGGGCCGTCAATCAGGCCTCGTTGCCTGCTGGCAATGGGTATATCGCAAACGTCGGCCTCGGTTCCGAGCATACCTCGGTGGGCGGCGTAGCCATGGCGGACGGATCGGTGCAGTTCCTTTCGTTCAACAGTCTGTCGCCACAGGTCTGGCTTAGTCTCCTGTCTATCAAAAACGGCGAGAGCGTTCAGGTCTCCGAGTGATTGCCACGCACAGAGCCAGCCGTGTTCCACCGTTCAAGCTTGTAGCCATTGTTTTTCGTTCATCTGCTTCACGGGGGTGCCTCATGGTTCATTCTTTAGGTTCCTCGCCGCTGCGGCGACGAATGGCATGGGTCGTCTGCTGCCTCCTCATGCTGGCAGGGTGCCGGGGAGAGATACCTCACAGCAGCGTCACGGGGCACCTGAAGATCAACGGCAAGCCAGTTCCCCAGGGGGTGCAGGTCGTGTTCACGCCACAAGGAGCGAATCCGACGCCCTCCGTTGGCGTCACAAATGATCAGGGACTCTACGTGATGTACTTCAAGCCGGGCATGAAGGGCATCCTCAAAGGCACATACAGCGTGTCGATCGCGCTACCCGGCGACGAGGGCACCAGTAACGTCATCCTGCCGCCGGCCCTGGCCGGCATCACCATTCCCAAGGCGTATCGCACGGGCAGTTCCACGCTGGCATGCGACGTGCCGCGGAGCGGCACCGTGTTCGACATCGACATCGCCACGAAGTGATGGAGATCGGATCCGCTCTCACACTCTGCCGGTAGGGCTCGCTCTTTTTCTTTCCCTCTCCCCCGTGGCGGCAAGTTTTTAACTTGTCCGGATCCCTGTCTCCTCGTGGCGGCAAGTTTTCAACTTGTCCGAATGCGGCCCCAAGCCCAACAAGATGAAATCTTGTTGCCACGATTGAAAGCACGGCTTTTCGCCCTTGAGATTCAGCGGCCCCGGCAGGTCAGACGCCGGCCCGCATGGCGGCGGAAGGGACGGGTCATTCAGGCATCCGACCTGCTCGACCAGATCGAACCAAAGCTTGCCGAAGCCGCAGTCGATGACTTCCTCCGTGCCGACGTCGTGGCCACCGGCATGGTCGAAGGCAAGACAACCTACCTTGTTGGCGAAGTATCGTACACGGTTGACGCCGACGACGTGATGCGGGCTGCCCGGCGGGCGGCCTGCCTCGTCAAGGCAGGGCTGGCCACGATCCCGCTCGTGGCCTGCGAAAAAATCTCGCCGCAGACCACGGCTTACGCCCGCCAGGAGGGCGTGCGTGTCTGGGTCTACGGCAGCCTGCTCGACCAGCTAGCCGTTGGATCGGCTCGCCACGCCGCCGATGGCCCGCAGCGGGTTTTGGACGGTGAGCTGGTCCACATCCGCGGCAGTCAGGCCGACGGCACTGCTGAGCACGCGCCGGATGTCGGCCATCGTGGCCGTCGAGCCGACGAGGTGTGACCGATCCGGAGCCCACGCCGCCCCTTCCTCCCCTACAAGAACCTCCTGCCCCGCCAACACATAACGGCCCGGCCCCATGCCGGCAGCGGCCGTGGCATCGGTCACGGCGATCGTGCGATCGATCCCCACCTGGCGAACAATGGTTCGCAGAAGCATCGGCGGCAGGTGCACGCCGTCGGCAATCACCATCACCCATCGCAACCGATCGGCCGCCAGCACACGCTGGATGACGTTATCGTGCCGATGGAGCATGAGTGGGCAGCCGTTGCCCAGATGTGTAAAGCAGGAGAGCCCGGCATCGATGGCGTCGTTCAGTACGGCCAGTGACGGATCGCAATGGCCGGCCGACACGAGAATGCCCTGCTGGGCGAGCCACTGGGTGGTGGCATGGCCCGCGTCGTGTTCGGGCGCAAGCGTCACGAGTCGCACGAGTCCACGGCCCGCATGGACCAGCCGCTTCGCAACATCCACACTCGCCGGCAGGACGTGCTCGTGCGGATGGGCGCCGACGAAGCCGGGCAAAGGGCTGATAAACGGCCCCTCCACATGGATACCGACCATCACCTCGCGCACCGACTCGTCCTCGGCGTGCAACTCCGCGAGCCTGTCGATTCTCGCTGTCATCCGGTCGAGCCGATCGGTGATGATGGTGGCGAGCATCCGGCCGCCACCGTCGCGGCGCACCGCAGCGCAGGCCTGCCGCATCGCGTCGAGGCTCAAATCGTCGGCATTAAAGTCGACGCCCTTGGAGCCGTTGAGCTGGAGGTCGAGGGGATGCGTCATGGATATGGTCCATCGGGCAGAGGCGTGGACACTGCCCGGGTTTCAGGTCGACGCGGCCGGGCCGGGCTGACGGTCCGACAGGAGCGACGCCGCTTCCCGATCAAGATGCAGGCTGCAGTGTGGGTGCGTTCGCAGGATCGAGGCGGGCACGGTGGGCGTGAGCGGTCCCTCAACGGCAGCCCGCACCGCCTCGGCCTTCCGCCGGTCGGGCACGGAACAGACGATCGTGCGGCTGGCGAGAATCCGGCGGATCGACATCGAAAGCGCCTGCGTCGGCACGCTCTCAAGCGAGGGAAACCAGCCTTCGCCGACCTGCTGTCGTCGGCACGGCTCGTCGAGCGTCACGACCAGATACGGTGCCGTCGTCTCGAAGTCGGCGGGCGGGTCGTTAAACGCCACGTGGGCATTTTCGCCGATACCGATCATCGACACATCAAACTCGTCCGGCGGCACGAGCGTGGCGAGCCGGCGGCACTCGGCCACGGGGTCGGCCTCAACGCCAACCTCATGAAAAGCCCCGGGATGGATGGGTAAGCGTTCGACGAACCGTTCACGCAGGTAGCGGCGGAAGCTCGCCGGATGGTCGGGCGACAGGCCGACGTATTCGTCGAGGTGATAGATGGTGATCACATTCCACGGAATGCCAGCCGTGGCGCCGAGCGCAGCCAGCACCTCGAACTGCGACGAGCCCGTGGCAACCACGAGGGTGGCCGACCCCTTGCGATCGTAAGCTGCTTTCAGTGCCGTCGCCGCCTCGGCAGCCGCGGCCCCACCCATGGCCGCCCGATCCTCGTGGATGACGATTTTCATGAGACGCTCCCTGCGAACCGTGTCGATCGCTGACAGCATATCTCAATGGCGACGAGCATGCCGCAGCCGGCTCCACGATGCGGCCTACGCGTACCGCTCCACCACGACACGGGCCGGCGGCAGGCTGTCGAGGAAGATTCTCCCATAGGGCTTCGTCAGCATCCGTGGGTCCAAAATCACCACGGAACCCCGATCCGAGCCGCTGCGGATCAAGCGTCCAAAACCCTGCTTGAGTTTGAGCACTGCCTCCGGCAGCTGATACTCGGCGAAAGCATTGCCACCGGCCGCATGAATAGCTTCGATCCGCGCGGCGGTCAGCGGCCGGTCGGGCACGGCGAACGGCAGCTTCGTGATGATCACGTTGACGAGCTGGTCGCCCGGCAGATCGATCCCCTGCCAGAAGCCGTCGGTGCCCAAGAGCACGCTCCCCGGCCCTTCCCGAAAATCGGCGAGCATCCGCGAGCGGTTGAACCCATCCGACTGGCTCACGAGCCGGTAGTTTTTCCCCGCGCACCAGCCGGCGAGTTCCTTTGACGCCTTCGTCAGCGACGCGATGCTTGTGAAGAGTACCATCGCCCGCCCTCCGCTCCGCTCGACGTAGCGGCGGATCATCTTCACCACGGCCTGGTCATACGCATCCCGCGCGGTTGGATCGGGCAGCCTGTCGACCAAGATCAGCTCCGCCTGCCGGGCGTAGTCGAACGGACTGCCCAGCTGCTGGGAGCGAGCCTCTGCGACTCCCAGCCGACGCTTGAGAAACGCGTAGTCGCCATCCACCGACGCAGACTCAGGATCGAAGACGTCTTCGGGATCCGATCGGCTCCGTCCGCCCACAGCCAGCGTGGCGCTCGTCAGCACGACCGTGCCCACACGGCCGAAGAGTTCGCGCTTGAGCATCGCGCCCACGTCGATCGGCGCGCTTGAACTCCACCCACCAGACACAGCCCGGCTCGTTCTGCCCCAGCCACATGTCGAGGCTGCCGGCCAGCCCCGCGAGCCGGTCGGCGAGTGACAGAAAATCATGCCGTTCGGCCTGGTTGGTGATCTTTTCGCCGGCCGCCCGTAGCTGCCGGCCGAGCCCCTGAAGCGAGTCGCCCAGCGTGTCGGGCAGGAGGTGCGGAGCGGTCACCCGCCACGGCGACGGCCCACGGTCGGCCAGCTTCGCGCGAACTTCCCCAAAGAAATCCTCGGCCGCCCGGCGGCACCGCAGCACGGACAGTTCCAGTTCTTCGAGCCCGTAATGGACCGCGAGCCCGCGGTGGGTCCGCTCGTTGTAGAGCTTGGAGAGCACGCGGTCGACAGCGACGCTCGACAGGCTCACGCCCAGGTGGTCGCTTGCCGCCCCCTCGACCATGTGGGCCTCGTCGAAGATCACGACGTCGTAGTCGGGCAGGAGGCTCGCGCCCCCTCGGCGCAAGGCCAGGTCTGAAAAGAAGAGTGCATGGTTGACGATCAGCACCTGCGCATGCGCCATGCGGCGGCGGGCGGCGTAGTAATGACACTGCTTGTAGGTGGGGCAGGCCCGGCCCATGCAGTTGCCGGCGTCGCTCGCGACTTCGTCCCAGACGGCATCGTGCGGCACGAACGGGAGATCGGCGAGCGAGCCGTCGGCCGTCTGCTTCGCCCACCCGCTGATCTCTCCAAGCTGGGCCATCTCCCCCTCCTCGGGAAAGAGGCTGCCGGCCCGTTCGCGGGCCAACGCCAGCCGCCTGAGGCTGACATAGTTCCGTCGGCCCTTCACGAGCACGGCGGAAAACTCCCGCGGCATCACCGCGGCTACGAGCGGGATGTCCTTCGTGACGAGCTGTTCCTGCAGCGCGATCGTGTGCGTGGAGATCACGATCCGCCGGGGGCGTCTGGTGCCGGAACCGCCCGCCGCGTTCTCGCCTGCTGCTCCCTCGTCGTCTGCACCGGGCTCATCATCGACTCGAGATGCAGCGGGAGCCGGAATCGCGTCTCCCTCGACCTGATCGGCGGTGGCCGCGAGGATGGCGGGCACGAGGTAGGCCAGACTCTTCCCGGTGCCGGTGCCCGCCTCGACGATCGCGTGCTGCCGATTGGCGATCGCCTCGGCGATCAGGTTGGCCATCACCATCTGCTGCGGCCGCGACTCCCAGCCCGCGAGCCGGGCGGCAAGCCGACCGGTGGGCGACAGCAGTTCGTCGGGAGTCGTCATGTGGGCAATGTACCCGCTGCGGGCCTTGGAAAATCTCCCACCGCGAAACGACCGGGAGAGCCGGGGACTGTCTTCACGCGAAACATGACATCGTTTCGCCCTGACGAGCGGATGCCCGTCCTTAGCCAGTTTCTTCGACCCGTGGCCACGAGTTTTTAACTTGTGGAATATGCCCGGGGGACACGGACAAGTTGAAAACTTGCCGCCACGGTGGAGCGGGACACGGACGCTGATGGATTTCCCAGGGATCGGAAGTACAAATAAGCCGACCGTCCCAGTTCTTACGAGAGGTTTTTCCGTGGCAGCATCGCAAGGTCCGCAGAAGGCATGGGGCGGCGTGTTTCGTGAGCCGACCGACAAGCGGGTCGAGGCGTTCTCAGAAAGCGTCTCGTTCGATCGTCGCCTGGCCGACGACGACATCGACGGCTCGATCGCCCACGCGCGGATGCTGGCTGCCTGCGGCCTGATGTCGGTGCCCGAGGCCGACGCGATCTCGCAGACGCTCGAGGAAATCCGCCGGCAGATCGCTGACGGCCAGTTCGAGTTCACCGCCTCCAAGGAAGATATCCATCTCCACATTGAGGCGGCCCTGACTGCCCGCCTCGGCGACACCGGCCGCAAGCTACACACCGCGCGGAGCCGCAACGACCAGGTGGCCACCGACCTGCGGCTCTACTGCCGGCGAGCCATCGACCGCATCGATCACGGGCTGCTGGAACTCCAGCGGGCGTTCCTCGGCTTCGCCGTCCGCGAGCAAGGGCTGATCATTCCCGGCTACACCCACATGCGCCGCGCGCAGCCGTTGCTGGCGGCGCACCAGCTGCTCGCCTGGTGCGAGAAATTCCAGCGCGACCGCGAGCGGCTCGCCGACTGCCGCAGCCGCACCAACGTGCTGCCCCTCGGCTCGGGGGCGCTCGCCGGCACGACCCTGCCGATCGACCGCGACCACGTGAAAGACGCCCTCGGCTTCGCTTCCGTGGCGGCCAACAGCCTCGACGGCGCGAGCGACCGCGACTTCGTCTGCGAACTGGCCTTCGTGATTGCGCTGGCCGGCGTGCATCTCTCCCAGTGGGCCGAGGAGTGGGTGATCTACAGCACGCAGGAATTCAGTTTCCTCCGCCTGCCGGAGGGCTTCTGCACGGGCAGCTCGATCATGCCGCAGAAGATCAATCCCGACGTGCTCGAGCTCATCCGTGGCAAGTCGGCGCGGTCGATCGGCAATCTGCAGTCATTGCTCGTGCTATTGAAGGGCCTGCCGACCGCCTACAACCGCGACCTCCAGGAAGACAAGGAGGCGATCTTCGACTCGATCGACACGCTCGAAGCGGTGCTCGGCGTGGCCGCGCCGCTGGTGGCCGGTAGCTCGTTCGACCGGGAAAGGGTGACCGCCACGATCGAACGTGGCCACCTCGACGCCACCAGCCTGATGGAGGCGTTGATCGGGGCTGGCGTGCCGCAGCGGACCGCCCATGAACTCGTCGGCACATTCGTCCGCCGGGCGATGACCCGGGGCGTGTCGCTGGCAGAGCTTACCGATCATGAGTTTTTGCAGGATTATGCCGGCTGGAACGCCTCGCTCCGCAGCGCACTTGGGGCATCCAGGGCAGTTGAACGGATGGTGAGTTTCGGCTCCACCGCTCCGGCACAGGTTGCCGACCAGATAGCTGCGTGGGACCGCCGGCTCGCCTAAGAGATTGGAGCCGCCGCCCGCGCCTTTCGCGGGGGGTGGCGAGTGGCGACGAGCGTTTTCAGAGTGGCTTCGGTGTGGTGCGTTGTTGCGCTGGCGACGGTCTGCGTGGCTCCTGCCAGCGCAGCCGATGGCGTGCGGCCCATGCCCGATCCGTTGGCTCAAGCCGTGATCGAATCACTCGCCTTTCCCCCACGGACCACCCCCCCGGCCCTGCTCGATGCCGCGATCCGTGCCGCCGACGTCGAGGCCTACGACGTCGCTGCCCGCTATTTCTCCAAGTTCGCCGATGCGCTCGAGAAGGCGGGCGACAAGCGGCTCGATCTGCTCGCCGATCTGGGCGACACCGCCGATCCCGCCAGCCTTCGCCGGCTCGAGCGGGTGCTCGGCGACCTTGATGAAGACGTGCGGCCCGTCGTGCAGGCGATGCGTGAAGCCTCGCGGGAACGGCGGCGGGATCCCGCCCGGCTCAAGCGGGCTGCCGATGAACTCGCCAGCGACAAGCCCGCCACGCGGGCCACCGCCTTCGACCAGCTGGCGCGAGCTGGCGTCGATGCCCTCCCCGTGCTCGTTGACCTGTTGCAGAGCGAAGACGCGGCACAGGAGCGGTCTCACGAGCTCGCCCGGGAGCTCATCCGCACGCTCGGCACCGACGCCAGGCAGCCGTTGCTCGCCTGGCTGGGCTCCGACGACGTGCAGCACTGGCCCGGCGTCATCGAGGCGCTCGCTGCCAGTGTCACCCACGACGATGCCGCCACCGTCGCCGTGCATCTGCTGGCGCCGGCACTCGTGGCCGACGCGCCCCCGGCGGTACGCGATCGTGCAAACCGCGTGCTCAAACAATTGGCAGCCCGCGGGATGCTGCCGGCCGCCGACATGGACGGCAACACGGTGCCGCCAGGCCCCGGCACCGCGATCACGGTGCTCACCCGCAGGCTCGACCGGGTGCTCTCGATCGACGGCCTCCCCGCCCCCGACCACCTGATCATGGAACCGGTGCTCGATCCGGCCACGGCGTTCGCCGCCGCCGGCAAGACGGTGGAGCGTTTCGTCTGGAATCCGGAGGCAGGCCGGCTCGAGCGCGTGAATCTGTCGCCGCAGGCAGCACGCACGCAGGAGGCAGTCCATCTGGCACGTGATCTGGCCGCGCTCGACGCCACTGATCCAGACGCCGTTCGCCTTGTGCTCCTCGCGCGGCTGGAATCGCTGCTGGCTGCCGCCGGCGATCCCCTCACGGCGCTCGACCGCGTGCCCACCGAACAGTTCCAGGACGCGGTCACGGGACCTGAGGGCTTCGACTACGAGGCAGCGGCCGACGTGCTCGAGATCGCGGCTTCACGTGGCATGTTCGCCGCAGCTGCCGGGGCGGCCCGGGCGATCGCGGCAGCTCATGCCGACGCGGTTGCCAAAGTCACTGACGCCCCAGCGACCGAAGACCCAGCGACCGAAGATCCAGCGACCGGCGACACGTCGACGGGCAAGAGGGCGGCCGAGGAACAAGCCGCTGCCGAGGCGGCCGCTGCCCTCACCCCCGCGGTGCGGGCATCCCTGCTGCGAGCGCTGGCGGTGCCCGACGCCACGCTGCAGTTCGAGACGGCGCGAACCCTTGCCCAGGCCGGTGGCGATCCGCCCTACCGTGGCTCGAGCCGCGTGGTCGAGATCCTGCTTCAGGCTGCCACCAGCACCGGTGAGGAGATCGCCGTAGTGGCACACCCCGACGCGGTCGTGCGGGAAGAACTGGCCACGAATCTCTCCCGGTTCGGCTACCGCATTGAAAAAGTCGCCTCGGGCCGCGACGCGATCCTCGCCGCACGGGCAAGCGTCGACACGGTGCTCGTTGTGATTGCAGCACGCACCGTCCGGCCCACGGCATTGGAGACGGTGCAGTTCATCCAACGGCAGGCAACGGGCGACGTGCCGCCGGTGCTCGTGGTGGTCGACCCGCTCGACGACGATGCCCGTGGCAAATTCCTCACGCAGCTGCTCCTGAAGTTCTCCGATCTGGACTGCGTCGGAATCATCGATCGCCTCGACAGCCTCTTCATGCCGCGGATCGACCTGGTCACCGGCAAGCTGATCGGACCGCCACGGTTTCCCGATCATCTGGCCCAGGTGGCCGGCCCGCAGGCCGTCGCCCCCGCGGCGCGGCAGGCCCGCGCGACGCAGCGAAGGACTCGCGCCGCACAGAGTCTGGCCCTACTGGCCGACCTGGGCCGCCGGGGCTGGGACGTGGCGGCTGCCGAGACGACGGCGCGACTCGCGCTCATGCAGAGCCCGCAGCCAGGAAGCCCCACCAATCTCTTCGGCCCGGCCGCGTCCCTGCTGGGAACCATCGGTTCGAGCCGGGCGCAACAGGCTCTTCTGGGGGAGACGGAGCGGACCGACCTGCCCGCGGAGTCGCGGAAGCAGGCTCTCGCGGCCTTCGCCGAGAGCGTGAACCGCTATGGTGTGCTCCTCGAATGCGGTCCCCTACGGGCCGCCTACGCACGGTACAATCATTCGTCTGCGTCGACCGACCGAGCCGTGGCCGGAGCGGTCCTCGACGTCATTGAAACGCCCTCCAGGAAGGCCCGCCCCGTCTCTGCCGATGCTGCGCACCCCAGGCCAACACGGTGACGACACCAGCTCTCCGATCAAGGGCCTGATCGGGTCAGGGCCGGCGATGATGGAGGTCTACGCGATGACGCGGCGGGTGGCCGCGTCGAATGCGTCGGTCTTGCTCGTGGGCGAGACCGGCACGGGCAAGGAGCTGGTCGCCAAGGCGATCCACCAGCTTTCGCCGCGAGGCAGCGGACCCTTCGTCCGCGTCAATTGCGGCGCTCTCTCCGAAAGCCTGCTGGAGAGCGAACTCTTCGGCCACGTCCGCGGCTCGTTCACCGGCGCGATCGCCAACCGCACCGGGCGGTTCGAGGCCGCCCACACCGGTACGATCTTTCTCGACGAGATCAACTCCACCACGCCGAAGCTGCAGGTGAAGCTCTTGCGAGTTTTGCAGGAACGCGAGTTCGAACGGGTGGGCGACACCGAGACGATCCGTGTTGACACGCGAGTGATCGCGGCGAGCAACCGCGAACTGCTCGACGAGGTGGCGAAGGAAAACTTCCGCGAGGACCTCTACTACCGTCTCAACGTCGTGCCGATCTACCTGCCTCCGCTGCGGGCCCGTCGGGAGGATATTCCACAGCTGGTGAGCCACTTCCTCGAACACTACAACGAGGCCAACGACCGCTACGTCGTGCACATCCAAAAGGAGGCCGCAGCGGCGCTGGCGAAGTATCACTGGCCGGGCAACGTTCGCGAACTGCAGAACGTGGTCGAGCGGTGTGTGGTGATGGCCACCGGTGACGAACTCACGCTCGACCTCCTGCCACCGGCAATGACGGGCGACCGGCCGACGGTTTCCCTTCCCGGACGAGGAGGCGATCTCGACAGCCTCGCACGGGACCTCGTGGAGCAGGGCATGGTGACGGCCGGCCCCGACGACGAGAACCTGTTCGACCGCATCGTCAGCCGCGTGGAACGGGAACTGATCGCCCAGATGCTCGCCGACTGCAAGGGCGTGCAGCTCAAGGCCGCCGCCCGGCTCGGCATCAACCGCAACACGCTCCGCAAGAAGCTCCAGGAGCACGGGCTGGAAGAGGCTGAGTGAGGGCGGCCGTATACACGCGACGGCTCGGCATCCTTCCCGGCCGACGTGGCGGCAAGTTTTTAACTTGTCCGTGTCTCCGCTCCCCGTGGCGGCAAGTTTTCAACTTGTCCGTGTCTCCGCTCCCCGTGGCGGCAAGTTTTTAACTTGTCCGTGACATATCGCGGATTCCACAAGTTAAAAACTCGTGGCCACGAGGCGAACTCCTTCGGTCTTGTCCTTCATGCCGAGACAGCCTCAACACCGCTTTCCGCTTTCACCCCACGATCATGCCGTCTTCGGCCATGTCGCGGGCGTGGTAGCTCGACCGCACGAGCGGTCCGCTGGCCACGCGTTTGAATCCCAATCCGCGGGCGAGCGAGCCCAACTCGTCGAACTCCTCCGGCGGCACATACCGCTCCACCGGCAGCGAATCGAGCGTCGGCTGCAGATATTGCCCGAGCGTGAGAAAATCGACACCGTGGTCGAGCAGGTCGGCGAAGACATCGAGCAGTTCGTCACGGGTCTCGCCGAGCCCAAGCATGAGCCCGCTCTTCGTCTTCACGGTCGGCATGCACCGCTTCGCATCCGCGAGCAATTGCAAGGTCCACGGATAGTGGCTCTTGCGACCGCGCACGGTGCGGTAGAGGCGGGGCACCGTCTCCGTGTTGTGGTTGAAAACCTCGGGCTTTGATCGCATCAGCCGTTCGATCGCTCCATCCTTGCCGATGAAGTCCGGCACCAGCACCTCGACCGTGGCACCGGTGGCCGCCCGCACCGCCTCCACCGTCAGCCGAAAGTGCTCGGCGCCGCCATCAGGCAGGTCGTCGCGGGTCACGCTCGTGATCACCACGTGCCTGAGTCCCAGCCGCTTCGCAGCCTCGGCCACGCGCTCGGGCTCGTCCTGCTCCAGCGCCTCCGTCTTTCCCTTCGGCACCGAGCAGAAGCCGCAGGGCCGCGTGCAGACGTTACCGAGGATCATGAACGTTGCGGTGCGGGCCGACCAGCACTCCAGCCGGTTGGGGCACTTCGCCGACGAGCAGACCGTCTCCAGGCCGAGTTCGGCAATCAGGTGCGCCGTCTCGCCATGGCCGCCGCCCGGCTCCAGATTCCGCCGCAGCCATGGAGGCAGCCGGCGGGATGGCTGCAACTGCACCGTCGCAGACTCGGCGGAGCCGCAGCCGGTCTTGCCTCCGGTATTGGGGCCGGCTCCGTCATCGACAGAAATGATCGGGAGGGAGCCGAACGGTGAGTCCATGTTATCCGACACTTCTCGTGCGCTCCGATGGTGCCGATCCGGCGACTTGAATCGCGATGGGAAAGCCCGACTGAATGTGCGATTGGGGAAACTCGAAGGCGTCGACGACGTGCTCCACGAGCGCCGCTCGGGCATCCTGCAGCCGCACCCGGCGTTGCACGTCGGCCTCCACCGATCCCATCGTATGCGTTCCGGCCCCGGCGGCGACAGGCACGCTTTTGATCCGGCGGTGAAGCTCGAGCGGGGGCTGAATGTTCAAAAACCCGCCGTGCCAGGCCACCCCCCGCCGCACGGCAACGCCGACGGCCGCCAGCAGCCCGGTCCGGCCGAAGATCCCGTGCATCCGGGAATCACGGGCCGCGCCACACCGCAGGCTGCGGATAGCCCCCTCGAGCCCGGACTCCAGCCGCTCCAGATAGGGACCCACGGCGTGGCGACCGAGCCCCAGATCTGCCAGCGACGCAAACAGGCTGATACCAATCTGGCCGGGGCCATGCAGCACCGCTCCGCCACCGCGACCGACGAATCGTACCTCCAGTCCGCGCGACCGCAGGTCATCATCGGTGAGGGCGATGTCGGCACGGGACCCGAGCCTCCCAATCGTGATCGACGGCGCGAGATCATAGAGCACGAGCGTCGGCGGTCGGCCATGCGGCTCCGACACCTCCCACGCAAGCCGCTCGGCCATCGCTCCGTAGGCCTCGAGGCCGATGGTGCCGGCCAGCCAGACGGCAACGCCCGAACGCGACGAACAGTCTGCACGACGTGCATTCATGATCGCGGTCGCCTCACTTCGCCAACGCCGCGTGCAGGGCATCCCACGGCAGCGGTGCCCACGGCAGGGCTTCCGGCAGGCGGATCGGCGCCGGGCCGTTGGCAGCCCGCGGTGTGAGACCGGCATCGGCCAGTTCGATCGCCCGGTCGACGGCCGTCGTCAGACGGTCCAGCCAGGCCGGCACCTCCACGCCCGAGCCACCAGCCACGCCCAAAAATTTCTCGGCACAGGCCTCGAGCCTGCCGCCGGCTCCCACGGGGCTTCCCGTGAACAGTTCCTGCACGGCCGGATCCACCAAAGCCTCGAGTTCATCCTGCTCCAGCGGCATCGTGAACGGCCGCCGCACCCGATCTGACACGCTCGCCAGCCGCACGCCCCAGTGCGTCTCCAGCCGCGCAAGCCGCTCCACCAAGTTCTCGGCCGTCGTGCCGGTCTCATCCCGCATGCGACCCCGCCAGGCTTCGGCCGCCTCAACCGCAGCCCGCCGTGCCAGCACCCGGTGTGCCATGTTCACCGGCCGCAGCGTCCACGCGATGCGTTCGTGCTCCGCCTTGATTCGCAGGAAGTCGAGCAGCACGTGCAGGCATTCACCGCGATCCGATTGCGTGGTCGTGGAGTTCCAGTCGCGGTATTCCGAATGGTTTTCCGCCACGCTCTCGAGCACCAGCCGCAGCCGCGACGCAGCCTGTTTGATCGGCAGGGCACCGCTGGCAAGATCCTCGAGCAGCCGCGTGGGACGCCGCTGCGGCGCTGGGGAGTCGGGCAGTTCGATGTCGTCCGGCTCGCCCGCCGCACGGTCCACGAGATGCTCGAGAAAATTCCGCACGCCACCGCGGAGGATGCCACGCAGCGACGGCGGCGAGAGCAGTTGCTGCGTGAAGAGGCCCGCGCCATAGCGTTCGACGAACGCCCGGATCGCGGCAAATGACTCGTCGTCACGGACCCGCTCCAGCACCGAGAGCCGTAGCTGCCGGGCATGCGCCGTCCAGGTGTCGAGCAGGCGGGGCACGAGCATCGACAGGCCGTCGAGAATCCGCTGCGTGGCCACAGCAGGCTCCGGCTTCGCGCTGCCAGCCTCCGCCACCGTCGCGGTCTCCACGATCCGCTCCACGAGCGCCTTGGTCCCGGCCTCGAACACGCGGTCGAACTCGCTCACGCTGGCCGCGCCCCTCGGCCGCCGGCTCTCGAGCGCCTTGGCAAGGTGCACCATCTCGGCCGTCTCCGCCACGAGCCCCAGCCGCGGCAGACAGGCCGCCAGCCGCGTCAGCAGCCGCTCCCTGCTCCGCGCCAGCACGATCCGCTTGGGATCACCACCACGCGCCAGCGGCACATAGAGCACCATCGTGCCGACGAGCCTGCTCCGCACGAGGGCCAGCTGATCCCGCGTCGCTTCCGCCTCGCCCGCGAACATCGCCGCAAACAGCCTGCCAATCGATGCCTTGCCCGTGCGGC
The DNA here is from genome assembly GCA_026401075.1 of Planctomycetia bacterium. Lineage (GTDB taxonomy): Bacteria > Planctomycetota > Planctomycetia > Pirellulales > UBA1268 > CAMCQY01. The sequence continues at coordinate 41,092 of JAPLNQ010000237.1, forward strand.
GTCGCGGCGACGGCGGCTGACCTCCACTCCGCATCCCGGCCCCATGCAGCCGCGCCGACAATATCCAGAGCGTCTCGCTCGCCTGCAACGCCGCCTCGATCATCTGCTCGGCGGCGGCATCACGGTGCCACCGCAGCTTGTCGAACTCGGTGGGCGACATCCCCGGAGGCGGCGTGGCATCGCGACCGGCCACCGTGGCGGCCGCGCGGATCAGCGTCCGTCGCAGCCGCCGCACCGCATGCCGCCAGCCGGAAACGGCATCGATTTCAGCCTGCGACGGGCTCGTGCCCGCCGCCGCATCGCTCGTACACCACGCCACCACCGCATCCGCGAGCAGCCGAAATACGCCCATCATGAATTCGGCCGCACTCTCCACTGCCGCCACGCCCGCCAGCGTCGAGCCGCCGCCGCCTTCCATGTCGAGCATGCCACCATCGACGCCGTCGTCAGTGGAGTCGCGCCAGACCATCGACTCGTAGGCCGACGCCACACGTTCCTCGCCGCTGTCATCGTCATCCGTCTGTTCGTCGGCGAAGTCGTCATGGAGACCGTCGGGACCGTCGGCCTCCCGCGCCGGCCGCCTGCCATCCCCCGGTTCGCGACCGGTCGCGGCCGCCTCGATCACGTCGGCCACGCCGCTGGTGTTGGCCTCGATCAGCTCGATAAACCGGCGGACGCGGAGCCTGGCCGTCTCTGATCGGTCGGCGCAGGCACGTGTCATCCACCGCACGGCCTCCCCCATCCAGACGACGCCGGAGCGGTCGATCGCCGAACCCTCCAGTAACGACGCCCAGTGAATGAGCAAACCCATCGCGCCGTCGAGATCCCCCTCGCGGAGCAGGCAATCGGTGGCCTGCGCATGCGTCTCGGGCGACGAGAACGACGCCACTTCCTCCCGCCAGAAGCCAGGCGGCGGCGGCAGGGGTGCGGTCTCACGGCGGCGCGTGAGCGCCGCGATCACCTCCCGTGCAGAGTCGTAGACCTCGCGGCCGGAGAGATGCGGCACGCCCGACACCGTCGTCGTCGCGAACCGATCCCACCAGCCACCGAGGTGTTCGCCGGCGTCCGCTGCCCGCGCCGCCGCAGCCGGCGGTCCGTCGAGTGCGGCCTGTCGCCACACGGCGGCATACCCGTCGAGGATCGATTCCGTGATCCCGACGAGATCATCCACGCGTGGATCGGTCAGGCTTTCGCCTCCGGGTTCGTGGAGGGGAAACTGTCCGCCCAGGCCGAGGATGTTCCACGGATCGACCAACGCGCCACAGGCCACCGCCCGCATGAGCAACGTGGTGGCGGCATCGAGCTGATCGAGTGCGGCGGTACTTTCTTGCGCGCAGATGCGCTCATCGGCGCCTGCCGCCTGCCGCAATGACTGCTGCGCCGCCACGACGCGGCTGGTGATTCTGGCCGCCATACGGGCCGACGCGGCGGGCACCATGCCGGCCATCCGTTCCGCGCCGTCCGCCCGTCCCAGTCGCGCGAGCACGGCCGCCAGTGCCACGCTCTCCACCTGGCGCGCCCGCCGGCTGGCGAGCAGGCTGTTGATGTGCCGCCGCACGCCACCGAAGGGCTGACGCAGACGGCTGGTCTCCTCGTCCAAAACCTGCCGATGATCCGCCGGCAACTGCGTCATCAGCCAGCGGTAGAACTCGTCGCGGTAACCGGCGATCCGCGGGAGCAGGTCGGCCAGCGGCAGACTCGCGGAGGTCGCTCCCGGTCCGTGACCGGACAGACCCGAGGCCATCAGGATCACGCCCGCCAACACGGCCGCCGACTCGCGCCGCAGCTGCGCCTGCCGCTCAGGCCCGAGATCGGCAGGCGACTCGACCGCCGCCTCGGCCCACGACAGGATGCCGTCGAGGGTGGCCTGCTGCACCACCATGCGCCGGTAGCAGCCCTGGCCATCGATGCGGGCGGGGTCCCACAGGCCGAAGAGATAGTTGGGCCGACTCGCTGCGGGATGCAGAAAATCAAACGCGCGCGGATCAAATGCCAGCTCCTCCAGCATGGCGAGCTCAAAGTCGGCCTGTCGCAGGAGCGGTTCCGGCGCCTGTTCAAGGATCGCCATCGCATCCTCCACGAGCCGGCGGTAACGGCCGTGCGCGGCACCCGCTCCGCGGATGAACAGCGGCACAGGCCGGACTCGCTCGTGTGGATAGGGCTCCGAGAGCTGGCCGTTTTCAAGCACGGCCACCGGCCGCCAGCCGACGTAGTCGTTGAGCCGGCCGATCGCCTGCCGCACGATGGCGTCGAGATCGGCACCAGCCACGTCGCTGGCCAGATCGCTAGCTAGGATGGCCATCGCCGCCGCCATCAGGAAGAAGGGCCGTTCGAAGCCGCCAGCTGGCTGATGTTCCAGAAGATCGCCGTGGAAGGCACGGTAGGCCGGCAGCAGTCGGGAGAAGAGCAGGTCGAGCACCGCCCTGGCCTGCGTGGCGTCCCGAAATGCGGCCTCGGTTACCGCAAGCGCCTCCAACCGCTCGGCGAGAAGGACGGCCACGCGGGTCGCGGCATCGGGCCGCTCCACGATCGGGCCGGCGGCGGTCGCGGAGTGCTCGGGGGGCGACTCGACAGCCTCAAAAACGGCATTCATCGCCCGCCAGACGGTCGGATCGAAGGCCCCGGACGAGAAGTTCAGATACCCCAACACAACGGCCGCGGGATCACTCGGTCGGGTCCGCTTGGGATCGACCTGCGGGGTGTGTCTGGAATCGGTGGGGGAGTCCTGCCGCATCGGCAATCGTGCCTCGTTGTTTCACGCTCGTCCGGGGACGGCACGGGCCTCGGGGATCGCGCCGGCAGGCCTGCAGTTTAGCAGTTTCGCCGACCATGATTTCGTGGGCTAAGCTTGAATGGCGGGAATCCGGCCCCGCCGCTTCCGATGCCCAGTCCTTGAGAATCAGGCCTCTGATATGATCGCCAGGATTCACACTCGAGCCCATTTGAGCCTTCTTCTGCTGCTGGCGGTCGCTTCCGCGGCCGTCGCCCCCACCCAGGCCGTCGGGCAGTCCTGCCTTGCCGGCACGGCCGCCGACGAATTCACCGCCGACGCGGCAGGACTGACGCGCGAGTGGATCCTGCAGCTGCCCTACGTGGCGAGTGGCTATAGCCTGGATCAGGTGGTGGTGGGAGACGGGCTGGTCGTGGCCCAGACCTCTGATGGAACCGTCCACGCCGTGCAGGCCGCCCCCTGGGGTGAGGGCTCCCCGGCGGCAGGTGCTCCGAGGCCCGGGTCGTTGCTCTGGTCACAGCGGGTCGGCACCGGCGGTGGCCCGATCACGCGGGCCGGCATCGGCACCGATCTCGTCGTTGTTCCCCATGACCGCATCATCACCGGCCTGGAACGGTCGACTGGCCATCTCCGCTGGGAAGAGCCATTCGGTCAGATCGTGTCGGGCGGCGCAACCGTGATCGGCAACTGGGCCTACGTGCCCAGCTCGCCAGGGACCGTCAATCGCGTCGCCGTGAATCCGCTGCGACACTCGGCGGAAACCACGACAGCAGACGACAAACGGGCGGCAGCGCCGACTGGCAAGAAGGCCGCCAAGAAGACGAAGGCCAAGCGGCAACGGAAGGAGAGCCTCACGCCCATCGCCATCCAGTCCGGCGGCAATAACCACGTCGAAATCGCGCCGATCCAACTGACGACCGGCGTGCTCTGGTGCACATCGGACGGGTTGCTAGTCACCCTTCAGCCCAGCGAACTGGACTGGCGGCGGCTCGAATTCTCGCTGGAAAATCCACCGGCGGGTTCTCCCGTGGTGCGGGACCGCAGTATTTTCGCCGCCACGACGGCGGGCGACCTGGCGCGGGTCGACCTTCCCGTCAGCAACAAGAAGGAGCTGCAGCTGACATGGCACACGGTGCTGCCAGGCCCCGCCTTCTCCGGGCCGTTTCTCTCCGGCGACACGGTCGTCGTCTCGCTCGGCGATCTGGGGATCGCCGCCTATTCCGCCGAGACGGGCGTCGAACGCTGGCAGACCTGCCTGACCGGCAAAATCCTTGCCGTCGGCGGCGGCCGGGTGTGGCTCATCGATGAACTGGGGAAGCTTTCCGCCTTCGACCTTGCCGATGGCGCCCCCCGCGAGCGGCTCTGCCTTGGACCGTTCACCCTGCCGGTGGTCAACATCCACTCCGACCGGCTGCTGCTGGCATCTTCGTCGGGCATGCTCGTGAGCCTGGCGCCACGGGCGACAGGCACGCCCACCCCCGCCGAGGCGGCCGACCCAGCCGCTACCGCGCCCGTTGCACCGGCACGCGGGACTTCGGGTCCTGCCGCCACGCCTCGACCATGAGCGCGTAGAGGTCGCGGTCGTACCGGTGGAGCCGGTGCGGATCCTGGAAGAAACACTCGCTCGCCACCGCAAAAAATTCCCCGGGCCCCTCGGCGGCGTAGTCGTCGAACGCGACGAACCGCCCCTCGTCGAGCGCCTCCGCGAATCGCTCCCGGCAGTCGAGAATTCCCCGCGTCCACTCGCGCCTCGCGGTTGCCGATGCCAGCGGCGGAACGCCGTCGATCTCGCCGTCGAGCAGGTCGATGGCGTGGGCACACTCGTGGATCACCACGCTTCGCGGTCCGTCGCGAAGCCGGCCGCCCTCGACCACCCGTGGCCAGGAGAGCACCATGCTGCCACCGTTCCAGGTCTCACCCAGACGAGGTTCCTTCCACAGCAACTCACCGCCACCCTCCAGCGGCGTCGACCGCTTCCCAAAATAGTCGCCCGGATAGACGAGCACCGACTGCAGGTGGTCGAAGAACTCGTCGGGTAGACCCAGCACGATCAGGCCGGCCTGGCCGGCGATCGACACGCGGACCTCGTCGTCGATCTCCATGCCGCGACAGCCCTCGAACCGCTTCTCGGCGACGAAGACAGCGATCCACGCCTGCAGCCGTTCCCGCTCGTCATCGGCGAGCCACTGCATCTGCCGCAGGTTTCGCCTGAGGATGTCGCTCCAGACCGGCGGCCACGGCCTCGCCCGGATCGAGCGGCGTCGTCGGGACCGGAGCCAGCCAAACATAGAGACACCCGTGGCGTCCGATGCTATGGCTTCAAGGGCAGCGGCATCCGCCGGAAAAACAGGTCCAATGCCAGGATCAGACAGCCGCTCGACACGGCGATGAACGACAACAGCAGCATCGCCGTGTAGACGGTCATCGGCGGACGCGGAGCACTGGGGTTGGAATCGTCGGCCATGGTATTCAGGATGCTTCGGAGTCTGGCGGCAGTCTCGGACGCGGGATTACGCTTTCAGTCGCGTGGTGACCTTGTCACCCCGCTGGACGATGCCCCGCGAGTATTCTCTGACGAGCACGGCGATTGCCCGATCGGGCTTCACGCTCTTCACGATCGCCCGGCCAAGATACTCGTCGTTGCGATAGACCTCGATCTGGTGGCCGGTCTGAAGGCCGTCGTCGAAGCCCAACGACACCTCGATGGCGTCGTCCGCCACGGCCACGACGACGCCGTTCATCGTCGGCACGCGGTCCTTCGGCAGGCTGTCGAGCGACAGTCCGTTTTGCTTCAGGAGCAGGCGGGCCTGGGCGACCTGCTTTTCCAGCTGTGCCTTCCGCTCGTTGGCGATCTCGAGGAACGACTCCTTTTCGTGCAACTGGCCGGCGATCTCCGCCGCTCGGGTCACCTGCGAGTCGACCTTCTGCTGCTTGTCTCGCACCTCGGCCTGGAGCTTCGTGACTTCCTCCCGAGCCCGGGTGAGGTCAGCCTCGACGGTAGCCAGATCGGCGATCTTCTTCTGCATCTCCGTCAGTTTGTCATCGCGGGCGTCTTTGAGGGTCTTGAGCTCTTTGTCTTTCTCGATGAGCGCCTGCTGGAACTTGGCGACCACTTGGTCGCGGGCCGCCTCCGACGTGGCGACGTTCGCCGTCAGCCGCGTGATCTCCTGATTGAGACTGGTCTCCTCGGTCTTGAGCTTGTCCAGGTCTTCCTGCTTCTTCTTGGCAACTTCCTGCCAGTTGACGTGCGACGAATAGATCGCGACGGCAAAGCTCATGAGCATCAGGCTCATGACGAAGACACCAAACACGAAAATCTTGCCGAGGACGTTTTTCATGGTCGAACCACAGCGCTCGCGGAATGGCGACGTTTCAACAGGCGGTATGGAACCGCTTCCCGCCCGCTCCCATCAGCCTACGCGTTGATCGGCAGGCGGGTCAACGACTCTGCAACCTGCCTCGCCGGGACCATCCCGACAGCAGTGCGACCGCTGCGACCGCCACACACGCCCCCAGCGGCAGACTCCCCCAGACAAGCCACGGACTCGTGCGGCCGTCGGGCCTGACACGTGCCCGCAGGGTGCCAGTAGCCCGCCTGGGCCCCCTGGCCAACAGCCGGCCCGAACCGTCGATCCAGGCTGAAAACCCCGTGTTTGCCGCGATCGCCAGCGGCGTCCGCACCTCGACCGCCCGGAAAATCGCCGCCGTCAGGTGCATGTCGAGTTCACTCGACCCCCAAAACCAGCCGTCGTTGGTGAGGTTGACGATGACGTCGGGCCGGCCCCCTTGACGGCCCAGTTCGAGCACCAGCGTCCGCACCGCCTCCGGCAGGGCTGTCTCATAGCAGATGTTCACCGCCACACGCGAGCCGGCGATCGTCACCGCCACCGGCTGGGTGCCGGCCGTCAAGCCAGCCGGGAGCGGCGTGAGCCGGTAGAGCCAGGGAAAACGCTCGGCGAGCGGAATGTACTCGCCAAACATCACAGGGTGCTGCTTGCTGTAGCACGCCAGCGCGACGCCCTCGGGATCGAGAAACAGACCGCAGTTGTAGTTTTTCGCGCCGGACGGGGCGTGTGGAGTGACCACCTGCTTGTCGAGGCCAACCAACCAGTGCGTGCCATACCGCCGCGCGAAGGCGGCCAGCAGCGTGAGCCGTTCCTGCTCGAGGACGCGACGACAGACCGCCTGCCGATCGGCGGCAGTCCCCGTCGTATCCCGACCGGCGAGCGTCTGCGCGACGACGCTCTCGGGCAGCACCTCGTCGGGATCGATATCGAGCAGTCCCCACCGCCACATCGTCTCCGGCCAGACGATGAGGTCGGGACGCGATGGGCCGGCTTCACCCACGGCTGGTCCTTCACGCAAGTCCAGCGCAGCCATTGTGAGGTCGTCGTAGTGCTGTGCCACATCACCGGCGGCATCGGGATCATGCTTGAGTTCGGTGTCGATCGATCCCTGCACGAGCAGCACGTCGAGCACAGGGCCTTCCGACCGCGGCTCGCCCTGAATCCGCCAGTGTCCGTAGCCGATGGCGGCGACCAGCACGACGGCGGCGGCCAGGCCCGCCAGGACGGCCGCACGAACGCGCTCGCGCGACGCCACCGCGGCGACGGACTCGGCCAGACCGGCGGCCACGGCCATCACCACGCCCCCCACACCAACCGCCCCCAGGCAATCAGCCACCTGGATGAGCGTGGTCCATCGCCACTGGGTGTGTCCCAGTCCGCCGAACGTGAAGCCTCCCAGCACCGAGCCGCGGAGGTGCTCGCAGGCCATCCATGCCACGGGCGCCGCCACCACCAGCGGCCACCGCCAGCCATGCACCAGCCGGCGGGCGATCGCGACGAAGAGTGGCAGGGAGCAGGCCAGATAGGCCGAGAGTGCCACCCAGCCGATCGACGTCGCGGGGTGTGGCAGCCGCAGCCAATGAATTGCGGCCAGCCAGTGGCAGAAGCCGCCCAGCCACAGGCTCCGCCACGGATGCGCGGCCGAGAGACGGTCGGCCTGCACGATCGCCAGCCACGGCAGCGGCGCCAGCCAGGCGAGCATCCAGCAGTCGGCAGGCGGTTGCACGAGAAACATCGCGGCCGCGCCGGCCAACGCGAGGGACAGTACGCCGCGGCCGTTCAACGTCCCGTGAAACAGACCGGCCGTGTCCAGGCGGTCGAGCAGCAACCGGCCCAGCCGGCCCGCTTCGGTCGGCCGGTGCGTCATGGGACAGCCTCGAATTCGGCAATCACCGTGCCGGGTGTCACAACGTCATCCTCATCCACGAACTGCGTCATCAGGCGGCCCGCGACGGGCGCCTCCAGGTCGATGGTCGCTCCGCCGACGAGCAGTTCCACCACGCGATCCCCTTCCAGCACATCGGCGCCCTCGGGCACGAGCCAAAGGGATACCCGCATCGACATGCCTATCACGCCGCACTCCGGCACCGCCAGCGGCTCGCGTCGAGGGTGGGCGTCTGTCGGCATTCCTGTCTGCATCGATCGCTGTATCCCCGGCGTGATCACGGTCCACCAGCACGCGGCGGCTACTCGAGCCCGCGCAGCCATTCCAGCAGCACGCCGCCGACTGCCTCCAGCGACTCCGGCGCACACTGTCGGGGCGTGTCTTGCATGGTGTGCCAGTGCGGATAGTCGAAGTCGATGATGTCGCAGGTGGGAATCTTGCCGATCATCCGCAGCGGCACATGATCATCCTCGACCGTGTATTTGGGACGGGGCACGAACTGCCGCACGTTCCGGTGGGCTGCCACGGCCCAGATCGCATCCACGATCGGGCTGGTGTCGGGCCAGGTGACGCTCTGCTGCTCCTGCCAGATTTGGAGGTCGCGGTCGGCCACCATGTCGACGATCACGCCACAGCGGTAGCGGTGCTGCTGCCGACCGGCCTGCTGCTCAGCGGCATACTGCCTCGCAAAGAAGGTCGATCCCAGGAAATAGGGGTCACGCTTCTCAACGACATATTCCTCCGCATCGAAGAGCACGAAGTCGACGCCCACGGGGCCCGGCAGCGAGGGCATCGCGCGGGCCAGTTCCATCAGCAGCGCCACGCCGCTGGCGCCGTCGTTGGCTCCGATGAACACGCCCTTGGGATCGACGGGATCGCGGTCGGGGAAGGGACGGGTGTCGTAATGGGCACCGATGAGCACGCGGTCGCGGCGGTCGGGATGCCATTCGACGATGAGGTTTTCCATATGCACCGGTGCAGCGGTGCGCCGGTCCCGGATCTGAAAGGCCTGCCCGTGCACCGCGCCGCCCGCAGCGCGGAAGTGGGCGGCCAACAGGGCCCGCTGCTTCACCATGGCCGGCGAGCCGCTCGTCCGCGGTCCCAGCCCCGAGATCGCCTCCAGGTGCGCGAACGCCTGCAGACCGGAGAATGCCGGCGGCTCCTCCGCCCGGCTCACGGCCGGCAACGCGACCGCCGCCAACAGGGCCGCGGCAATCATGTGTGAGTGCATCCGATGCAAGCCGCTCATGCAGACTCCTTCACCGAATAGTCTAATGCATCGAGGCCCGCTCACGGTCCTGTTGTTTTGGCAACATCCTGCCGCACCACTGCCCCCGGCCCCGGCATCCACCATGAAACCATGTCTGAAACCGTTTCTGTATCGCGTGGCCTGCCTGCTGCTGGCGTTGGCATGGGCAGCCGGTGCGCGGGCGGGCGGAGGCCCCGAGAACCTGTTTCTCGTCGTCAATGCCTCGAGCCCCGACAGCGTTGCGGTGGCCAATGCCTATGCCGCCCTGCGCGGCATTCCCCCCATCAACGTGCTCATGCTGCCATGGCAGGAGAGCACCGAAAGCATCAGCATCGCCACGTTTCGCAGCGACCTGCTCGACCCCGTGCTCAAGGCGATCGATGGCCGTCGACTCGCCCCCCAGATTCATTGCGTCGTCTATTCGAGCGACTTTCCCTGGCGGATCGACTTCGCCGAGGAGATGCCCGAGGCACTCGCCTCGCAGCAGCTGCTCAAGTTTCCATCCGGCTCGCTGACTGGCATGACGATGCTCTACGGCGCGGTGCGGAGCGGCAAGGGTCCGGTCTGGCTCGATCCGCAGAGCAACCGCTACTGGCGGCCGCTCGATGCCGCGGGCGTGCCGAAGTCGACCGATGGTTTCCAGGGTTGGCATCGCTACGATGCCCAGGGTGATGTCGTGAAAGAGGCCGGCAACCGCTACTTGCTTTCAGTGATGCTGGGAGTGACGGCCGGCCGGGGCAACTCGGTGCCCGAGATCATTCGCGGACTGGAGGCATCGGCGGCGGCCGACGGCACCAAGCCACCCGGCACGATCTACTTCGTGACCAACGACGACGTGAGGACTACGACCCGCAGCCCGGCCTTCCCGCCGATCGTACAGGCACTCGAAGCCCTCGGGGTCAAAGCCGAGATCGTCTCCGGCGTGCTGCCGTCGGCCAAACGCGACGTGGCGGGGCTGATGATGGGGTCGGCAGACTTCGACTGGCCCGCGAGCAAGAGCACGATCGTGCCCGGCGCCATCTGCGAAAACCTCACCAGCTACGGGGGGATTTTCACGCCGTCCGTTGGCCAGACGCCGCTCTCCGTCTTCATCCGCGCCGGTGCCGCCGGCTCCAGCGGCGCTGTCATCGAGCCCTACGCACTGCAGGCGAAGTTTCCACACCCTGCAATCCACGTGCACTACGCCCGCGGCGCCACGCTGGCCGAGGCCTTCTATCAATCGTTACAGGCGCCGTATCAGCTCTTGGTGGTGGGCGACCCGCTCTGTCGCCCCTGGGCCACGATCCCGCAGGTGGAGGTCGTGATGGCAGGCGACGGCCAAGAAATCGCCACCAATGCGACGCTCTCCGGCTCGATCGAACTGCTGCCGCGGGCGACGGTGGCGAGCCAGAAGTCAGCCCGCGACGGGTCGGCCTCAACCGGTGCCGTCGACCACTTCACGCTCTTTGTTGACGGCGTGCAACTGGCACAGTGCCGCCCCGGCGACCGCCTGCCACTCGACACGGCGCAGCTGGCCGACGGACATCACGAACTCCGCCTGGTGGCCACTGAATCATCGTCGGTTCAATCGCAGGGCCGCTGGGTGCTGCCGGTGCGGTTCGCGAACCATGGCAAGACGCTCGCGCTCGAGGTCAAGCCTGCCCGCGTGAGCGTCGCGGGAACGGTGCGGGTGCGTGTGGGCGGCGAGGGGCTCGATGGGGTGGCGGTGTTTTCGATGGGGCGGGTGCTGGGCCGAACCCCCGGAGGCGACACGACGATCGAGGTGCCGGCCGAACTCCTCGGCCGCGGCCGCGTGACGATCCGCGCCACGGGCCGCTCCGGTCCCGGCGCAGCCAACAGCGTCAACGCCGACCCCGTCACGATCGAGGTGACGGAGAAGTAGCTGGCTTCACGAAAAACATCGCATCGTGCGATTTTTTCTTGGCGGGCCTCCGCCCGCTGGTGCTTACTCGGCCCTCCGGGCCTAGCGCTGAATAGTACGATGCACCCGTGAGGGGCTGCCCATGCCCCGAGAGCCGGCGTTGCTGACCAGCGCAGGCAGGATGCCGGAGCGCAGTCAGCATCGAGTGAGCGAAGGCCATGGATGGCCGTAGCGAACGTCCGGCGACGGGGCATGGGCAGCCCCGAACCAATGCGCCACTGCGTCAAATCAAATGGCCCGTCTCATTGAACGCGACGAGCCGCGGCCCCGGCCATTTGAGCTGCGTCACCGAGCAGTTGGCCAGCGCCGGCAGCCTCGTGAACGGCCGCTCCGCAGCCGCCGCCAGGAGCGGATGCTCGCGGCCCAGCATGCTGCCCAGCGCCGCAGTGAGCACGCCGCCGTGCGCCACCACGATCATGCCCGGGGTGTCGCGGCCGGCAAGCATCTCGATCGCCGCACGGCCGCGGGCCGCCAGCTGCGCACGCGACTCGCCGCCGGGAATCACGTAGTGCACGTCGCCCGACCGCCACTGGGCCACCTCCTCGGGGAACTCGGCCTCGAGATCGGCCCAGAGATGCCCTTGGAAAATACCTGCATGCAGTTCGCAGAGCCCTTCCTCCAGCATGACCGGTAAGCCGAGGGCGGCGGCGATCTCGGCGGCCGTCTCGCGGGCCCGCCGCAGCGGACTCGACCAGACTTCGCCGATCGACGCTTGAGCGACGGGCGGCGATGCTGAGAGGCTACGGCTCCAGGCAGCGATCTGCCGCGCCTGTGCACGGCCGAGGTCCGACAGTTCGATATCCTCTTGTCCCTGCACGCGTCCCTCGAGGTTGGAGACGCTTTCGCCGTGACGCACGAGGTATTGCAGCATGTCCGCAGACTACCGCGTCAGATCGGTCGCGGGCAGGGTGGCCACGTCCGACCGCGTTGCAGCAGGGGCGGCTCGGTGCGGGGCGGCATGTCCGCCCTGCGATACGGGAGATGTCGCTGTGGGGGTGTTGGCCTTGGAAAGCTGCTCGACAAACTCGCGACCGGTTCCCTGCAGCACAAACACGTCGCTGGGAACCTGCGCGGCACCGCGGGGGCGCACGATGCAGATCACCTCGGCCTCGCCATCGTGTCGCCACACATGATCGATCAACGCCTGTTCGCCGGCCGTGAGCTTCTGCGGGGCGGCGCCGGGGCCGGCGCCGTTCGGGCTGTTGGTGGGGGCCGTGGCGGCGGTGGGCAGGGCATCGGCGCGGTCGCGACGGTCGAACGACACCGGTGGCATTTCCGCCGGCATGCTCGGTAGCGCGGGCCCCGACGAGACGGCGGCCACGTCGCCCGCGCCACCGCTGGGATAGACGCTGCGATAGACGAAGGCGAGGCCGGCCTCGTCGAGCTGCTCGTGGATCGTCGGGAGTGCGGCGAAAAGCCCCTCGTTGTCGGCGGGATCGGCAGCGTTGCAGACGCCGATGAGCGTGCCGTCGAGCGCGAAGAGCCCGCCACCGCTGCGTCCCTGCACGGGCTGACCGGCAACCTGCACGTTCGCCGGTCCCAGATACTTGTCGACGGCGGTGACGCGGCTGTGATGGATCGTCGGGTCGTCGCCTCCATCGCAGCCAACCGTCACCACGGATGCACCTGGCTGCGTGTTGTGGTCAGCACCGCCGACACGGACCGGTTCGATCTGCCTGTCGGTGAAGATGCTCACCAGCGCGAGGTCGCGCTTGAGATCCCACGAGACGACCTGACCTGCCACACCCCGCGGGCCGTCTGGGCCGAACAGGTCGACCTCGACCCTGCCCTTGCCCTGGGAATCACGAAAGATGTGGCCGCAGGTAAGGATCAACGCCTCGCCCTGACGGCAGTCGATCACGGTGCCGGTTCCGCGCGACACGCCCTGGGAATCCTCGACGAGCAGACGTGCTGTGGAGGCCATCAGCCGCCGCTCGAGCGCGGCCCGCTGGGTGGGATCAAGTTGCGGGCCGCCGGCGGTCGTCCGTTGATCGGCTCCCGATGCCGCGACCGGTTGCTTGAGTCGCGGGGCCGCTGGTCGGTCCGGCTGCCGGGCGGCGGCGGGTGGAACAGCTGTCACGATCGCGGCGCCGGTGGTCTGCGGAGCGGCCTTCGGCTCGGTGGACAACGGCGCTCCAGCTGGCGTGACCGGCACCGGGATGCCTGCCAGGGCGGTGGCAGCCGGTGGTGTCGCCAGGGGCGCGAGGCCCAGCGGCTGCCGGCTTTTGGCCAGCAGTGTTTCCAGTTCGCCTCGGGTCGTGGCGCCGTTGATACGACCAACTTCCTGACCCTTGACCAAGAGCACGTAGCAAGGCACTCCGGTCACGCCAAAGCGGCGGACGAGGTCGCCCTCATGATCGACATCGACGTGCCGCACGACCCACCCGGCCGCCGTGATTTCGCCCACCAGCGGCGCCATCTGTCGGCACGGGCCGCACCACGACGCAGAAAAATTGAGGAGCACGACATCGCCGGCGGCGACGGCAGCCGGATTGCCGCAGGCCGGTGAAGCGCACAGTGCCATCAGCCCCATCACGGCTGTCATTCGGAAGAGGAGTCGCGAGGACCTGATCATCCGTGGGCTCCGGCGAGTCTGGTGTGCGGGGCTTGCTGGTCGAAATGGCGGCGGCGTCGGAAGGCTGCCGACCGCGCGGCGGGATGGTGCCCTGCACGCACGACGGGGACAAGACCATTTTGCGTTTCACAACCCGCCAGTTGCTTTCCTATTCCACCTGTTTTTCGCGCGATTTCCCCGTTTACCACGCACGCTCATACAATCGCCGTTCCGTTTGCCTTGAGACATCTCTAGAAACCCAGCATGACCGACCGCGTCCGCCGTATTCTCGTCACCTCCGCCCTGCCCTACGCCAACGGGCACATTCATTTGGGGCACCTGGTCGAGTACATCCAGACCGATATCTTCGTGCGGTTCCAGAAGCTGCGTGGCCACGAGGCCGTTTATCTCTGCGCCGACGACACGCACGGCACTGCGATCATGATCCGGGCCCAGGCCGAGGGCCGCAGCGAGCATGCACTGATCGCCGCGATGCGGGAGGCACACCTCGCCGATTTCGGTGGCTTCCAGATCGGCTTCAATCATTACGGCTCCACCGACAGTGACGCCAACCGCCGGCTGTGCGGTGTCATCTGGCGGAGCCTGCGGGATCGCGGCCTGATCACCACGCGCGACGTGCAGCAACTCTACGACACCAAGGCCGGCGTCTTTCTCGCTGACAGGTTTGTCCGCGGCACGTGCCCCCGCTGCCAGACGGCCGACCAGTACGGCGACTCGTGTGAACAGTGCGGCGCGGCCTACACGCCGGCCGACCTTGTCGACCCCGTCAGCACGCTCTCCGGCACGCGGCCGGAGGTGCGGTCGGCCGAGCACCTGTTCGTGACGCTCGAACAGATGCACGCCTTCCTCGAAGAGTGGACGCAGCGTTCCGGCGCCCTCGATCCGCGCATTGCCAACTACCTCGCCGGCCACTTCCTCTGCGACCCGCTTCGTGATTGGGACATCTCGCGGCCCGCCCCCTACTTCGGTTTCGAGATTCCCGACGCCCCGGGCAACTACTGGTATGTCTGGTTCGACGCGCCGATCGGCTATCTGGCCGCCACCAGCGAGTGGTGCGCCGCTCACGGCGGTTCGTTCGAATCGTGGTGGCACCGCGATGGATCTGCACCGGCTGCCGAGATCCATCACTTCATCGGTAAGGACATCACCTATTTCCACACGCTCTTCTGGCCAGCCATGCTGGAGGCGGCCGGCCTCCAATTGCCGAAGCGGGTCCACATCCACGGCTTTCTCACCGTCAACGGCCAGAAGATGTCGAAGAGTCGGGGCACGTTCCTCCTGGCGCGAACCTACCTCGACCACCTCGATCCGGGCATGCTGCGGTATTACTATGCCGCAAAACTCTCTGGCGGCATCGACGACCTCGATCTGAACCTCGAGGAATTCACCGCGAAGGTGAATTCCGATCTGGTCGGCAAGGTGGTCAACCTCGCCAGCCGCACCGCGCGGTGGCTGGAGCAGACAGGCCTCGCGCCAGACTATCCCGACGATGGCGGCCTCTTCGCCGCAGCGGCCGCCGACGGCGCTGCCATCGCCGAGGCCTACGAGGCCTGCGACTTCGCCCGCGCGATGCGAACCATCATGCAGGCCGCCGACCGCGCCAATGCCTACGTCGACGCCGAACAGCCGTGGAAGCTCGCCAAGGCGGGCCCGGAGTCGGCCGCGAAGCTGCACGACGTCGCCAGCGTGGCGATCAATCTGTTCCGGCAGATCGCGGTCTACCTCGCGCCCGTGCTGCCGGTGTTCGCAGCGCAGGTCGGCGAACTGGTCGGTGGGCCCATCCTCTCATGGGAGGAGTCGCAGCGACCGCTCGCGGGCCAACCGGTCGGCAGCTTCCGCTCGCTCATGCGCCGGGTCGAACCCGCACAGATCGAGAGCATGCTGGCAGCCTCGGTCACGCAGGCACGGGAATCCCAGGCCAAGGAACCGACGCAGCACGCCGTCCCCAATCAGTCCACTACGAAAGGAACAACGTCCATGGAACCTTCCGCCAGCCCGATTGATTCGGGCGAAGCCCTCGCCGCTGAGCCGCTCGCCCCCGAGTGCACGATCGATGATTTCACGAGGGTCGACCTCCGCGTGGCCCGCGTGCTTGCCGCCGAGGAGGTGCCCGAAGCGAAGAAGTTGCTCAAGCTCACGATCAGCTTCGGTGGCGAAGCGACCCGCACGGTGTTCGCGGGGATCAAGGGATTCCACACGCCGGAGTCGCTCGTCGGCCGGCTCGTCGTGGTGGTCGCAAACCTCGCGCCGCGGCAGATGAAGTTTGGACTGAGCGAGGGGATGGTGGTGGCCGCCAGCGGCGCAGGCGCCACGGGCGTCTATCTTCTCTCCCCCGACTCCGGCGCCCTTCCCGGCATGCGGCTGCGGTGACTTCACGCCGAGCTCGGAGAAGGCCCAACCCGCCGGGGGCGGTGAAAGCCTCCGACTCGAGGCGAGGATACGCCGACTCGCTTCGGCTTTCTCCGACCCCCGGCTCCTCAACTCCAGATGCTGAGGAGCCGGTCGGAGGCACGCGCAGGAGTCGGTGAACTTTGCGACTCACGAACGATTCACCATCATCCACGAGCATCCTGTAGCAAAGTCCGCCGGCGACGAGCATGCCGCAGCCGGCGAACCAATGCGGGTGACTGTGGTCGCGTCTTGGTTTCGACGGAGCGAACGTCCGGCTTTCGGGGCACGGGCAGCCCCGAACTGCGACACTTGGCCAGGCGTAGAATGACCGTGCAGACCGAACATCCGTCGTCCCCGGCAGCGGACGTCTTCACCCCGAGGAGGTCCTCCCCATGTCGCGACCCATCATTCTCGTTCCCACCGATTTCTCGACCGCCAGCGACGCGGCGCTTCCGCAAGCGGAGGCGCTGGCCAAGCAAAAGTCGGCGTCGCTGTTGATCCTCCACGTGGAGGAGCCGCCTTTGGCGTATGGCAGTGGCGAACTCTACTACGGGCTGCCCGAGCCCAATTCGGAGCGGATTCTCAAGATGCTGGAAGACGTGAGGCCCGCCGATCAGACTGTGGCATTCACGCACCGGCTCACCATGGGTGATCCCGCCGGCGAGATCGTCCGGATCGCGGCCGAGGAGGGGGTCGAGATGATCGTGCTCGGCACGCACGGCCGGTCCGGCCTGACCCGCATGCTCATGGGCAGCGTGGCGGAGGCCGTCGTCAGACGGGCGCCCTGCCCGGTGCTTGTCTATCGGGTGGCAGCGGAGACACTGGTGGGACGGAGGGCTGAAGCGCTCCACCTCTGACGATACGCGGAAAGTCTCGCATCGCATGTCGACACGGCGAATCCTCGAACTCCGCAGCAGGATCCGCGCGGGGCTGCGCGACGTGTTCGATCAACTGGGGTTCGTCGAGGTCGACACGCCGGTGCTCTCGCCCGAGGTGCTGCCTGAGGCGCATATCGATCCGATTGCCGTGCATGTCGACGGCCCGGATCGACCTCCACACTATCTCCAGGCAAGCCCTGAGGCACTGATGAAGCGGCTGCTGGCAGCCGACTCGGGGCCGATCTATCAGTTTGCCCGGTCGTTCCGTGCTGGCGAGCGTGGCAGGCAGCATGATGTCGAGTTCGTGCTTCTGGAGTGGTATGCCCCCGGCACGACGCTGACCGATGCCGCCACCCTTCTGGAGCGACTCTGCCGCACGGCACTGGGCACAAGCGGCGTCGAACGGATCACCTGTTCGCGCGCCTTTGGCGAGTGGGCGGGCGTCGATCCGCTCTCCGCGACGCTCGCTGATCTCGCCGCGGCCGGCAGGCGTGCGGGTCTCGAGCCGGTGCCGGAAATGGACCGCGATCCTCCCGACCAGCAATGGGATCGCTGGTTTGAACGACTGCTCGCCGAGGTGATCACGCCGCGGCTGGGACACGAACGGCCCACGATGCTCGAGGCATGGCCGGTCTCGCAGGCGGCCTTCGCCCGCATCGATCCCGACGATCCGCGGGCGGCTCGGCGGTTCGAACTCTTCTTCACCGGCGTGGAACTGGCCAATGGCTGGGAGGAAGAGACCAGTCGGTCAGTGCTCGAGACCCGGATCGAAGCCGCCAACCGGATCCGCGCGGCGGATGGGCGGGCCGTCCTGCCATCACCGCGGCGGCTCCTCGCCGCCCATGGTCCGGCGATGCCCGAGGGGGTCGGCGCCGCACTCGGGTTCGACAGGCTCGTGATGCTCGCGGCCGGTGCCGATTCGATCGACGCCGTCCGCTGCTTCAGGGAATAGCGTCTTCAAAAAGGGGACGCAGCTCTTTTCAGAAACAGAAAAGAGCCCAGGCCCAGAAAAGAGCTGCGTCCCCTTTTCGCGTGCGGCTGGCTTACGGCCCGAGGTCGATCTTCGTGATCGTCCAACGCTCCACGCGCCGCTTCTGCTCGTTCACGACGACGGGCACGAGCTGCAGACGTACATCCACGGCGTCGCCACCGGCACAGGGCGACAGTCGGATCTGCACGCACCAGTCATTCCCCGTCTCCTCGTCGCGACCAGTGGACCGCACGTCGCGAACGGCCGCGGTGCCACAGCCGAGGATCGCCGACACCGCGGGCAAAGACTCGATGGCAACGGCCGTGCTATCGGCGTGGGCGTGGTGCTCATGATGCTCCGGTTCGCCAGGCCGATGGCCGTCCCCATGAGAGGGCGGCAGCAGATGCTGGCCAAGCATGCTCTGGGCAGCGGAGAGTCGCTTTTCGCCGAGGGCGTCGAGCCACGCATGGGCCACCCCCTGGGCGCGCCGCTCCATGATTGATCTCGTGAACAGGCTCGCCGTCACGGCCTGAACGCCGAATCCCACGGACAGGGCGAGGCCCACCAATGCGGCCGCCCGCCCCGCCTTCTCCGCACCCAACCGCATGACATCCGCCAGTCCCACGAGAGCGATCGCCGTGCCCGCCAACGGCAGGACCCAGAGCAACGGAGTCGTGATCGCCAGGCTCGACAGCACGCCCAGCACTGCCGCCGCCACGGCCAGTTTGCTCACCGGGCGGTAGCTGATTATTTCAGCAGACGCTTTCATGGAAGATCACTTCGCCGCGGTGCGAAGCCCTGGTTCCCCCTCGAGTTTCAGCCGCCTGTCCGCATACCGCAGGATGAAGTCCGCGTCCTGATCGAATGCATGGTCGGGCCAGGCGAACGGTCCCGTCCGCGAACTGCCGCGCACCCAGCCCAGCCACTTGCGGTCGGGAGCGAGCCCCAGAAACATCCGCGCCTCTGGCGTCGGCTGCACGAGGCTGCGGGGCACGGGAGCCGTATGCAGCGTCGCCGCAGTGAATGCCATCAGCACCCAGCCCGTCAGGAACGCCGGAATCCCCACGCCGATCCGTTCCACCAGTTGTGGAAATTCCACGTTGTTGGGTGACAGGCGGTCGGTCGCCTCACGCGCCAAGGCGAGCACCACGCAAAAAATCAGCCAGATCGACAGGAAGTCGAGCAGGTAGGTGTAGCTGGCGAGATGCCCTTCGAGGAATTGTGCCAGCGGCGCAAACCACGCCGTGGCGATGGAGGCCGCCAGCAGCACGTTGAAAAACATCAGCAGTGATCGCCACAAGCCTTCACGCACCAGCATGCCGGTGACGGCGGCGAGGATCGCAAGGAGCATGAGCGTGATGATCATTTCTTATCTCCCGGCTGGGCTCCCTTCTTGGGAACGGGCTTGGACCCGGCTCTGGGGACGGCTTGGGGAACGGCCTTGGAGGCAGCCGGCGTCCCGGCCTCCTTTTTCGTCCCGAAGACCCTCTGTATTTCGTCGAGCGAAGTCAGTCCTGCCGCCACGACCGCCAGTCCCTCTTCGCTCAAGGGACGCATGCCATCCTTGACAGCTGCCTGCCGCAGCACCTTGGCATCCACCTCTTTCGCAATCGCCTGCCTGACTGTGGGACCGGCGGCAAGCTCGAAGATGGCCGTGCGGCCGACGAACTGCCGCCCGGCGCAGAACCGACAGCCTCCGTGCGGAGACGCCCGCTTGATCTCGGGCAACTCTTCGGCGGTGACTTTAAGCCGCTGCAACAGCTCGGGCGGCGTGGGCAACACCTCACCGCACTTCATGCAGAGCTTGCGAATGATCCGCTGGGACAGCGAGCCAAGGAGGCACCTCGCGAGTTGGTCCCGGGGAATACCCATATCGAGCAGCTTCTGGACGGCATCGAGCGCGTCGGCCGCCTGCAGGCACACAATGACGAACTGCTGGTCGTTGGCGAGCTCCGCGAGCTTGACGGCCATTTCCTTATCGACCAGGTCGCGCGTCACAATCGCGCGGGGATATTCGAGCAACGCAGCCTTGAGCGCCGATAGCGGTACCTCGCCCGCCGCCGCGGAATACCGCACCGGCTTGATGTTTTGCACCTCCTGGTGAGGAATGCCGCTGTCTTCGATCGACACGAAATCCCGCAACAGACGGTCGGTCGACGACAGCACCATGTCGAACGTCGTCGAGCAGCCGGTGGCCGGCGGCGACGACACCACGAATAGACCCTTCTCCAAGGCGATCAGTTCGCGCACTCGCGCAGCCATCGCCCCCGACATGCCGAGATCCTCGAGCTTCTTGGGAGCAAAGGGGGGTATTTCGAGCGTGATGACGACCTGCTTGGCGGTCTTCGTGGCCCGCGTGGAGAGCCGGCACGGCCGCTTCTTGCCGTCGACTTCGATTGTGAAGCCGGCATCCTTTTCACCACTGAGCTTGGCGGCCTCGGCCCCGGCAATGGTCCGCAACACCGCCAACCCCGCGTTACCGATGGTCGCGTCGAGCGGCGGCGCATCGGCCCAGACTTCGGCCTGCTTCGATTTTCCCGAGCCCTTCGCCGGCGTCTTCACGGCCCGCGATGGGCCCGTAATCCCGTCGACTGCATGCCCCACCCTGATCCCGTCAGCAGCGGCCTCGATGATCATCGTCGAGGCTCGAGCGGCCGCCGCCTCCTGGAGCAGCTTCTTGGCTGTTTCGAAGCCCGGCATGGCCGCGGCCCCCTCCTGCCATTTCTGGTTTTCTTCCGGCGTCTCCGCGGCCGTGGCGACCAGCGTGACCCACGGCAGTCCGTTGTCCATAATCGCTGGTGCCTTCACCTTGACGCCCATCAGCTTCAATCCGGCGCTCAACGCCCGCCGCAGGTGGGCGATCGTGAATATGCTTTCCGCCGGGGGCGCCTTGGGATTTCGAACACGGCTATAGAGAAAGAGCGGCAAAAGCCAGGCGAGTGCCATCAGGGCCTGCCCGGCGGCCGACCAAGGGATCCACCAGGCGAGCAAGCTGCACGCCACGAATGGAAAGACCGCACACGCCGTCCAGAATTCAGGCCGGATCTTGAACCGGGCGCTGTCGCGGAAGATCCAGTCGCTGGTAGCGGCCCAGGCGGCGATCCACGCCCACCAGCAGACCAACGGCAGAATCGCGAGGCCGCCCGCTGCATCACGCGTCAGCCACTCCGGGCTCGTCCCCGGCCACGCGTCGTCGGCCCGCGCCACAACGGCCGACACTGCGAACATGCAGCCTGCATGCCCCGCCATGGCGAATCTTTGTGACCTCCAAGGCATCGCGCCGGCTCCTTCAGCCATCAGCTAATGCCCTTCAGCGCCATGACCAGCGCCTCGCGGTTGGGCGCGATCTCGAGGGCATCGTGGCGGTCGATGAGCCCCAGATCGATGAGGCTCTTGAGACTTTGCGTGAAATCCTGCATGCCGTCCTTCACCGACTTCTTGATGTGGTCGGCGATCAGGTGATCTTGCTCCTCCAGCACATATTTCCGGATCAGCACGTCGATGAACATGACCTCGACGACCGGCACGCGGCTCACGCCGGGCTTGATCGACTTGAGCAGTTTCTGGGCCACGATCCCCTTCATGTTGAAGGCGATGGCACTGCGGATGGAGGGATGCTCCTCCTGCGGAAACAGGTCGAGGATGCGGCCGATGCAGCTCGACGCGCTGGCGGCGTGGATCGTGCCGAACACGAGGTGGCCCGTTTCAGCCGCGTGGATCGCCGTCTTGAACGTCTCCACGTCTCGAAGCTCGCCCACGAGGATGATGTCTGGGTCCTCGCGGACGGCATGCTTCATGCCGATCTCGAAGTTCCGCACGTCGTTGCCGATCTCACGCTGGTTGATCAGGCACTTGTCCTCGGTGAAAACGAATTCGATCGGATCCTCGAGGGTGAGGATGTGCTTGCGGTAGTTTCGGTTGATGTAGTTGAGCATCGACCCGATCGTCGTGCTCTTGCCGGAGCCCGTCACGCCCGCGAGCAGCACCATGCCCTGGTCGAGCTGGCAGAGCCGCTCGATCGCGGGCGGCAGGAAGAGCTTCTCGAAATCGGGGATCGTGTTGTTGACGCGGCGGGCCACGAGGCCCCAGGCGCCCTGCTGCGTGAGCATGTTGATGCGGAACCGCCACCGCACGCCATCAACGACACAGGTGTGCGCGAAGTCGGCGCCGCCGTCGGTGTCGAAGATGCCCCGTTGCCGCGGGTTCATGATCGGCGCACAGAGCCGTTTCATCTGCTCGGCGTTAATCGGCGGATACTTCAGCGGCTGAAGCGAGCCCTTCACCCGCATGTAGGGCGGCTTGTCGACCTTGAGGTGCAGGTCGCTGCCGTTGAGCTTGACCATGGCCTCGAACAGCCGGTCGATCTCCAGGCCGGCCGGCTCGATCGCCACGGGTGGCGTCGAGGCCGCGGAAACTGGAGCAGACTCTGGAGCCGCGGCAAGCGGGCTGCCGGATGATGCTGACTCAGACGGTGCGGTCGCGGGGTCGAGTGTCGCCATGGTTCGTCGTCGCCACAGGTCTGACGGGGATCCCCCGCCGCTGGAATAATTCCTTTACCTCCCGGATCGTACACTCTCCGAAGTGGAAGATGCCAGCGGCCAGCGCCGCATCCGCTCCACCCTGCTCAATCGCATCCGCGAGGTGCTCCGGTCGGCCCGCTCCACCACTGGCCACGACGGGAATCCCCACCGCCCGACTGACCGCGGCCGTGATCTCCAGATCGTAGCCGTCGCGGGTGCCATCCCGGTCCATGCAGGTTAGCACGATCTCCCCTGCTCCGAGCAACTCCACCCGTCGGGCCCAGTCGACCGCCTCCAGCCCCGTCGGCACCCGGCCGCCGTTGACGAACACCTCCCAGATCTCACGGCCATCCCTCACGACCCGTTTAGGATCGATGTTCACGACCGTCGCGCAGCTGCCGAGCCGGTCGGCCACCGCCGTGATCAGCTCCGGCGTCCGCACGGCGGAGGAGTTGATACTCACCTTCTCGGCGCCGGCGTGGATGAGCCGCACCGCATCGTCGAGCGTGCGGATGCCGCCGCCAACGGTGAACGGCATGAAGATGGTCTCCGACACGCGGCGGACCACGTCGAGCATGATCGCGCGGCCCTCGTGGCTGGCGGTGATATCGAGGAAGACGAGTTCGTCGGCTCCCTCCGCCTCGTAGCGGGCCGCCACCGAGACGGGGTCCCCGGCATCGACGAGGTCGAGAAACCGCGTGCCCTTCACGACCCGGCCGCGTTCGACATCGAGGCAGGGGATGATGCGTTTGGCAAGCATGGGTCGGTGGTGCCCTCAGGTGGGCCGTGCGACGGTCTCGGCCGGCCGCGTGATGCGGCCTTCGTCGGGGCTCGACGCGGTGGCGTAGAGCTTCTTCGGAATCCGTCCGGCCAGCCACGCCTGCCGGCCGGCGAAGCAGGCCGCCCGCATCGCCTGTGCCATCCGCAGCGGGTGGGCGGCATGGGCGATCGCCGTGTTGAGCAGCACGCCGTCGACACCCAATTCCATCGCCGCGGCCACGTCGCTGGCTGTGCCCACGCCCGCATCCACGATGACCGGATAGTCGGGATCACCCTCCTTCAAATACTCCATGCAGATCCGCAGATTGTTGGCGTTGAGGATGCCCTGCCCGGAGCCGATCGGGCTGCCCGCCGGCATGACGCTGGCAGCCCCCAGATCCTTGAGGCGTTTTGCCACGACCGGATCGTCGCTGGTGTAGACGAGCACGGTGAATCCCTCCCTCACCAGCCGCTCGGTGGCCTCGAGCGTGCCGACGGGATCGGGCAAGAGCGTCCGCTTGTCGCCGAGGACCTCGAGCTTCACCCACTCGGCACCGGGGTTGCCCAGTTCGCGGAGCAGCTCGCGTTTTCGCCGGCGGCATTGATGAGCCGTTCGCGCCGTACCGCCACGGTGACACAATCCGTGCCGGAGGCCTCGAGGCACGTTTGCATCTCGGCATGGCTCGCATATTTGCCCGTGCCCACGACCAGCCGGCTGGCCAAGGTCATCCCACCAACACGCAGCGGCTCATCGGCTGTGGCGAGGGCGGCTGCGGCGGCGGCTGGCACGGTGGCAGGCTGGGGCATGGTGTCGATGCGTGGGGTGAGATGGAAGAACGCGGCAGGGCGGCCGTCAGCCACCGCCCACGAGCGTCACCAGTTCGAGGCGGTCGCCGGGCTGGAGTCTACAGTCTGCAAGCCGCGCACGCGGCACCACCTCTTCATTGACCTCCACGGCGAGCGGCCGGCCCGCGAGACCCAGTGCTTCGACCAAATCGCCGGCCGTCGAACCCATGGGCACCGCGCGGGACTCGCCGTTGACGATGACAGTGATTTCCAAAGGCTCTCCCATCTTGGGGCGGTCCTTACTTCGCCTTGGCCCCGCCGCCCCGCGGCCGGGCGATGTCGAGGAGCACCAGCGGAGCCATCATCTGCGGCTGCTGCGCATTCCAGGGAATACCATACGCGGCCGTGGTGCCGGTGGACGAGTCGGTGACGTAGAGCACCGACGACGCGAGCGTCACCGTGCCGCGCCGCGGCTCCGCCACTCCCGAGACGAGCAGGAACTTGGGGTTCTTCGCCTGCCCGGCCTTGAAGCCCAGATCCTTGAGCACGTTGTGCTTGTAGGCGACGCCGAATTGCGCCGTACTGGGATTGAGCACACCACCCGAGAGGTCGCCCGTCTCGAAGTCGAGCATGAAGAATCCCTCGACGCCAACATCGAGGGGAACGGTGCAGACGGCGAACGATCCGTCCGACTGCGACGTGACGGCGGACACCCGCGGCAATTGCTCGGGCGATCCAAACCGGCCGCCGAGCACCATTCCACCGACTGCGGCCACCAACACAATCAACGTTCCCGCGGCACCTGCCGCCGTATCCCGCATCCGTGAACTCATTCTCAGAATCCTTTCTTTGTCGCCATCCATACCGTTGCTCATGCCGTCGGCTTCAACGGCGAGGTCTTTACTTCTTGTCAGCGTCCGGCTTCGCCGCTGGTGCTGGTGTCGCCGCTGGTGCTGGCGCCGCGGCGGGTGCTGGTGTCGCGGCGGGTGCTGGTGTCGCTGGTTTTGCTGCAGCCGGGGCCGGTGGGGCTGCTGCAGGGGCTGGCGCCGGAGCCGGCGTGGCTGCGGGCGCAGGCGTTGGGGCAGGCGCTGGAGCCGCAGCCTGCACCACAGAAATCCGGAACTTCCCGATGGCATGCGTGCCATCGGCATACTGCTGATCGATCGTGATCGCCAGCGGCGCGCCGGCCGACAGCTTTACATCCGGGGCGATGTCGAACGTTGCGGCATGCTCCTTGCCCGTGCCGCCGCTGATCGCCCAGCCGGTCTCGGGGTTGTCGTCGATCGCACCGGCCACGGCAAAGCCACCCTGCTCGTAGTCGGCCTTGGCACCGGAGAACTTCGCCTTGGTCGGTGTCTCGTTCGATCCCGGGGCACCGAAGAGCACCGCGAATGTGCTGAGCACGAAGTTGCCGTTCCCGGCGCGGCCTGGCCCCTGACCGGGCAGGCTGGCATCGGGCAACGCCTCGAGCTTGATCGCCTTCGCCTCCACTCCAGCCGGGATGACAGCCTTGAGCGTGTAGGTATCCTTGGCGAGGCTTCCCGTGACGGTGAGGGTGCCGTCGGGGGCGATCGCCGCCGTGGCGCCGGCCATGCTCTTGAACTCGGTCGGCACGAGCGTCGTCGCCTTCTGCGCGGTGGCCGCAGCGGGAGCCGGGGCAGGCGCCGGTGGAGGACTCGGCGGCGGCGGCGGTGGCGGCAGGAGCTTGGCGGCCGGCGTCGGCACGAGCTTTCCGCCGACGTGCGAACCGACGAACATCGTCTTGCCATCGGGCGCGAAGGTCACGCACCAGACGCTCGACTTCGCAGCCTCCGGGCCTTCCTGCTCCCCCTTCGCGTTCACATCCCAGAGCTTCACGGCGCCGTCGAGGCTGCCGCTGGCCAGCCGCGTGCCATCGGGCGAGAACGAGGCGCTCGTCACCCAGTCTTTGTGGCCCGAAAGCGTGGCGAATTCCTTGGAGTCGGAGGTGGTCCAGAGCTTGATCGTGCGATCAGCGCCGGCCGTGGCGAGCTTCGAGCCGTCGGGCGAATAGGCGACGGCCCAGAGCGCGTCGGTGTGGCCTTCGAGCTTGCCTTTTTCGTTGCCTGTGGCTGCATCCCACAGCTTCACGAGTTTGTCGCCGCCGCCGGTGGCGGTCGTCGCGCCGTCAGGCGAGAAGCCGACGGCCGTGACCGGCCCAGCATGGGCGGCGATGGTCTTGATCTCCTTGCCGTCGGCCGTGTTCCAGAGCACGACGGTGCCATCCTCGCCAGCCGAGGCTAGCTTCGTGCCATCGGGCGAGAGATCGAGCGACCGCACCCAGCCCTTGTGCTTCTTGAGGTCTGCCTTCAGAGTCCGCGCCGGCAGGTCCCAGAGCTTGACCAGGCCGTCGTAGCCGGCCGTCGCCGCAAGCTTGCCATCCTTCGAGACCTTCACCGCCCAGACCGCAGTGGGATGGCCAGCCAGATCGCCCACCCGGGAACCGTCCGCCTTCCAGACGACGACGTCGCCGGGCCGGTAGAGCAGGCTCTCACCGCCCGCGGTGACGAGCGTCGCGCCGTCGCGGGCATAATCGGCAGCGATCACCCACCGCGTGAAGGCGGGGAGGTTGGCCGCGGGAGCTGGCGCGGCGGCCGCCGGTGCAGCTGCGGCAGGCTCGGCGGCTCGGGCAGCAGCCTGGAGAAGGCAGGGCGCCACACTGCACAGGGCGACTTTCAGGCAAACGAGGGAAAAACGAGCGAAGCGTCGCATCACTGGGGTCTCCACGGGGGGCTCCATACAAGAGCTGAAACGGGCGCCGAACCAACGAACCAAAAAAGGCAACGGACCGAAGGCATTTCGGCAATGTCTGCCGACAAGCCTCCCGAGTATAGTTCCGACTCACCGTCCGATTCCATTTGGGTCCCCCAGTCCGGCTCCGGTCGGTTTTTTGGGGGCTCTCCTGCCATCTCGCGAGGGATTCGACCATGTCCACGCCATCCCGCTCGTCGTTGTCCAAACCATCCGCCGCCGCCGGCAAACGCCGGGCGGTGCTCGTCGCCAATGGCGATCTCCGCGAGGAGGCCAACCGGGTCTGCTGGCCGGCGCAGCAGGCGATGGAGGTCGACCTCGTGAGGGCCTTTGCCGCCGCCGGCTGGAAGCTGGAGCGGGGCCATACCGCGTCGAAGGCCCGCGGCCATGGTTTCATCGCCAGCGCCCGCGAGGGGCTCGACGTGTTCGAGACGATTGACCCCGATGTGCCGCTGGTCGTGGCCGAGGCGGTCTGGCAGTATTCCAACCATGTGCTCCCGGGGCTCACGACCCACTCCGGCCCGATCCTCACGGTGGCCAACTGGTCGGGCCAGTGGCCGGGCCTGGTGGGCATGCTCAACCTCAACGGCTCGCTCACGAAGGCGGGTGTTCGTTACTCGACGCTCTGGGCCGACGACTTTGCGAGCCCAAGCTTCCGGCGGCACCTGCAGGCCTGGCTCGATCACCGCGCCGTGCACCATGACACGAGCCATGTCGTGCCGTTCGCCAAGGTGTCGATCCCGCGCAAGCTCGCGCACGCCGCCGAGACGATCGCAGCCGATCTCCGCCATCGCAAGGCGCTGATGGGGGTGTTCGACGAGGGCTGCATGGGGATGTTCAACGCCATCATTCCCGACCACCTGCTCCACGCCACCGGCGTCTTCAAGGAGCGGCTCAGCCAGAGTGCGCTCTACTACGAGACCACGCAGGTGACCGACGCCGAGGCAAAGGAGGTCTTCCGCTGGATCGAAAAAGCGGGGATGCAGTTTCACTTCGGCAAGCAAGAGACCACCGACCTCACCCGGGCCCAGGTGCTCGAGCAGTGCAAGATGTATGTGGCCGCGGTCCGTATCGCCGACCGCTTCGGCTGCGACTGCATCGGCATCCAATACCAGCAGGGGCTCAAGGATCTCCTGCCGGCCAGCGATCTCGTGGAGGGGATGCTCAACGACTCGAAGCGGCCACCCGTGACCGCGGCCGGCTCGTCGAAGCCGCTCTACAAAGGAAAGCCGCTCGTGCACTTCAACGAGGTGGACGAGTGCGCCGGGCTCGACGGCCTGCTCACGCAACGCGTGCACGAGGCGGTCGGTGAGCCGGTGGAGAACACGCTCCACGACATCCGCTGGGGCGACTGGGACCAGTCACGGACCACCGACCAGTGGGTCTGGGTGTTCGAGATCTCGGGCGGTGCCCCGCCGGCACACTTCACGGGCGGCTGGAAGGGCGCGCATGGCTACCGGCAGCCGCCGATGTATTTCCGGCTCGGCGGCAGCACGCTGGCCGGGGTGAGCAGGCCGGGCGAAATCGTCTGGAGCCGGATCTGGATCGACAACGTGGAGGGCCATGAAAAGCTCTGCATGGACATTGGCCGAGCCCAGGTGGTGACGCTGCCGGAGGAGGAGACGCGACGTCGGCTCGAATCGACCACGAAGCAGTGGCCGATCATGCATGCGGTGACCTACGGCATCTCGCGTGACCAGATGATGGCCCGTCACAAGGCCAATCACATCCAGGTGGCGTATGCGAAAGACGCCGCCGGCGCCGACAGGGCCGCCCTCACGAAGGCCGCGGTCGCACGGGCACTGGGCATCGAGGTGAACTTCTGCGGCACGCGGGGCCACGGCGTGTCGCCGAGCCTGCGCTGGGATGCGTGAGGAGCACGTCTTCGGCAAGTTGAAAACGTGCCGCCACGATGGAGTTTGAAGACGTCCTGCCGGTATCGATCGCTCCGTGGCGGCAAGTTTGTAACTTGCCGTGGCTTCGGCCCGTCACGCCCGCACGAGCGGCTCGACCACGCCCGTGCTGTCACCAAATGAAGGCATGTCGATGCCTGACCCCTTGAGAATTGTCAGCCACGCGTTGCACAGGGGCGTGCCCTTGGGCACGACGATCTGCTCACCCATGCAGAGGCCCGCGCCGCGACCGGCCACGAGCGTGGGGCAGTTGTCGAGGCTGTGGCCGGTGCGGATGTTGCTGCCGTAGACAACCGTCGTGTGGTCGAAGAGTGTGCTGCCGTCCGGCTCCTTCGTCGCCTTGAGACGATCGAAAAGCCCCGCGAGCAGTTCGCTCTGGGCGGTGTCGCGTCGCTGCGACGCTTCCTGCTTCTCGCCGGCATGGCCGTGGTAGTGGCTCATCGTGTGGGCCTCCACCTTGATGCCGAGGCTCGAGACGAGCGTGCTCACCGGCTGCCGGTAGGTGATCACCCGCGAGCTGTCGGTTTCGAGGGCGAAGGCCGCGATCTCATACATCAGCCTGATCTCCTCGACTCCCGCGAGGCCCGGCTTCGGCTCCGCGATGGCCGGCTGCGGACGTTCCACGCCGAGCCACTTCCTGTCGCGGGCGAGCTTCGCCTCGAGGTCGCGAATGCCGTCGAAGTATTCACGAAGCTTCTCCCGGTCGGCCTTGCCCAGGCGGCGGCCAAGTTCACGGACATTATCGATCGCGTCGTCGAGCACGCTCTTTCGTTCCAGGAGCCTCGCCTGTTGCTGCTCCAGCGGCGTCGTGTCCCGAGCGAAGAGCTTGTGAAACGCCTCGACAGGGTTGCGGGGGCCGCCCAGCGGCTTGCCACGGGAGTCCCACGAGAGCGACAGGCCCGGGCCATGCCCGGAGCCGCCCGCCGCCTCGCCGCAGTCGAGGCAGAGCGAGTCGAACCTTGTGGCAGCTCCGAGCCGGCTCGCCGCGACCTGGTCCACCGACACGGTGTTGGAAAAGGCCTGCCCAGGCTGGCCAAACTCGTTGGCACCGGTCAGCCAGAACGTGCTGCCGTAGTGGCCGTTGGCGGTGTGCCGGTGCCAGAGCCCCTGGATGATCGTGAAGTCGGCCTTGTGCTTTTCCAGCGGCTGAAGGCCTGGCGGCAGCGGATAGTCCCGCCCGGGCTTGTTCGCGTCGGGATACCACGAGTCGTTCGTCACGCCCCAGCCGAAGCCGAGAAAGAGGAGCCGCTTGGGCCGCGGCTCCGCCGTGGCGGCGGCCGCAAACCGGCGAAAGCCGAGTGATTCAAGCGCGGGCAGCGCGATGATCGCGGTGCCTGTCTCGAGAAATCGACGACGTTCGAGCGGAATGTTCATGGTAGTTCTCCGAGGAGCAAGTTCTCGTGGCAGTGTGACTGTTGTTGAATCCGTGAGGGGCTGCCCATGCCCCGAGAGCCGGCGTTGCTGACCAGCGCAGGCAGGATGCCGGAGCGCAGTCAGCATCGAGTGAGCGAAGGACAGGATGTCCGAAGCGAACGTCCGGCGGCGGGGCGTGGGCAGCCCCGAACCGTCGATCACATTGTCATGTCTTGGATGTTCCAACTTGTCACTGTCACTTCGATCGAAACGCCTCGCTCTGCACGAGCGCGTGGATGAACTCTCGGATCGCAAAGTCTTTGGCGGCGGCCCGGGCCATGCCCGGAGCCGCCCGCCTCCACGAGAGCCTTCGCGAAGCCGCGGGCGAAATCCTTCTCCCGCGCGGCGACGGCATCGCGAAAACCATCGAAGCCGATGAATGACGGGCCGCCATGGAAGCGGCCGGCCACCTCGATCGGCCATGTTTTCTTCATGGCTGCATTCGGCTGGCCATGGGCATCGACCGGCGTGTAGCTGTCTTCCGTGCGCCAGGCACCCACGGCGTCGAAGTTTTCGAGCGCGAGACCCGGCGGATCGATCCGCCGGTGGCAGTTTGCGCACTGCGGCTCCTCCTGGTGGGCGACCAGCCGCTCCTGCGTGGTGAGCGATTTTCCCGCGAGCCTCGCCACCTGCGGCACGTTCGGCGGCGCCGGCGGTGGCGGATCGTCGAGCAGTTTGCGGAGCACCCAGGCGCCCCGTTCCACGGGGCTTGTGTGCTCACCGTCGCTGCCCATCGCATGGATCGCCGCCATGCCCAAGAGCCCGCCCCGCGGATTGCCCGGTGGCACGGACACCCGCCGGAACTCATCGCCGACGACGCCGTCAATGCCGT
This sequence comes from Planctomycetia bacterium, assembly GCA_026401075.1. GTDB lineage: Bacteria > Planctomycetota > Planctomycetia > Pirellulales > UBA1268 > CAMCQY01. The sequence goes on from JAPLNQ010000237.1 coordinate 72,031, forward strand.
AGTACTCGGCAAGCAGTCCGTTGACGACGATGAAATCCGCGTTGAGGAGATCACCTAACCGGCCATTGGTCCGCAGGAGATCCGCGAACGTCTCATAGACCTCGCGGCGGGCCGCCTCCTTTGCGGCCGCGTCGAACCGCGGATAGGTCGCGTGGCTAAACTGGAAGAAGTCGAGCCGGTCCATGGAGAGCCATTGCGACACGAACGGCACCACGAAGCTGCGCACCCGCGGGTCGTCGAGCAGCCGCCGGCACTGCTCGTCGAGCGCGGCAGGATCGCCGAGTCGTGCGGTTTGGCCATCTCTCTTGGCCTTCTGTCGTAGGATCGCGTCCGGTGGCTCGCCCCAGAGCAGGTAGGAGAGCCGGCAGGCCAGCTTCTGTCCGTCGAGCGTGTCGTCGCCGTCGTCGTTACTGCGTTCGGGCTCGGCACGATAGAGAAACCTGGGCGATGCCAGCACCGATGCAAGCGTGTCCTCGAGCGCCGCCGCGTGCGTGGCCCCGACCTTGCGGCGCAGCATGGAGGCCGTCATCAGTCGGTCGAGGTAGCCTTTCGGTGCCGAGGCTCCGCGATATGCTTCGAGCACGAACCGCCCGAGCGCCGACTTGATCGCCGCGGGCGGAAGTGAAGCCCCGCGTTCGTCGAGCGGGATATCGAGCGCGCCGAGGCCGGGCGGCACCCTACTCGCCCGATCGGGCAGCCGCTCGATCTCCAGCCAGTCGATCCAGATCGCGAGTTCGGGCCCGACGCCGTTGGCCTTCTGCGCCTCCTTGAAGCGAGCCACGGCACGCGCCAGCTGCCCCATGCCTCGTTCCCGGATGAAGAGCATCCGGCTGCGGCCGTCGTGCTTCGCCAGGATCACGTACGGGATCTCGATCACGGCCGGAGCATCGAGGGTGCCGAGCACCTCGTGGGTGCTCGTGGCCGGCACGTCTTGGGGCCACGGGGCCTGCCCGAATTCGATGAAGCGGCGATCGGCCGGAGCCTGCGGCGTCGCTCCGGCTCGAACCCGCACCACATAGTCGCCCGGCGGCCAATCGTCCGGAATCCGCAACGCGAACCAGTTGTTGGCATAGCTCGACCGGCCGGCTCCCGGCAGCGTGAGATAAGCCCCCGTGTCGAGGTGCGACTGTTCGAGATACCGCTTCTCGTATGCGATAAACTCAGTGTTGCTGTTCAGTTCCCAGAGAACCTGCTCGTCATAGGGTTTGGGCCAGCCAAACTGGTCGGGCGCGGGTGCCCCGGGAATCTGCCTCCACTGGTGGACCATCTGCCAGTCGCTCCTGGCACGCTTCCGGATCTCGGCGAGCGTTTCGGCATTTTCGGGCTTGTTGGCGGCGGCGAGAACCGCATCGACCCACGCCTTCGCCCGCTTGTGCTCGTCGAGCCATTTCTCATGGGTTGTCGCGAACCACGTGCGGCCGGCCTCGACCTCGACCCGCAGTTTCTTCTCGACGCCGATCGCAGCCTGTCGCAGAAACGCCTCGTGGACCGCCTCGCGGCCGAGTGCCCGGTACTGGTCGAACTGGTCGCCCGACATGAAGAGGTTGCTGCCGGAGGTATCGAAGCCGCCGGACCGCGTGTCGGCCGGCAGTTCATTGACGTCGATCTCCACCCCGAGGAGCTGCCGCAGCGTGTTTTGATACTCGCGGCGGTTGAGCCGCCGCAGGAGCGTGTCGTCGCCCTGGTCGGCCAGGCTTTTCCGCGCCGCCACCATCGCATGGGAGAGATCGTCGAGCAGCTCGATCTTCCGGGCCGGATCGAGCGACTTCGCATCGGCCGGCGGCATCTCGCCCGAGTTCAAGGCGTTGAGCACCTTCTGCCATCGCTCCGCCATTTCGACCGAGTCGATCGCCCGCGTGAGCGTGTCGACGCGGAACGACGCCTGGGCATCGTCCGGCCCGTGGCATTCGAGGCAGTGCTCGGCGAGCAGCGTCGGCGACGCGGCGGTCACGCGCGGCGGTTCGTCGCTGCACGGAGCGGGGCTCTCGCATGCCACCGCCATGGCGGCCAGCAGGGCGGGCAGCCATCCCGGCAGCACTTTCGGCATGGTCATTTCGTCTTGGCTGGCGCGGACGTGGTGTCGATCTCGATGTCGATCTGGTTGTGCCCCGGCTTCACCGTGCGGGTGAACTTCGACTGCCGGCCGTAGTGCTCCGGGATGCGGACATCCTTGAGGGCATCCGGCACCTTCGGGATGCCTTCGACCATCTGCGGCATGACCGTGACCCGCACGAGGCACTCGTCGGGCATGACGCCCTTGCGGGCCGCCGTGAAGAAGAGTTCGTACTTTCCCTTGTCGTCGGTGATGCCCATCGACGGCGAGCCCTTCAGCCCCTGCGGCTGGAAATCGACGCGGATACCGGCCGGTGCCGCCGCGCCGTCAATTTTCACCGCGCCCGTGCACGTGACACCGACGCCTCGCGGACCGCAACCGGCGGGGAGCAACGTCAGGCCGATGGCGACCAGCAGGAGGAACCGGCTTCGCGATCGCATCGCTCAGTATTCTCCCACGGCGAGGCCATCGGCGCGCGTGCTCAGCCGCTCGTACACGCCGCGGCTCGAACTCGAGATATTGCTCAGATAGCTGTTGATACTGGCGTCCACGCTGCCATCAAAGGTCCAGAGCAGCGGGTTCGTCTGGATCATGTCGTCGATGAACCGGACTGATGCGTCACCCATCGCGAAGTTCGCGCCGGCGGGGTGGAAGCTGCCGAAGGCGTCTGTCAGGCCCGAATTGAGTTTGTTTACCGTCCACCGGGTGGTCTCCACGAAGACGTTGTTCTGGTTGACCGTGCCGGTCCAGATGCCGGGCATTTTGCCAGGATTGACTCCCACCGCCGGCGTGCCACCGGCCTCGCCGACGAGGAACGTCTTCGAGAGTCCATCCGTGAAATCCTTGAAGGCGGCGCCCTTCACCTTGCGAAAGGCCCCTTGCGACAGACGAATCTGCTGGTCGGTGCTGCCGCCCCACGATCCCGTCGCCCCGCCATTGGCAAGATAGTTCGACTTGCTCGAGGTGAAGGTGAGCCACGAAGCGGCCGAGTTGACCTGTACCTCCGGGTCGAGGAGCGCGACCGTGTCGGTCGGACACACGAACGACGGGATCGCCGCCCGGGCCTGGGCCGCGACCGCCGTATCCATATACATCGGCACCTGCATCCGCCAAGTCGTCTGGTTCATGCAGGCGTCGAAGAGTGACGCCTGCTCGATATAGGGCAGCACGAAGAGCATCCAACTCCAACCCTGGCGACCCTTCGTATCCACGGTGCTGTTGGTTGCCGACGGCGGCAGCGTCTTGTTGGCGTCTTGGTAGTTGTGCAGGGCCACAGCCACCTGCTTCATGTTGTTGCTGCACTGCGACCTGCGGGCCGCTTCCCGTGCCGCCTGCACGGCTGGCAGGAGCAGACCCACGAGCGTGCCGATGATCGCGATCACGACCAGGAGCTCGACCAACGTAAACGCACGCTTCGACGCAATTGATCTCATGATCCTGCTCCCGCGGCTCCGCCAAACGACCTTGGATACGACAGGCAGACACTCCGCCCCTCTCCACACGGATCTTAGGCGGCCGCCGCACCCCCTGCCATTGTCGATTTCGACAATAAGGACTGTTTTCAAGGGATCCGCTTCGGCGGACCGCCGGACAGCAGTCCCCGCTCAAACCCGCGGGCGACGGCCTGCGCCGTATTTGCGGCATCGAGTTTGACCTTGATCGCGGTCACGTGCGCCCGCACGGTTCGCTCCGTAATATCGAGCCGTCGTCCCATCTGGTCGATCGAAAGGCCCTCGCGGAGCAGTCGCAGCACGTCGAACTCGCGCGGCGTGAGCGGCCCATTCGGATCGCGGGCGGCGAGCTTTCGCGCGATCGCCTCGCCGAGCGGCCGGCCTCCGGCATGCACCTCGCGGACCGCCGCGACGAGGTCGCCATAGCGGACCGACTTCGTGATGTAGCCACTGGCCCCGGCGTCGAGGGCGGCGATCACGTCGTCGCAATCCTCGGATGAGGTCAGCATCAGCACCTTCGCCTGGGGATGCCGGGCCCGTAACCGGCGGACCGTCTCGATCCCGTCGATCCCCGGCATGCTCACGTCGATGAGCGCAACGTCGGGCCGTAGCCGTTCCCACTGCGCGACCGCCGTCACGCCGTCCTCCGCCTGGGCCACGATTTCGAGACCTTCCTCGGTGCCGAGCGTACGAGCCAACCCCTCCCGAAACAGCGGGTGGTCGTCGACGACGAGCAGACGGATCGTGGCAGTTATGGCGAGCATCAAGGATTCCTGACGACGTTTCGAAGACCATGATCGCCCGCCGCTCCGGCGGCTGCCATTGTCGGTTCCGACAATGCGCTCTCCGTGGCGCCTTCCAGCCTGCTCGTTGGCACGATGATCGCCACATGCGTGCCGCGACCGGAGTGGCTCTCGATGGCGGTCGTCGCGCCGATGCGCCTCGCCCGTTCCCGCATCCCGCGGACCCCAAAATGCCCATCCAGCAACTCGCGGCCGGCGACGTCGAATCCAATACCGTCGTCCGTCACCGTCAGGCACAGTCCGTCCGGCTTGGACACGACCCGCACCTCGATCGCCGCCGCATCTGCATGTTTCAAGGCGTTGTTGACCGCCTCCCGCATGATCCGCAGCAGCTGGTATTGCACGAGGGACGGCACGCGTGGCAGGTCGCCGGCGGCGTCGAACCGAATCGGCACGGTGGTGAGCGACCGCAAATAAGCCACCTGCGCCGCCAGCGATTCGAGGAGCGAGCCATCGTGGCGGGCCGGATCGCGGAGATCCCAGAGGAAGTCGTGGGTCTCTGACTGAAGCCGGGCGAGCAGACCTCGCTGCTCTTCCAACACGTGCCGGGACCGTTCGTCGGTCGCCCGATGGGCTGCGGCATCCAGCCGTAACGAGATGCCGGCGAGATCCTGTTCGAGTGTGTCGTGAAACTCGCGGGCGATACGATGGCGCTCCTCGGTAGCAGCCTCTGCCTGCAGTTTTTTCTCAATAACCGCCAGTTGCCGCGTCACCTGGCGACGCAACAGCATAACCCAGACGCTCGCAATGCCCGCGACCATGGCCACAGCTGCGAGTGCGGCCGCCAGCCGGTGCGGCTTCCACCAGGATGGGGCACGGACGATCCGCACATCGGCTGCGGATCGCAGCAACAGTTGCAGCTGCCCGAACGGCCGGAGCGCGATGATCCTGCCGACCTCGGCAGTGTCGGTCGCGTCCTCGCGCACGATCCCGGTCGCCATGACCTCGCTCCCAGGCTCCATTCGTCGCAGGATCCGAAACGCGTCCGGCTGTGCCACGGCCACTGCGCTCGTACTTCCCGAGTTGAGCAGCACGACGCCACCGGGGCCGTTTGCCTGCACGTCGACGACGCGCGCCGGAAAGGTGACAAGGCAGCCCTTGTAATCACCCGGTGCGGCGACGGAACCATGATACGACGCGTGCATGTTGATGCCCACGATCTCTTCCGGAGTGATCCGGATTGTCGCGAGCGGCCTGTCTGCTGCGAGCCGCCGCACCACAGCCTCCACGATTCCAGCGACGTCACGATGGGCGTCGACGAAACCGGAAACCTCAACGCGATCCCCGGGGGAAAACCGCTCGGACGAGGATGTCTCCACCCGCACGCCCATCGTGCCCTCCTGGAGATAGAGAAACTTCGAAGGCTCGGCGAACGTGACCGTTCCCTGCGTCCGAATCCGACGCCCTTCGGCGGGTTCCGGACTGTATTGGGCGATCGCCTGCAGCGCCACCATTGGAGCGTCGAAGGCTGATCCGGCCGCGGGGCGTTCGACGGCGATATCAGCGGCGTGGACGATCGACACCCGGGGAGAGAGAAACTCGCCTCGGGTGTTGAATCGCATCGCCCCGACGCCCACCAGCCGGACGGCCGCATCGACGAGCGAATCCGGTGGCCCGTCGAGCACTCTCTTGGGCACCGTGGCCTCGAAGCGGTGGCCGCAGTCGTCGAGTACGAGGAGCCATTCTTCGGCCGAATCCCGAAAACCCTGCACCACGCCCAACACAGTGACCCGCAGGCAATCATCCGCGCCGCTGAAGAACCGGTCCCGATCGACGGGCCGTGGCTCGGGCTCGGAGCGTTCGCCGAGGATGCGGATGCCAACGGGCGAGATATTCGGGGAATAACCGCCGCGGTTGGCCCACCCATGGACTTCGACCTCCAAGCCGGGAGTGAGCCGGGCGAGCACGCTGGAATCGATCTGCGGAAAACCGCGCCGCCCGGGCGGCGCAGGAGTGTCGATCCAGATGCCGCCCGAATCATCCTGCACGATGAGACCATTCGCTCCACGCCACGTCACGACACCCCGTATCGTCACCAGGCGGCGGGCGGGGGCATTTACGTCGGCGAGCACGTCGCGGATCGACACGAGCGGCGGGAGTGCTGGAACATCGTCACCAGCCCCGGCACGCGGAACCGCCAACCAGCACGTCACAGCCAACACCAAAAGCACAAGCCGCGGCGGTACGAAAAGCATCGATCGACCCATGGCGTCACCTCGTCAAGCGGCCGTTCCCACGGACTACTCCGAGTTCTTCTTACATCACTCACACGGCCGGTCAAAGCTCCCCTGCGACACCGGCTGCGTCGCAGTGCCTGATCAGCACCAAGCAGCAGGGACTGCGAGACAATCATTTCGTCTTGGTCGGCTCGGAAGTCGTGTCGATCTTGATGTCGATCGTGTTGTGGCCGGGCTTGACGGTGCGCATGAGGGGCGACTGCTCGCCGGCCGCCGGCGGCGTAGATGACGGCCTTTTCGTCGAGGTCGTGTCGCAGGCTCGTTTCGGCCACCTCGATCACCAGCAGGCTATCGGCCGAGTGAGGCCGCCGCGAGGCGTAGTCCTGCGGCCGCACCCAGGCGACGTCGGGCTGCGGCACACTCTGCCGGCCGGGGATGGCAAGCGTGAGATAATCGGGGACGGGAGCGGATTTTCGCAGCGGAGATCCGCTCCCGTCGCCGTGTCCGCTCCTCCCTCCACGCCCTGTCAGCAGTCCGGGTTGATGAGGAGGGCTTCGAGGCGACCGATGACCTCGTCAAGCACCTCATCCGGAACCGTCTCGATCCTCCGCACCCGTCGCACCTTCCAGTCCACGGATCGGACGTGGTCGGCAAGAATCACGCTCGTTACCCCGTCGGCCGTGCAAACGGGAACCTCGAACGAATACCCTTTGGCCTGGCGGGTGGCCGGGCAGATCACGCACAAACTCGTCTTCCGGTTGTATGCCTTCGGGCTGACGACGAGTGCCGGGCGATGCCCCGACTGCTCGCGGCCCTGACGTGGATTGAGGTCGATCCAGACGAAGTCGCCACGATCCGGAACGTAGCTGGCCATCAGTTGACGACCTCCGCCCCCACGTCGGGACCGAAGTCGCTCTCACCATGCAGTTTTGCGGGAGTGCATGTTCGCAGGAGCTGCGACAGGCGATGCCGCGGCCGAGCCTTCGGCCGCATCACGATCGCGCCGGCCTTGCACTCGAGGTCCACCTGCGTGCCTTCTCGCATGGCAAGACTCTCGGCGAGCCGCGCGGGGATCCGCACCGCCAAGCTGTTGCCCCATTTTTGCACTGCAGCCATGTCCGCGCTCCCGCTTCCAAAGGAATGTATCTACATTGTATATCCTTTGGTGCCGCATCCGTCAAGCCAACTTGAGCCATGGCGGCAGATCAGTCGTCCGGTGTATCGATGAGCTGCTGGAGTCTGGCTGCCAGTTCGGGCGGAAACCGGGCGGGCCAGGTGGCATCGATGAGGCCGATCTCCAGCATGTCGAGGAGGTGCACCTGGTCTTTGCGCCGGTACGACGTGAGCTTCATCCGCACCAGCGGCTCGAGGCCGAGCACACGATAGGTCTTGAACGACGTCGATTCCGACACGTCCGGCACCGCTGCGACATACTCGGGCCGCACCTTCTCGCCGGAGAAGATCACGTGCACGGCATCACGGGCCTTGGCCCCGGGACCGTCGAGAAACATCTCGATACCGGCGGTCCGACGATGGACGAAGCCATTCTTCTCGAGCGCCTCCGCGGCGCGACCGAGGTCTTCACGTCGCAGCACGAGATCGACGTCCTGCGTGAACCGCACCGCCGACTCGTCAACCTGTTCCACCCAGGCCATCACGGCATTGCCACCGATCACGGCATAGGGAACGCCCGCCGCCTCCAGAGCGGCCGTTGACCGCAGCAGTCGGTCGCGAATTTTTTCCACGGCTCGCTCCATGCGGTCGAGGGCCAGCAGGCCGTCATACTCGGCATTGGATTCAGTCATTGGAAGTGCCAGACTCGGACGCTGTGACCCGGCGCCGGGGTGGGAACGGCGGCAGCCCGCAGGACGAGCTTTCCCCTGTAGAATAGCCCTACGCACCGCAGACCCGCAAAGCCCACCGACGGAAAAGGAGCTCGCATGAACATCCAGGGCTATCTCGGCATCGATGCCGGCACGCAGGGGCTTTCCGTCATCTTCTGCGATGAATCGCTGAAAATCCTCGCCCACGGCGAGGGCTCCTATCAAATGGTGCCCGGCCTCGCCGCCGACTGCTACGAACAGCAGCCGGGCGACTGGGAGCAGGCGCTGGCCACGGCCATGACCGGGCTCTGTAAGAAACTGGACGCTGCCGGGATCATGATGGAGGTGCAGGCGATCGGCATCTCAGGCCAGATGCATGGCGAGGTGCTGGCCGATGACCTCGGCCGGTCGCTATCCCCGGCGCGGCTCTGGTGCGACAGCCGCAACGAGGCCGAGGGGCACGAACTCACTGAGAAGCTCGGCGTGAAGTGCCCCAAGCGAATCACGACCGCTCGCTGGCTCTGGACGATCCGCCACCAGCCCGAGAAGGCCGCCAAGGTGGCCCACATCACCACGCCTGCCGGCTGGATCGCGTTCCGGCTCACGGGCCAGTGGAACCTCGGCATCGGCGACGCGGCCGGGATGTTTCCGATCGATCAGAAGACTCTCGACTACGACTCAAAACTCCTCACCGACTTCGACGCAATCGTCGCGACGCTGCCCCACGGCAAGCAACTGCGTCCTCTCAAAGACCTGTTGCCCCATGTGAAGAAGGCGGGCGAGGACGCCGGCACGCTCGATGGCCACGGCGCCACGCTGCTCGGCCTGCCGACCGGCATCCAGGTGGCGGCCGCCGAAGGGGATCAGCCGGCGGCGCTCGTCGGATCGCTGATCGGCGCGGCGGGGATGGTGTCGATGAGCTTCGGCACGAGCGTCGTCGCCAACGCGGTGGGCGACCGGGCCTTCCAGGGCATCTCCCGCGCGGTCGACCACTTCTGCGCCCCCGACGGCAAGCCGATCAACATGGTCTGGCTGCGGAACGGCACCACGGCGATGAACATGGTGGTGGAGATGTTTGGCAAGGTAAACGGCGAGGTGAACGGCACGGGGCGTGGCGATGCCTTCACGGCCGTGATGCCGAGCTTGCTCGCGGCCCCCGACGACTGCGGCGGCCTGCTCGCCCTGCCCTTCATGGACGACGAGCCAGGCCTCGGCGTGTCACGGGGCGGCACGGCCTGCGTGATCGGACTCAACGACATGAACGCCACGCCGGGCAACGTCGCCAAGGCGATGCTTCTCGCGACGATCTTCAACCTGAAGATGGGCAGCGACGAGCTCGACAGCCAGGGCTTTCCGCGGACGGAGATCGTGCTCTCCGGCGGTGTCACGAAGACGCCGGCCGTCGGCCAGATCCTCGCCGACGCCTTCAACACGCCGGTGTCGATCCTCGACGGTGCCGCCGAGGGCACAGCCTGGGGGGCGGCGATCTTGGCGAAGTATCGCCGCCTCTCGATCGCCGGTCAGGCTCCAGCGTGGTCGGCATTCCTCGCCGGCCATGCCAACGGCACGCCGACCCGGTTCACACCGCGGCCGTCAGCGACCGCCGTCTATCACGCGATGGAAAAGCGTTACCGCCGGCTGGTCACCCTCCACGGCCAGCTCGAATCGGCGGTCGAGTGACGACGGTGACGATCCCCCGGCTCACGCCGGGGGCTTTTATGCCGCATACAAGCCCGAAGCGTCAGCGCCGGGATTCCACGTCCGCATTTACCGCGGTGCGGTTTCACTCACGGCCAGCATTCGCTCGAGCGCCGTCACGGCCCACTTCGCGGTCTCGTCATCGACCCGGATGACGTTCACCGGATTTCCTGCCTCCACGTGTTCGAGGCTCCAGCAGAGGTGCGCAAGATCGATCCGATACATCGTCGCGCACATGCAGACCACCGGCGAGAGAAACCGGATCGTCTGCTCCGGATGCTGCTGCTCAAGCCGCTTGACCAGATGCAACTCCGTGCCGATCGCCCACGTCGTGCCGGGCGGCGCCGCCTCCACCTGCTTGATGATGAAGCTCGTCGAGCCCGCGAGGTCGGCCTTGTCAACCACTTCCATCGGGCACTCAGGATGCACGAGCACCTTCACGCCCGGCAGGTTCGCCCGCACGGCATCGACATGCTCCGGTCGGAACATCGCATGCACGCTGCAGTGACCCTGCCAGAGGATCACACGGCTCTTCTCGATCTGCCGGGCATCGTTGCCGCCTAGCCTTGGCTCGTGTGGACTCCAGACGCACATCTCGTCGAGCGGGATGCCCATCTTCCGCGCCGTGTTTCTCCCGAGATGCTGATCCGGAAAGAAGAGCACCCGTTTCGTCTTCGCGAAGGCCCAGTCGAGCACGGCCCGGGCGTTGCTCGACGTGCAGACGATGCCGCCATGCCGGCCACAGAAAGCCTTGAGGCTGGCCGCCGAGTTGATGTAGGTCACCGGCGTGATGTCGGAGGTGTCGATCACGCTGCCGAGGTCGGCCCAGGCGTCTTCGACCTGCTCGATGGCGGCCATGTCGGCCATCGAGCAGCCCGCGGCCATGTCTGGCAGCACGACCGTGACACGGCCTGCCGCCCTCGCTGCCGCTGAAACCTGCGCAGCCACCTTCTCCGGCCGATTGACAAGGATATCGGCCGTCTCGGCCATGAAATGGACGCCGCAAAAGACGATAGCCTCGCAGGCCTCCCGCTCGGCGGCCGACTTGGAGAGCTGGTAGCTGTCGCCCTGGAGGTCGGCGTGTGCGATCACGCCATGCCATCCTGCTGGTAATGGTGGCCGAGGATCACCAGCCGCGGGCCCATTCGCCGGCGGACCGCCTCGATCCGCTCGCTGAGCACGGCGTCGCCCAGTCCGCGGTAGGCGGCAAGCGGTCCGGCAGGCTCCGGGTTGGGAAGAATCGCGGTCATGATCGAGTCCAGTATACGGGGAGAGTGCCCGTGCGATGTCGTCGGCAAACGCTATACTGTCGGGCCGGTGGACCGCCCCGGCGGCTCCCCGCACATCCGGCGTGAAATCCGGTCTCTCTCCCATCTGAAGGACGGCAAGGCGTTATGGCGCGAAAAGTGGTGAATCGCAAGGAACTCAGGGCCCAGAATGATGCGGCCGAGGCCCGCGAGAAGACGAAGAAGGCGCCCAAGAAGTCGCCCCAGGACAAGGCGGCCAAGACACCCAAGCCGAAGAAGGAAAAGGTCGCCAAAGACCCCAAGGCGCCCAAGAAACCGAGCCGCAAGAAGACCGCCAAGGAATCGCGGATGAAGGCCTTCTGGGGCGTCTACAACCAGGGCATGAAGCGGCTGGCGATGTTTGAATACTCCGACAAGAAGGCCGCCGAGAAGAAGGCCGCCGATCTGATGGCGTCGTCCAGGACCAACCATTTCATCCAGCTCGTCAAGGAACCGATCACCGAGTAACGGGATCTCCGTGGAACGGGAAAGGCGGCGTTCATGCGATCCCCAACGGTCGGCACGACGGTGACGTGTACAGCAGTTCTGTCACAGGCTGCCATCAGCCTGCTGCTGGTGATGCTGCTGACCGCCACCGGGTGTACGAAAACAGCGGACAAGAAATCCACGGCGGCGGCCGACGGCGGCAACGCGGAAGCAGCCGTGGCCGACGGCGAAACTGACGGCGTCGATTTCGATACCGCGATCGCGGTCGATGACGGGAAGGTCGAAGCCTGCTCTCCCATGGGCTGGACCCGCGGTCCGCAGTCGAAGAGCTATCTCGTCAAATACGTCCCAAGCCGGAAGAAGACCTATCCGTCGATCGTCGTGATGGCGGCCGATGCGCCCGAGGGCATCGTCGAGGTCGACGCCGGGTCGCAGAAGGATTTCGTGGCCGCGATCGCCGCCAGCCTGGCCGGCACCTTTTCGAAGAACGGCAAGAGCACGCTGCTTCAAAAGCCCGCCGCCTCAAGGCTCGGTCCGCACTTCGGCGCCACGTGGGCTGCGCCTGCCACGATCAACGTCGATGGCATGAAAGAAACGATCGATCGCACCAGCTATGCGGCTGTGATCGGCGGGCGGATGTACACCGTCGAGGTGCGGGCGCCCAAAGGAAAGCTCGATAGCGAGGGCCGCGCGGCCGCCCGTGCCGTGGCGGCGGCGCTGGCCCCGCCGGCAGTTGGAGAAGCGGCTCCGGCCGCAGAAGAAGCGGCGCCGGCAACCGAAGAAGTGCCGGCCGCAGAAACCGACGCCGCTGCCGAGCAGAAGTAAGGAAGCCGAAGCGGTATCCGCTGCATGCCCGGAGTCCCCCGGCTTCCGCCGGGGGCTTTTCTATCGGTCGTGCGACCCGCGACAAGAAGCCCCGGACGGAAGTCCGGGGACACCGAGCCGCCGTGCGTCCTCACGCCCAGGGGCTCTTCCAGTCGCCCCACGCCCCCAGGTATCGCTTCAACCCCGGGAACTGGTCGGTGTGCGCCTCGATCCACTCGCGGGCCGACTCGATGAGAGCGTGTTCCCGCTTCAGGTCGATGTCTCCCGCCACCACCCGCGACCGCAGGAAGATGAAGTAGGTGTCGAGCACATCGCCGCGGCAGTAGTCGTGGATCTCCGCCGCCCGCCCCGCGTCCCAGAGGTCCTGCACCATGTGGCCGGCGACGTCCATCTTGCCCGGCTTGCCGATCAGGTTGGCCGCCAGCGAGAGCCCGCCGTTGAACCGGGAGGCGCCGCTGTTGGTGAGCCACTCGTGCAGATCGAGATGGGCAGACATGTTGTAGCGGTAGCGGGGCTGATCGAAGCTCCGGGCGTCCTCGGCAAACCAGTCGGCGATCTGAAGGCCGTAACGGAAGGCACAGAGTTCGAGCAGCGGCAGGTCAAAGCCCCGGCCGTTAAAGGTCACGAGCGTGGGCCGGTTGTATTTCTGCCAGCCCTCCCAGAATGTCCGCACGATCTCGTGCGGCCGGGCCTCTTTCTCGTCGAGGGCCACGAGATCGAGCAGGTGGAAGTCTCGCGCCACCTTCGCGATCACCAGCGACACCGGTAGTTGGTAGGTGTAGGGGATGAAGTCTTTGCCGTTCTCCTTGAGCAGTTCCTCGCGGTATTTCGCGATGGCCGCGGCGGGACTGAGAGTCTCCCCCGGATACTTCATCCGCGACACAAGCGCGCCGTCGGCCACGCTCTCGATGTCGAACACGAAATAAGCGGTGTCGAGCTTGGCCATGGGCAAGCCTCCGGAGACGTCTGGCCTATCGCCGTGCCAGCGGGTGCTTGAGCGGGAGCCACGCGCCGTCGGCCTTGCTCGACGCCACCGACTGCTCGATGAAATACATTCCCTCCACGCCATCGCAGATGTTGGGATAGATGGTGTTCACCCGCTCGAACGGCTGGCCGGTGCCAGCCAGTTCCATCGCGTCGAAGGCGGCGCGGTAGACGTTGGCAAACGCCTCGAAAAACGCCTCCGGATGGCCCGCGGGCAGCCGGCATGAGGCCTTCGCCAGGGGGAGCGTGTAGGGGGCGTTGGGATCGCGGGTGTAGATCGCGTGGGGATGGCCGTTCCTGCGGACAAAGAGCTGGTTGGGATTCTCCTGGTGCCATTCGAGGCTCGCCTTCGTGCCGTCGATCTGGATCCGCACGTCGTTCTCGCGGCCGTGGCTGATCTGCGAGGCGGTCACGGTGCCCAGCGCACCGTTCTCGTAGCGGATGACGGCATGGCCGTAGTCGTCGAGCGGCCGCGGCGGCTCGAAGATCTTGAGATGCGCGCTGATCTTTTCAGGGAGCAGGCCGGTCATCGACCGCCCGAGGTTGTAGGCATGGGTGCCGATGTCGCCGAAGCAGCCGGCAGCACCGCTCTTGGTCGGATCGGTCCGCCAGGCGGCCTGCTTCTGGCCCTCGCTCTCGAGCCGCGAACGCAGCCAGCCCTGGATGTATTCCGCGCGGATCGCCTGGATCTCACCCAATTCGCCGGAGAGCACCATCTCGCGGGCCTGTCGCACGAGCGGGTAGCCGGTGTAGTTGTGGGTGACGGCGAAGACGACGTTCGACTGCTTGACGATGGCTGCCAGGTCCTCCGCTTCTTTGAGCGTGAGCGTGAGCGGCTTGTCGCAGACACAATGGAAGCCGGCCTCGACGGCGGCCTTGGCGACCGGAAAGTGCATGTGGTTGGGCGTGGCGATCGAGACGAAGTCGATCCGCGTGCCAGCAGGGAGGGACTTTTCCCTGTCGAACATCTCCTGGTAGGAGCCGTAGGCGCGGGAGAGGTCGATGTCGTAATCGGCGGCGCTGGCCTTGGCTCGCTCGGGGTCGCTCGAGAGCGCGCCTGCCACGAGTGCAGCCCGGTTGTCGAGCACGGCCGCCGTGACGTGGACCCGCCCAATGAATGAGCCCTGGCCGCCCCCCACGATGCCCATCCGGAGTTTCCTGCCCAACGCGCCGTTCGTAGCCATAGTCCAATCCCCTTTCTTTTCAGTCGTCTCTTCTAAACGTGAGTCTGAGCGTGGGAAAAACCACCCTGGGCGTGAAAACCACCGCTCCCGTGCTCGCGAAATCTATCACACCGCCGAAAAAATAAAAAAAAGCCGTTCGGGAACGGCTGCTACGATTCATGTGGCCCTACGAAGCCCTTCCACACATCTCTCGCCCAGGCGCGCCACCATGGGATTCCAAGATCGCGGCTACTCCCGCGACTCACGCCAGCCATTCATGGTGGACTGGACGGCCGTGATGACGATCATGGTCGTCAACATCGCCATTTGGGTGGCCAACCTCGTGGCTGCTGGGCAGGTGTCGGTCAGTGAGTTTCTGTCGCTGCAGGGCGACCTGCCACGGCACCTGCTGAAAATCTGGGAACTGGTCACCTACGGCTTCGTTCACGCCCCGCTCGATCCGTGGCACCTCATCGGCAACATGCTGATGCTCTGGTTTTTCGGCCGTGAGGTCGAGGAGATCATGGGCCGGGGCGAGTTCTTCCGCTTCTACTTCACCGCCATCGTCATCGCCGGGCTCGCCTGGCTGGCGAGCGTGCAGCTCTTTCCCGACCGGGGCGGGTCGGTGGCGAACTATCACCTGATGGGTGCCAGCGGCGCGATCATGGCGGTGTTTGCGGTGTTCGTTTGGTACTACCCCCGGCAGACCGTGCTCCTCTGGTTCGTGCTCCCGGTGCCGGTGTGGGCGCTCGGCCTGCTCTATCTCGTGATGGACGTGCAGGGAGCGGCCAACGGCGGTGGTCAGGTGGCCCACGTGGCCCACATCGCCGGTGCAATCTTCGGACTCTGCTACGCGTGGCGGGGCTGGAATCTCTCGGGGCTTGGCGACATGCAGGAGAGGCTGCAGACACAATTGCGGGGCCTGCGTCGCGGGATGCGTGTGGTGCGTCCACCGGAAGACGACGATGACAACGATCCTCCGCCGCGGTCCCGCGATCGCGACGACGTGGCAATGCAGGAGACGGTCGATCGCATCCTCGAAAAGATCAGCCGATCCGGCGAGGCAAGCCTCACGCCCGCCGAGCGCGACACGCTCACCCAGGCCAGCCGCCGACTGAAAGAACGCATGCGTTAGGTAAATGGGGACGGGAGCGATTTTCCGAAGCGTTCTTACGGGCCATGTCCCTTGTGCCACTCGGAAAATCGCTCCCGTCCCCATTTACCGGCGGATGGTTGCCGGCTGGGCGGCCGTGCGAAGGTCGGACGGCGGCTGCATCCGAAGCCGGTTGATCGCTGCTGCCAGTTCCTTGAATTCAAGCTCGTCGAGGTGGCCGCTTTGCACGGAGTGGGTCCTGCCGTTGGTATCAATGGCCACCACGTTGGGCCCGCCCGGCACCATGCCGAATGTGTGCTCCATGACGCCCTCGAAGTCGAGCCACACCGGCACGTGCGGCGAGTCGGTCCGCATCCGCGACCGCGCCACGGTCTCAAGCGGCTTGGGCACCTCCGGCATGCAGGCCACCGGGATCACGTGCACGTCGGGGACGCGGACATTCGCCGGCCAGCCAGGCAGACCCGCCACCGGCTGACGCGACCATTCGCTCGCCGGCGCGGTCTCGGCCGTCGGATGAAACAGCACGTGCAGCCGGCGGCCGAGGTCGAGCGCTGCCTCGGCCCCCTTCCGCTCCGCATAGACGAGCACCACCACGTCGCCGCGAAACACGCCCGTCTCCCGCCGGTTGCGAAACTGGTCCTCCATCGCGATGTTGACGAAGCGATCGCCAGTCTGGGCCCGTGCCACCGACGCCGTCGGCATGAGCAGGGCCAGCAACAGCAGGGAGAGGACGAAGCGGGGGCTAGTCATCAGGGCACTCTTGTGGGGAGGAAGGAACGGGGTCAGGCGGCCCGACGAATGTGGGCTTTTCCGAAGGGCACCGTCACGGCATCGGCCGCCGCGTCGTCGCTGGGATGAGCGTCGGCATCGGCGTCGATCGCTTGAGCGTCATCGGCCTCGTCATCGGCGGCCCGGCCGGACCGCACTAGGGCGAGCACGGCCGGCAGGAAGATCAGCGACGTGAGCGTGCAGGTCGTCACGCCGATCGTGAGCACGCGGCCCAGGCTCTCCAGCCCCTTGTGGCTGGCCACCATCAGGGCACCGAACCCGAGGATCGTCGTGAGCGCGTCGACGAGCACCGAGTTGGCGGTCGAGGCGCTGATCCGATACGGCCCCGGCCGCTCCAGGCTGTCGTGCACGATGTGCACGCCGTAGTCGACGGCGATGCCAAGAATGAGCGGGATGCCGATCAGGTTCGCGGGATTCAGATCGATGCCGACCAGCCCCATGAGGCCGAGTGTCTGGGCCATGCCCAGCGCCAAAGGCAGCGCAGCGAGCAGGCTGTTGGTGATGCTGCGGAAGTCGAGCCAGAGCACGGCCAGGATCACCACGAGCGAATAGATCGCCGCCTGCTCGTAGCTCCGCTTCATCTCCAGCGACGCCTCGTAGGCCTGCAGGGGGTTGCCGGTGGCCCGGGGATCGACGCTGCGGACCTCCTTCACGAACCGCTCGAGCGAGGCGAAGTTCCAGATGTCGCCACGGCCGTAGATCTTGAGCAGATGGCGGCCGTTCTGGCCGACGAACCGGTCCACGAGACTCGGGGGCAGGTCGTCGAGCTTGGGCGGATTGGGATCCGCGACGGCAGAGAGCGCGTGCAGTCGCGTGAGCAGATCGCCGGCCGACTGCTGCTGAAAGGCGGCCAGCGACTGGAAGCATTCGTTGGGCGCCAGACGACGCAGCGTCTCCCGGGCACGCTCCAGGTGCCACGCCGTCCGCAGGCCGCCGGGACGCTTGGCCGCCTCGCCCTGCGCCCAGGCGAGCGTCTCTCCGAGGCCGTCGAGCTGATCGATGGGAATCTCGGGAGGACGCTCGGGCAACCCCGCCAAACGGCCGCGGATGCGTTCGATGAGCGGCCGCTTCAGTTCCTCGTCCACAGGCAACAGCGATGCGATCTCATCGACGCGTTCGACGGTCGCGAGCTTCGTGAGCTGCTCCTTGCGGGCCAGCAGTTCCTCCCGCGAGTCGGCGATCGAAAGGGCATACCACACGCTCTGGTCGCATTCGGCGAGGAGCTTCTTTTCGACAGCCACGCTCTCGAGACCCTCGGCCTGCAGGTTGAGCAGGTTGTGGTCGTAGTCGAGTTCGTGGAAGCCGGAGGCGACGGCCATGGTCGCCGCCATCGCCGCCAGCGCCACGAACCGTGGATGCCGAGTGAGCGGAGCCAGCCATTCGTGCACCGGCACCGGCGTGGGGATCCGGTCACCCCGCGGGCCGCGGTCGACCAACGCCACCACCGCCGGCAGCACGAGCAATTCGGCCGCGCAGCAGAGCAGGATGCCACCACCGGCGATCATGCCGAGTTCCGCCACCCCCACGAAGCTCGTCAGCGCCGCGCAGAAGAAGGCTACCGCCGTCGTGATCGCGCCGGTGAGGATGCCGGGGCCGACGCGGGCGCTCGCATCGAGCAGAGCGTCTTCGCAGGAGAGCCCGCGCCGCCGCATTTCGAGATACCGGCCGATGTAGTAGGTGCCGTAGTCGATGCCGACGCCGATCATGGTGACGGTGAACGTCACACTGAGGATGTTGAGATGGCCCACACTCGCGGTGGCCCAGGCGAAGGCCCAGGCCATGCCGATGACGAGCACGCCGTTGGCCATGAGGGCGTGCCGTACGCCGCCGAAGCCGGCGATGATCACCACGATCACGGCCGCGAGCGACAGGCCGCTGGCCCACATCATCGACTGCTGGCTGGTCCGCATCTCGTCGTCTTCCATCACCGGCAGCCCGGTGAGGCCGATCGTGACGTCAGCATGGCGGGCGGCAACGAGCTTGATGAGCCGGCGGAGTTCATCGGTGGCGGCCGACGCGCCGGCAAAACCTTCCTTCTCCTTCGCCAGTCGCAAGAGCACGAATCCGAGTTGTCCGTCCTTGGCAAGGAGATGCTGGCTCGAGAGATCTCGGAGCGTGGAGGCCACGGCGAGACGTAGCCACACGTGCCGGCATCGGCCGCGCGGCGGCCGGCCTCGAGGCCGGCGAGCAGGCTTTCGCTGTAGCGTTCCAGGGAAGCCAGCGGCGGCTCCTGCATGCCGGCTGCGGTCTGGCTTCGATCAACAGTCTGCGGCGTGCCGGCGACCATCTGCCCGGCAAGTCCGCCGACCATCGACGCCACCTTCAGGTGCGTCCAGCCGCCCGCGAGGATCGGCTCGGTCCGTTCGATGAACTGGTCGATCGCCGCAAGATCCGCGGGCGAAAGATAGTGCAGCCCCTTGGCACGGACCTTCGACAGGTCGACCTCGTGGAGCACCGAGCGGAAGCGTTCGCCGTCCTGCGCGACTTCCCGCGACAGCTCCTCGAGCACCCTCACCACGCGGTCGCGGGTCGGCCCCTCCACGACGACCACCGCGTCGTCGTCCTCGCCGAACTCGTGGATGTAGTCGATCCAGAGCTTGTTGTAGTCGCTCTTGGGGTCGAGTAGATCGACACGGCTCACCTTGTAACCGAGCGACTGCGCCGTATAGGCCCCGGCCACCACTGCCGAGATCACGGCACCGAGCACGACGGCCATGGGCGCCCGCAGGCACAGCCTTGTCCCCGCGATCAAGGCCCGGCCGAGGAGGCGCGTGGGCAGGTGCACATCGGTCGGGCCTGGGTCTGTCAGCGCCGTGGCTTCAGTCGGATCCGGGGCATCAGTTGGATCATGGCGTCGCAGCATCAGCTCGTATTCCTTCCCGGCAGGGGGCAGGAAACGTAGCGAACCTGCGGCAGCGGGCCAACAGGTTCTTTTTGACAGTTGGCGAGCCCCGGCAAAGTGGGTAAACCCTCGGGATTTTTAGGCGGAATGATTGGTTCGGAAGGTCCGCGCAGGCCGAAATTCCTTCCATGCGGCGACCGTGGCCGCGTCACAGGGGGGAAACAGCATGACGATTGCGCGTTCGTGGGTGGTATTGGCTGGAGTCGTGGTGGCGATGGCAGCCGCGATGCCGCGGCTGCCCGTCATGGCCGACGTGGCGAACGGTTCGACGGCGCGGGGCGACACAGGCTCTTCGAGCCGCGAGTCACGCCGCCGGGCGCTCGAGGCGTTGCCCTTGAGCCGCATGCCGGAGCCACAGCGGAAGGCGGTCGAGCCCTGCCTGCGATCCGCGACGCTCTATCGCCGCCTGCCGGTCGAAACGGTGGCCTGCGATGGCGAACTACTCGATTTCGCGCTCGCCAAGCCGGAAGCCATCGTGGACATCTGGCGGGTGCTCGGCATCAGCCGTCTGACGCTCGATCCGGTAGGGCCGAGGCAATGGAAGCTCAGTGATGGCTACGGCACCACCGGTGTGCTGCGGCTGGT
Organism: Planctomycetia bacterium; assembly: GCA_026401075.1. GTDB lineage: Bacteria > Planctomycetota > Planctomycetia > Pirellulales > UBA1268 > CAMCQY01. The sequence goes on from JAPLNQ010000237.1 coordinate 92,131, forward strand.
GCACCAGGAGCGGCAGGGCCGCGGTGGCCTGCTCGTATTCCACGGCCGGGGTGTCTATACAGGCCCACTGTCGCCCAAAAATCTCACCGGCAGCTGCGTGATGCTGGTGCGGCACGGTCCGGCCATGCCGGGGGCCGACGGCCGCGAACGGCAGATGATCCAGATCGACACCTTTCTCGACATGGACGGCATCGGCTTGGAAATCGTCACCCGCACGCTGCAGCCGATCATCGTGCGGTCCGCCGCGGCGAACCTGCACGAGATCTGCCTCTTCATGACCACGCTCTCCGACTCCGCACGGACCAATCCCGAGGGCGTGGCACAGCTGGCCGGTCGGCTCCAGCAGACCGACGCCGCCGACAGGCAAACGCTCGCGACGATCGCGCGGCGGGCCGCACAGCCCGCTGCCAACGCGATGCTTCAAGGGGCCCGTCGCGAGGCGGCAGATGTGGCGGCCGCCGATCGGCTCCAGACGGAACTTGCGGCCCGCTGGCTGAGTGCCGACGAACTCGACCGCATGCAGCGGCAGTAGGCTGGCGTCATCGCGTCGCGCGATCGGGTGACGCTTCCGGCGCGGCGGCGATGCGGACGCGGGCCTCCGACGCCACCACGTAGGGTCGCTTGTATTCGGGCATGTAGCCACGCGCGCCGCGGACGGCCACGTCCTGTCCCACCAGCGGCGCGAGGTTCACGCCCGTCTGTGGCGTGATGAAAGCGATCACGTTGTTACTCTGATCGACGACCGCCCACCGCGGGGCGTCGGGCCGCCGGGAGACGACGGTCGCCAGCCGGCCGCTGGTCTCGGTCATATCGGGGGGAGTCCAGGTGGGCTGGCCATCAGCCGATCCGCCGCCGGGCATCACGCCCGGCCGGATGGGCCGGCCGCCGATCGCCGACAGGCTCGACCACATGCCGCCGAGTTGCAGCGATGGGTCGGCGGCGGGCGGCGGTGCGGCGGCCAGGGTGCGATGCCGCGACTGGATCGTCTCGAACCGGGAGATCCGCGCATCGATCGCCTCGACGCGTGTGCGGTCGATGTCGGTGGCCGTGCGGGCTGCCGCCTGACGAAGCCGTTCCCGCACCGGCGGCAGATTCCATGCCTCCGCAGGGCCGGTGACCGCCAGCGAGAGTGCCAGGTCGATGTCCGCCAGTTCGTCACCCGACACGGCGGCACCACCCGTCACGGCGACGGGAGTGACAGGCGTGGCCGGATCGAACACGCTCGTGCCGCGCGGCAGCCAGCCGGCAAAGAGCCGCCGGGCCGAGGGCATGAATCCCAGCTGTTGAGGCGGGGCAACTGGAGCACCGGTCCCCATCTGCGTGCCTGTGGCTAGCTGCGTGCCTAAAGCTGGCGCACCTCTGTCCGTCCCTACCTGCGTGTCTAAAGCTGCCGCACCACTTTTTCCTGCTAGCTGCGTGTCTACAGCCTGCGTGTCTAAAGCCTGCGCGACGGCGACGCTCGCATCCTTGATCGCGGCCATCGCCTCGCCGATCGACGCGGTGTTGCCGTCGGGGGCGTCTGCGGTTGCGGCGACGGCCGGCGTGGGCGGCACGACGCCGGGTGGCACTTCCAGATCGCCCAGCCACGCCCAGCGGAATTCACCCGCCGGCGGTTCGATCCGTACCCACAGTCCCGCATGGCGTCCTGCGGCAATCCGCACCTCGTCGATCACCTGCACGCGTTCACCCGCTTCGAGGCTCACATGGGCGACATGCCGCAGGTCGTTGAGTTGCGATCCCACCCGCGACACGGCGCCGTCGGTCACGATCACGCCGACGCCACGACCGGAGGCCTGGCCAGTCGGAGGATCGCCGATGACAGAGACGGCATCGACATCACACGCCCGCAGCCAACTGAAGCTGCCATCCACGGGCCGCAGGGCAACATAGCCCGACGGATCGACGGCCCACACTTCGACCGCCGTGCCGGCGATGAGCCGCTCGGTGGGATAGAAGTCGTCGCCCGGCCCGGCGCGGAGATAGGTGTGGTCGGCGATGACCCGGACGGTGGCGGGAAAGGGGCCGGGCTGTTCGCCGGCCGCCGCGACGGCGGCACAGGTGATCGACAGGATGATCACCAGGACGTTCGCCTGGAGGATCGCCCGAACACAGATGCACGTGCGGCTGATGACCACGAGTTTCATCCCTGAAAAACAGGCGCGTAGACGAGGCTTGGGCACCTCGTCTACGCGCTGCAAGGGGCCGCACCGAAGCGAACCCTCGGAAGGTCTTGTAGACCACTCGAGGCCGAGGCTCAAGCCGCGATTTTTGCCGCGCGAGAAGGCCTGGAAATCGGCCCCTGCCAGCCTCCCAGACGCCCCACCTTCGTGGTGTTACGCCGGTGGCGGGGCGATTCAGGCAGACTGCGCCGAGGGTGTCGCCCATGCTAGCGAAGCCAGCGCCAGCACCCGCCCTCACCAGCTTCAGGCAAGTTGAAAACCCACCACGGGGAGAGGTTGAGGCTGTCTCGGCAGGAAAGACAAGACCGAAGGAGTTCGACCCGTGGCCACGAGTTTTTAACTTGTGGAGTCGATGCTGGGACACGGACAAGTTGAAAACTTGCCGCCACGGGGGCAGGTCTAAGGATTCCCCATGCTTCCCCGCTCTGCGGCCCGCCCTCACCAGCGGTCGACCGGGCGGTCGAGGATCTCACGGAGCAGGATCACCTGCCGGACCGTGACCGGATTGCGGAGCAGATGCATCAGTTCCTCCGCCTGCGTCGGCGTCGACGTCCGCGGCGCGGCGCCGGCCTGCGGCTCGTCCTGCGTGATCGCGCCCCGCAAGTGCGTGAGCTCGCGAGAGAAGGCGTCCTGCACGTGCCGGGCGACCGACTCGCTCTGCGGCTGTGGTTGCTGCGGGGCCGTCTCGGTGATTCGGGCGGCGGCCTCCCGTGTCGCTGCGTTCTTCTTCGGCTCCCGCTCCCGGCGGACAGGTGCCGCAGCCCGCGGTGTCTGCGGAGCACGACGATCTGCATCGGCCCGGCGTTCCGGTCGCGGTGGCTGCGGCCGCGTTGCTGCCCCCGGCTCGCTCTTCTGCATCGTGGGCTGCGGCTTCTTCTCGCCGGTCGCCTCGCGGAGGAATTCGGCGATCTGCTTTTCAAGAACGCTCCGCGAATCCGCAGCATCATCGCCCACTGGCTGCGGCGGCCGAGGCCGATCGCGGACCGGCTCAAACCGTGGCCGCGGCGGCAGCGGCGGTGGCTGCTGGCGTCCGCCCCCCTGCAGCCGGCGAAAAACCGCGAACACCTGCGACACGATCCAGAACGCGACGAACAGAAACGGCAGCAGCGCCTCGAGCCAGTCAAACCCGGCGGCAAACAGCACGCAGGTGGCGAGTGGAAGCTGCATCATTGCACCGAGGCGGTGCCGGGCGTCGTGCCGGTGGCGATCGTCCGCCGCATGTCGGTGTCGGCCTGAAGGTTTCGCAGCTTGTAGTAATCGAAGATGCCGAGCTGGCCCGAGGTGAGCGACTCGGCGACCGCCTTGGGCACGGCCGACTCCGCCTCGACGAGCGCCGCCCTGCTCTCCTCGATGCTGGCGATCATCTCCTGCTCCTTGGCGACGGCCATCGCCCGGCGACCCTCGGCATTGGCGCGGGCCACGCGGGTGTCGGCTTCGGCCTGGTCGGCCTGCAGCCGGGCGCCAATATTGGAGCCGACGTCGATGTCGGCGATGTCGATCGAGACGATCTCGAAGGCGGTGTTGGAATCGAGCCGCCGCGCGAGCACGGTCTTCGAGATCATGTCGGGATTCTCCAGCACGTCGGTGTGACGCTCCGCCGCACCGATCGCCGACACGATCCCCTCGCCGACCCGCGCGATGATCGTCTCCTCCATCGCCCCACCGATGAGTTGGTTGAGGTTCGTGCGGACGGTCACGCGGGCCCTCACCTTCAACTGCACGCCGTTCTTCGCGACGGCGTCGAGTGTTTCCCGCCCGCTGTTTTTTCCCGGGCAGTCGATCACCTTTGGATACACGCTCGTCTGTACCGCCTCGCGGACATCGCGGCCCGCCAGGTCGATGGCGGTGGCAAGCTTCCAGTCGAGTTCCTTGATCTTCGCCTTGTTGGCGGCGATCAGCGCCTGCACGACCAACGGCACGCGGCCGCCGGCGAGGTAGTGGGCCTCGAGCGCCTGCTTGGTGATGCCGGTCGAATCCCCGAGCCCCGCCTGCACCGCCATGATCTTGCTCCGCACGATCACCGTCGGGCTGACCTTCTTGAAGCTCATCGCGACCAGATCGAAGAGGCCGATCCCGGCGCTCGATGCATACGACTGAAGCCAGAGCCGCAGGTATCTCGCGAGCATCGCGAAGACCACGAGGAAGGCGAAAATTCCCAGGCCAATCAGGATCAGGGGCAGCATCGAGGACGCTCCAAGGGACGTTCAAGGGGATGGGACGTAACTGACTGTAGCGTTGTTCCGGGGTGGGCTGCGGTCAACCAGGAAAATGGGGACGGGAGCTATTTTCCAGGTTCTTCGGGACTTTTAGTGGCACTGTAACTGCTGCTTAAGATCCAGTTTGCCGCAGAAGAACAGGATTCGCGTTCGATAATTGGTGAACGAGCGGAAGCCACGGGCAGCGTACTTCAAGGCTTGGATCACGCTGTTGA
>JAPLNQ010000063.1 GCA_026401075.1 Planctomycetia bacterium
TAGCTATGAACGGAACGGATAAACGCTGAAAGCATATAAGCGTGAAGCCCGCCCCGAGATGAGGTTTCGTAGGGTTCATACCCGAAAGTCCCCAGGAAGACGACCTGGTTGATAGGCCGGATGTGTACGTGCAGTAATGCACTTAGCTAACCGGTACTAACGGACGAATGCTTGACCACTCGTATCGAGTGCTTCTGAAGCTGACTGTTGTCAACAGTTAGCTCGGAGCGTGCCAATTACCACGACCCCGTACAACGTGCCGCCCTGGCGGCATGTATGGAAATTTTCCGGTGAACATATCTGAAAGGTCACACCCGTTCCCATCCCGAACACGGTAGTTAAGCTTTCAGAGCCGATGGTAGTGCCAAAAGTGCGAGAGTATCGATTTTTTTGTTAGATAGGCCGTTGATCAAGGTCGTCCAGCATCGCCCGCACCCGCTCCAGCGGCAGGCCCACGACGTTGGATTCGCTGCCTGACACAAGCCGCAGCGGCAGGCGTTCGTCTTGGAAGCCGCATGCCCCGGCCTTCCCTTGCCACATGCCGCTGTCGAGGTACCACTCGAGCAGGGAGCCCTCGAACGGGTCCATCTTGAGCAGGCTCTCCTCGACGGTTTCGTGTGGCCTCTGAGAGGGGCCATCGGCGAGTGAGGCTCGTTGCTGGCGGCAGATCCAGACTCCCGTCAGAACGCGATGCACGCGGCCAGACAGGAGCGTGAGCATCCGTCTGGCGTCGTCGCGGTCGACGGGCTTGCCCAGGGCGGTGCCATCGACNNNGGAATGCCGGGATTGGCCACGGCCTGCCCCTTTGCCCGGGCCAACCGCAGCACGTAGGCCTCCAGCGACTCCTCAAGGCCTTGCGGCGCGGCCATGGCCTCGATTGCCTCAGGCGGCGGCACGACCAGCACGTCCCAGCCCTCACCCGTCGCCAGTTCCCGTCTGCGCGGGGAGCCGCTTGCAAGGATGATCTGTCGACGCGACGCTGGAGCCATGGCCGCAAACCTCTCTCACCTGGAACGGATCACTGAGGATGACCGCCTGATCGCGATCGTCAAGCCGGCCGGCTTGGCCACGGCCAATGCCGCCCGAGGCACGCCCAGCGTGTTCACGATCCTGCAGAGGTCGCGGGCGGCCGGCGCATTCCTCGGCGTGGTGAGCAGGCTCGATGCGCCGGTGTCGGGCGTGCTCGTGATGGCCAAAACGAGGGCGGCCGCAGCGGAATTATCGCGGCAGTTTCGGGAGCGGCTGGTGGAGAAAACCTACGTAGCCGTGGTCGAGGGGCGGTTTCCGGCGGCGCTCGGCCAGTGGGTCGATTGGCACGACCGGATCGAGCGCCAAGGCGAGGAGCGGCGGTCGCGACTGCGGCCCGCTGGCGGTGCGGGCCGTGGCGTCCCGGCTGATGACGCTGACAACGATGGCGGCGATGGCGGCGATGAAGACGATGTGGCCGGCGGTGAGTGCCATGTTCGTGCCCGAGTGGTGAAACGCCTGGGCGAGGTGTCGCTCGTCGAGCTCGTGCCCTCCACCGGCCGGCGACACCAGCTGCGGGTGCAACTGGCAGGCCGGGGCTGCCCGATCGTCGGAGACAGAACGTATGGCTCGCGGCTGCCGTTCGCGGCAGCACCCGGATTGGGGCCGGCCATCGCTCTGCATGCCCGCCGCCTGGCGTTTGCTCACCCCGGCACGCGGCAGGCCGCGGTGCTCGAGGCGGGCTGGCCCCAGGCGTGGCAGGCCCGCTTCCCGGCGCTGCTCCGCGGCACCGAGCAATGCCCCCCGTCGTGATGGCACGCGGCAAAACGGGTGTAGACTGAGTGTCGATGTCGCAGCCACCTAATCACTCTCCGCCCCTGCCTGTCGGCGGGCCAACGCGGCCCGTGCCACGGTTTCGCGACACGGCGCTGGCCAGCGGCCTGCTGGACGTTGGGCAGATCGCGGCCTGCGAGGAGCAGGTGGGTCAGACCCTCGGGCTCGCCGCCCGTGCCGACGCCGCTGGCTGGGATGCGGCTGTGGCCGACCGTCTGGTAGCCAAGGACCTCCTTACCCGTTTCCAGGCAGGCCAACTCCTGCAGGGTCGACGAAAGCTGACGCTGGGGCAGTATCGCATCCTGGATGAGATCGGCCACGGCGGCATGGGGCAGGTGTTTCGGGCCCAGCACGTGATGATGGGAAGGACCGTCGCGATCAAGGTGCTGCCGCGTTCGAAATCAACGAGTGAATCGGAGGCGGCATTTCAGCGAGAGATCCGCATGCTTGCCAGGCTCGATCACGCCAACCTCGTGCGGGCCCTCGATGCAGGCCACGATGGGAAGGTTTACTATCTGGTGACGGAACTGGTGCCCGGCCTCGACCTCCGTCTGCAGGTGCTCAAGCACGGAAGGCTCGACGAGGTGAGGGCGGCTTCGGTGATTTCCCAGGCCGCTATCGGTCTGGCCTACGCGCATGGCCAGGGCCTTGTCCATCGCGACGTGAAGCCGGCCAACCTGCTCGTGACTCCCGAAGGACACGTCAAGGTGCTCGACCTCGGGCTGGCCGGTTCGACGATGGAGGGCGAGTCGGCGCGGCTGGGGCGTGTGGTGGGCACCATGGACTACATGGCTCCCGAGCAGATCCGCACGCCGGACACCGTCGGGCCTTCGGCCGACATCTACGCGCTCGGCTGCACGCTCTATTTCGTGCTGACGGGCGAGGTGCCATTCCCTGGCGGCACACGGCAGGAGAAGACGCAGCGGCAATTGAAAGAACAGCCCCGGCCTATCCGGCAGCTGGAGCCGGGAGTGAGTGAAGGGTTTTGTCGGGTGGTCGAGGCGATGATGCGGAAGGATGCAGCGGAGCGACCGGCGTCTGCGGAGGCCGTGGTCGAACGGCTGCGGCCGTGGATCCCCGCAACACCGCTCGCGATGCCGCGAGTCAAGCTGACCCGAACAAAACGAGCGGCCGCGGCTACCGCATCCGAAGATGCTTCATCACGGCAGTCGCCGCCGCCGTTGCCCTCCGGCGCGGGCCTGTGGCAGGACCTGTCGCCGGCCGACCACCAGTCAACGCGAGATCTCTTATCGGCGGTGGAAGAGACCGATCGGGACAGCGGCGTGCGAACGGGGAAGGAACTGTGGCCCACCGTGCCCGCGCCCCTGACGACAGGGCTTGCCACGGCCTTGCAGCGGATGAAGTTCGCGGCGCGGAGCATCGCCGTGGCAGCCGTGACGGCCGTGGTGTTTATCACGCTGATGCGGATGGTTGGCGGCATCGATCCGGGTGCGGCGGACGGCCTGCTCGGCGGAGGCGTCCTCAACGCTCTGGGCTGGGGGGTATTTGGCGTGATGATGGCTGTGCAGTGGATCGCGGCGATGGGGCGGGCGCAGCCTTGACCGGCATGCCTGGGCGGGGCCACGGGCAAAGCATGGGGAGACCGCGGCCAAGCCCGTGGCCGGCGTCCTGCCCGTATGGCAGTCCCACGCGTTGACAGACCCGCTTTCAAGACCTACGAAATAGGGACAAAACCCTGGACGGGTAGCTCAGTTGGTAGAGCA
>JAPLNQ010000106.1 GCA_026401075.1 Planctomycetia bacterium
AAATCGGCCAACAGCCCGCACACTTGAACTACCCCGCGACACTAAATTCGTTCCGCAGTTGTCTCAAAGTCATTGACACGTTCCGATCCTCGCGCCAAATTCGGCTCCGGCGTGCAATCCGAACGCGTACGGCAACTATTTCGCTGAAGGCGCCATCGCGAATCCGTCGAGCTGGCATTCGAGCAGCATCAACATCGTGATGATGGATGCGTCGACACGCACGATCAGCGACAACATCGACGCGGGCGATCCCACCCAGTCGCCGCCCGTCGTTCCTTCCGTCAACGGGGGCAGCAACACCGATCCCCGAAACTATACGGGCCCATCGGCGTGGGGTGTGTGGGGCGCGATGGGAACTCGCAATAGCGCAGAGAACGTCAGGCTCCAGGACTGATGTAACCCAAGCCAAGGAACGCGACTGGGGGCGGCTTGTCCCTGCTCTGCGCGACCAAGCGAGACTCCACATGCGAATCGTGACATCATCCATTCGACCGACCTGCAGGATCGGCCAGCGCGGCAGCGATGCCGTCGTGTGGGCAGTCATGGTCGCCCTCGGTTGCTGGGCCGTCGCGAGCGGTTGTCGGCCTGCCGGTCCGGCGGTGCATTACGTCGAGGGCGTTGTGCTGCTCGAAGGGGAGCCTGTCGATGGCGCGACCGTTGGGTTTTCGCCGATCGAAGGGGGGCTGCCCGCGTTCGGGAGAACGGACGACAAGGGGGTTTTCAAACTCACGACTGTGCGGGGCGGTGGCCAGGGCAAGGGCGCGATGACGGGCAGCTATGCCGTGACTGTAAAGAAATGGCGAGACTGGTCCATCGAACTCGGGCCGGAGCCCGACCGGGCCGACACGGCAACGCACGGGGCATGGCAAAAAAAATCGGATGAACTCTCGAACCTGCCCCCCGACTATATCGTGCCAAAGGCATATGGCGAGAAGGCCACATCGGGACTCAAAGCCACTGTCAAGCCGGGCCGAAACGCCGGCCCAGAGTACAGGTTTGAACTCAAAGGCGATTTCAAAGGCGGTTGACGCCTGCAGTCTGTGCATGGGGCGGCGAGTAAGGGCGACCGTCGCGTTCAACCGCCAGTCAGGCCGGCCTTGAGCAGCCCGAGATCAAAGCCTCGGGCCACGGCCCCCGCACGGTCGGCGGCACCGAGCTTCTCGAGAATAAAAGTCACGTGCCCCTTGACGGTCCGCTCCGAGATCGCCATCGCCTGGCCGATCTGCGCGTTGCTCAGTCCGCGCCGCATCAGCCTGAGCACCTCCATCTCCCGAGGCGTGAGCAGCGTGTTGCCGGCCGGCTTCGTCTCCACCGCGACGCCCTGCATGATTCCGGTGTGGCCCGCGTGCACTTCGCGAATCGCCTTGATGAGGAGCCGGTGCTCCACGTTCTTGGATAGGAAGCCGCTCGCACCATTGCGCATGGCGCGGTCCGCGACCTCGGCAGAGTCCGAGGATGTGAGCATGATGACTTGGAGCGTTCGCTTGAGGCGGAGCATCCTTTGCAGCGTCTCGAAGCCGTCGATCCCCGGCAGGCTCAGGTCGAGCAGGCAGACGTCTGGGTGGCTATCAGCCACCAACTGCAACGCCTCCTCTCCGCTGCTGGCCTGCCCCACCACGACGAGGTCGGACTGCCTCTCGAGAAGATACAGGAGCCCGGTCCGCAGGATCGGATGGTCGTCGACCAGGAAAATGCGGATCGTGCTTGAGCGGTGGTTCAACATCATGGCACTCGTGAAGCAGCTTCGTGTTCCATCCGCCCCGTACGATCGGCCGGAGTGGTGACCGATGCCGGCAGCCGCACGACGACCGTCGTCCCGCTCCCGGGCTGGCTTTCGATCGTGATCGAGCCACCGAGCCGCTCCACCCGCTCGCACATCCCCTCGATCCCGAAGTGCCCCTCCCGGGCCCCGGGGCGAGACGCAGGGTCAAACCCGTGGCCGTCGTCGCGGACGGTCAATTCCACGGCAGGCGGGCCGGCGACCGTGAGCGGCGCGACCGGGCCGAACCGCACGGCGATCGCCGACGCATCGGCATGCCGTAGGGCGTTTAGGAGCGATTCCTGGGCGAGGAGCAGCAGGTTTCCCGCCACGACCTCGTCGAGCGTAGGCGTCGTTTCGGCCACGCCCACGTCGATCACCGCGTCGTGCTCCTCACCGAGGCGGGCGGCAAGATCGGCGAGCGCCGCAGGGAACGGCCGCCCGGAAGGGGCCGCCGCCTTGAGCGCCCACACCGTGCCCCGCAGCTGCCGCATGGCATGCGTCACCATCCTCTCCACGACACCGAAATGCCGATCGACGTCCACCGACGGCCGTCCCTCGTCGTCCTTGCACGCGGCTACCTGGTAGCCGATGCCGGTCACCGTCTGCAGCACCGTGTCGTGAAGGTTCAAGGCGAGCCGGTTGCGTTCCCGCAGCGTCGCTTCGAATTCCACCGCCGCATCACGTCGCAGCCGGATTTCCTGGGCAATCCGCTGGGCAAGCCGCATCGCCTGCCGCCGCAGGAGCACCCCCCAGAGAAACGCACCGGCCGCCGTCGCCGCCAACGATCCGGCGAGAATCGCCAGACGGCGTGGCGTCCACCACGATGGCGGCCGCAGCACCACGACGTCGTCGGCCGAACGGACGCGCAGCCGCATGCGCTCGCTCACGCGCGGGAGCGAACCCCACGCATCGGCGGGCGGCTCCCAGTCGGTATGGACGATGCCCGTGAGCCCGACCTCACTGCCGGGCATGAGCCCCCGCAGCCGCCCTTCGTCGGCCGCCGACAGGATCGCCACCACGGTCGTCTTGCCGGCCGCGAGGATCAGACTCCCGCCGGCATGGGTGGGCTGCTTCTCGAGGAGCGTGGCGGGGAATGTGACGAGGCAGCCTTCGTAGTCCCCCGGATTGGCCATGGTGTAGGACCGGGCTGCGACGAGGTTCGTTTCGAGGATGGCGTCAGGGGTGATGGCGACGGGCCGTGGCGGGCTGCCCGAGGCGATCCGTCGCACCACCGCATGACACAGGCCGGCGACGCGGCCGCTCGTATCGACGAAGCCTGCCGCCTCGACACGGTCGCCGGGGGTGAACGGCTCGCTTGAGTCGGTGGACACCCGCACGCCCGAGACCCCGTCCTGAAGGTAAAGCTCCGCGGCGGCCACCGCATGGCTCACCGTCCCGTTGATCCGCACCATGTGGCCATCGTGCGGCTCGGCGCGAAAGCCGTTCAGATGCCGCAGCGGAGTCATGGGCGCTTCGAAGGGAGGGAAACGCCGGGCGGCGATGACGGTGACCCTGCCCGACTTGCCGACCGCGAGCGAGGGCATCGTCAGTTCGCCGCGGGTGTTGAACCGCGTCATGGCCACGCCGGCTACCCGCACCTCGGCATCGACGAGATCGCCGAAGGCTCCCTGCATGGCCTCCCCCTCGACACGGACGACGAATGGTTTCCCGTCCACTGCCATCGACAGATCGATCGCGTCGGCCGACTCTCGCACCGCACGGACAACTCCTGCGATCTCGACGAGCAGGCAGTCGTCGGCGCCCGAGAAGAAGCGGCGGGGTGACGTGCCGCGGGGCTCCGGCGTCTTCGCGGAGCCTATGACGCGACTCGCAGTAGCCAGAATCGCCGGGCAGAAGCCTCCGGGAATCAGCCGGCCCTCGACCTCGACCTCGGCGCCGGGAACGACGTCGTCAAGGAGCGAGAAGTCCGGGGTGAGCCCGCGATTCCGCATGGCGTGGAGAAGGATGAAGATGCCGCCGTCCCCTTCCTGCAGAACATAATTCCAATCATCTCTCCACGTGACGACGCCCCGCACCCTGACGGCCGGCTCACCCTTGACAGCCTCCGGACTGAGCTGACGCAACGCCGCGATCGGCTGCACGTCGATGCCGGTCGCGGCCGCCTCTTCGAGGCCGAGGCGCACAATCACAATCACGCACAACAGCACTTGAACGCGGCGGCTCGTCATCCAGGCAACCTCCCCCTTCAGAATACCCCAACATGACCGCTTCTGGCCCGAAAACCCGCGACCCAGAATTTGCGGCGACCCCGTACGAAAGTACGGGGTCGCGGACGCCGGGGCGGAGTAGTCTAGTAACTTGAGAGGGGGGAGCGACCTCAGGTTTTGCCCCTTCGCTTTCCGCTTTCTGACATTCCATCGATCTAGCATTTCATCGATCCAGCATTCCATCGATCCAGGAGGACTGATCATGCAGCGCCGCTGTTTTCCCGGCAGCCCGTCCCATCGGGCCGCTTTTACACTCGTGGAGTTGCTGGTGGTGATCGCGATCATCGGCACGCTCGTGGGCCTGCTTCTTCCCGCTGTCCAGGCAGCCCGTGAGGCAGCCCGCAACAGCCAGTGCCATGCTGAACTATGAAAACGTCAAGAGGCGTTTCACGGTGTTGAGGTATCAGCCGGAATTCGCTTCAAGCTCAGCCAACAGCAGCTGGGTGTCGTATATCGTGCCCACCCTGCCGTACATGGAGCAGGATTCGATCTACAACCAGTGCATGAGCTTGGCCTCCAGCAACACTTCGATAAGCGGCGCGACCAACGCGGCGTTCCTCGGGACCTTGAAGTGTCCGTCAGACGGGCTGGCATTGTCGGGCAAGGCACGGTTCAGCTACCACTGCTGCTCGGGGGACACGATCAGTAAGAGCGACTACGCGAATTACAAGGCGTGTGCCCGCGGCCCATTCCAGAACGTCTACCCAGCTGACGCGAACAACAAGAATAAATTCGTCGGCACAAAGGACATTCTCGACGGCGCGTCGAAGACCGTCATGCTCGCTGAGTGCATCGTCACCAATGGCATGTACACGTCCCCGACGAAGGCGATGTTCGGGTTCGGTGTCGCGAACTGGGGCGATTTCGGGAGCCAGCCGGCACCGGCCAACTGCCTGAATGCGGACCCCACCTACCAGCCGACGACTTCGCAGCAGAACTACTACCATGGCCACGATTGGGCAAACACCAACGGCCCTCCCACCGATTTCACTACGATCGTCGCTCCCAACGCGGGCCCCGCTGGGTGCACGGACAAGGCCTCTTCCTACAACTCCCCCTACACAAACTACTACCCGCTCAGCAACGCGACGAGTTGGCATCAGCAGGTGACGAACGTGGTCATGTGCGACGCCGCAGTCCGGTCGGTGAGTGACTTTATCGACGCCGGTGATCCGACCCAGACGCCGCCGTCCCAGCCCTCCAACAATGGTGGCAGCAGCACGGATGTGCGGAATTATGTTGGTCAGTCTGCGTGGGGCGTCTGGGGCGCGATGGGCACCATTGGCAGCCGTGAGGCCAAGTCAATCGACCAATGAGCGGCGGAGAAATATCGCTGTCGCGGCGGTTCGGGCTGAGGGGCGGTTGGACATCGAAAGGAAGAGGACACAGAGCAGTGATAAAAAAGCCTTCTCACGCGGCGTGCCTCGTTTTTGCGGCGTTGTTCGCGATCATCGCTGCAGGTGGCTGCGGAAGATCCGGCCCTGCTGTGGCCTATGTCGAAGGGGTTGTGCTGCTCGATGGTGAGCCGGTCGCGGGTGCGAGCGTCGGGTTTTCCCCGGTCTCCGCAGGCCAGCCTGCGTTTGGAAAAACCGATGCAACCGGGGTGTTTCACCTTACGACGGTGCGTGGCGGAGCCCGAGACCGAGGTGCCGTGGCCGGCGAATACTCCGTCACGATCACGAAGTGGAGAAACCGCATGGAGGGCATCACGGAGCCCAATCTCGCCCTGGAGGCGGAACTCGCCAAGCTTCCGCCTGACTACATCGTGCCGAAGGACTACGGCGACAAAGCCAAGTCGGGCCTCAAGGCCACCGTCAAGCCGGGCCGCAACGCCGGCCCCGAGTTTCGTTTCGAACTCAAGGGAGATTTCAAGGGTGGCTGACGCCTGGCTCGAGAACTGAGCCACGTCAGTTGACCACGGAGAGTGTTGCGGGAATAGGTGACCGCCACCCGAACGAATCAGTCTGAAGCCGTGACCGCTATCGTCAGCGGCGTGCCAAGACCTCTGCCTTATGAAACCCGGTAGCATGAATCGTTGCCACCAGCCCGGTGCCCGACACCACGAAGCCGTGAGCCAGCGTGCCGGATGTGTCGCGGTGTTTTGTCTTGTCGCGCGTGTCGCCGTGCTGCTGGCCGGAGCGGCGGTCGCAGAGACTGCGGTGGCAGCCGGGGCCACTCCGCAGAAATCGTTCAAGACCTACTGTGTCGACTGCCACGACGATGGCTCGGCAACGGCGGGCCTCTCGCTCGAGTCACTGGCCCCCGATTACGACAACCCAGCCTGGGTCCGCATCCACGACCGTATCAAGTCGGGCGAGATGCCGCCGGCCGACGCTCCGCAGCCGTCCTCTGAAGAGCGGGCCGCCGCGGTGGCCGGGCTTGCCGCGAAGCTTACGGCCGCTGCCAGTGCCCAACAGAAGGCCGAGGGCCGCGTCGTGCTGCGGAGGATGAACCGTCGCGAGTATGAGCACACGCTCCACGACCTGCTGGGCATCGCCGAGCCGCTCGCAGCCATGCTCCCTGAAGACACGGTCGTCCACGGGTTCGACACCACCAGCAGCGGGTTGGAAACATCGGCCACCCATCTACTCCGCTACCAGTCGGCGGCCGAACGGGCGCTCGCCGCCGCGCTGCCCGCCGGGCCTGTCGCGTCGAAGGTCACGCGCTGGACCGGGAAGGAGTATCTGGAGAAGCGGCTGCCGGTGCACCGCACGGGCATCGATCCCTTTGTGCGGATCGATGGCGATGCGCTCGTGCTCCACGCCGTGCTCTACGGCGACAACAGCATGCAGGCGCCCCCTCCGCTCGTGCCGGGCCGGTATCGGATTCGGGCCTCGGTCCGGCTCGTCAACTGCGACAAGCCGATGTCGGTGCTGATCGGCAAGCGAGTCGATCGGTTCCAGACTGAGAAGCTCATGCACATCATCGACTATCGGGACGTGAAGCCGGGCGAGACGAAGATTCTCGAGGCCGAGACCGATCTCAAATATTCGCAGGGCAACCAGTTCGTGTTTTTCCAGGGGCAGCTGCCCTGGTTTGGCGAGTTGGAAAAAAGCCGGGGCGACCGCGGCAAGCAGCCGCTGGAGCAGGATTTCGCCGGCCCCGGACTGGCAATCGACTGGGCCGAGTTGGAAGGGCCGCTCGACGCCGGCCTCGGCTACCAGCGGATGTTTGGCGACTTGCCAAGGCAGCCGCGGATGCCCGAAGGGAAAGAGCCGCCGAAGGACTGGGAGAAGTGGCAGGTAGGCAGCGGCGAATATGCGAAGTGGCCGCTCATCGCTGTCTCGACTGATCCGAAGGCCGATGCAGACCGATTGATCCGCGGCTTCCTTCCGCTGGCCTTTCGTCGCCCGGTCGCCGAGGACCTCGCGGCGCACTATGTGTCGCTCGTGCACGGCCGCATCGACAAGGGTGAGTCGTTCGACGAAGCGATGCGGGCCGGATATAAGGCGATCCTCTGCTCGCCCCACTTCCTCACGTTTATCGAGCCGCCCGGGAGACTCGACGACTACACAATCGCGGCCCGGCTGGCCCGGTTTCTGTGGAGTGCGACGCCCGATGAGCAGCTCCTCGCCGCGGCTGCCAAGGGCAGCCTTTCGACGCCGGAGGGTCTGCGGGCCCAGGCCGACCGCATGCTCGCGGATCCGAAGGCGGCCAGGTTCGTGAAGGACTTCACCGACCAGTGGCTCGACCTGCGGAAGTTCCTCGACATGAAGCCGGACGACATCTACTCCGAATACGACGAGATGCTCACGTGGTCGATCCCCATCGAGTCGCGACGGTTCTTCGCACACGTGCTGGCTGAGGATCTGCCAGCCACGAACTTCTTCCACTCCGATTGGACGATCCTCAACGGCCGGCTCGCGCAGCATTACGGCGTGGACGGCGTCGAGGGGGCGGAGTTTCGCAAGGTCTCGCTTCAGCCCAAGCACCATCGCGGCGGCGTGATCACGCAGGCGAGCTTTCTCAAGATGTCGACGAACGCTAGCTACACCTCCCCCGTGAAACGTGGCGCGTGGGTGCTCGAGCGCATCCTCGGCACGCCGCCGGCCGCTCCGCCGCCCAACGTCAAGGCGATCGAGCCCGACATCCGCGGCGCGACGACCATCCGGGAGCAACTCTCGCTGCACAAAAACGTGGAGGCCTGTGCGTCGTGCCACCGCACGATCGACCCGCCCGGCTTCGCGCTCGAAAGCTACGACGTCGTCGGTGGCTGGCGGGAACGGTATCGCGTGAAACAGGGGGGCGACGGCATCGAGCAGCGGGAGTTGCCCGGGTTTCCTGGCAAGAAGGTGTACGTCGCCAAGCCCGTCGAGGCCGGGGGCGAGACCGCCGACGGGAAGTCGTTTCAAGATCTCGACGCCTACAAGCAGATCGTGCTCGAGCGGGACGCCGATCAATTAGCGCGTAATATGGTGGAGAAGCTGATCGTCTACGCCACCGGCGCGCCGATCGACTTCGCCGACCGCGCCACCGTCGAACAGATCCTCAGCGATACGAAGCCCCGACAGCACGGCCTCCGCTCGCTCGTGCTGGCCGTCATCCAGAGTCCAGCATTCCTGAATAAGTAGCCCACTGTAGCCCAGCCACCCCGAGGCTTCCTGCCATGAACATCCTCAACCGCGCCGTGCTCGACCGGCGAACGCTCCTCCGCGCCGGAGCGGTCTCGATCGCCCTACCCTTCCTCGACGCGATGGTGCCCTCGCTCTACAGCCGCGACGCCCGGGCTGCGGCCGCGGCGAGCAGGCCCCGCCGGATGGTTTTGATCCATCGGCCGCTGGGCACCTACCATCCGCACATGGTGCCGGAGGCCACGGGCCTGAAGTACGAGGCGACCCGGTTTCTCAAGACGCTCGAGCCCTTCCGCGGGCAGTTCACCGTGTTTTCGGGGATGGGCCATCCCGGCTATCCGCATTCCCACAACACCGAGCCGGCGATCTTCACGGGCGTGCCAGAGTTCAGCGAGCGCGACCTGCATAACAGCGTGTCGCTCGACCAGGTCGCGGCCAAGCAGGTGGGGAGCGAGACAAGGCTGCCCTGCCTCGCGCTCAACTCTGTCTGGAGCCAGTCGCTCTCCTGGAACGAGAAGGGTGTGCCGATCCCGCACGAAGGCGATCCCGCGAGCGTGTTTCGCCGGATGTTCGTCGAGGGCACGCCGGACGAGGTCCGTGGCGAGTTGAGCCGACTGGAGCAGGGAGCGAGCATCCTCGACGACGTCCGCGATCAGCTCAAGTCGCTCGGCGGCACGCTCGGCGCCGCTGATCGCGACCGGATCGAACTGCTCACGACGTCGGTCCGGGAGGCGGAGGCCCAGCTCCAGCAGCAGAAGGCCTGGTCGGACCGGCCCAAGCCCACGGTGCCGCTGCAGCTGGCCGACATTCAAAAGCCGACCGACAACTGGATCAGCCAACAGGAAAAATGGCTGTCGGTCATGCACCTGGCGCTCCAGACCGACTCCACCCGCGTGATCCTGCTGGGCACCAACGAGCACGGCAAGACCAACGTGCCGGAGCTCGAGATCCAGCACCACGATGCCTCCCATCACGGCAAGGATCCGGCCAAGATCGAACAGCTCAGCCGCTACGAGGACAAGGAGTTCGAGACATTCTCGCGTTTCCTCGCCAAACTCGCCGACACGAAGGAGGAGAATGGCACGCTCCTCGACTCCACGCAGGTGCTTTTCACGAGCAACCTGGGCGACGCCTCGGCGCACAGTTCATTCAACCTGCCGGTGCTCTTGGCCGGCGGAGGCTATAAGCACCAGGGGCACGTCTCCTACGGCAACGAGACGAACAAGCCACTCTGCAATCTCTACGTGCGAATGCTCCGCCAGATGGGCGTGGAGGCCGACCGCTTCGGGTCGAGCGACGGCGTCGTGGAGGAGATCGGGTAATATGCAGAAGACAGTGGGCCATCTGGCAGCGATCATGGTCTTTTCACGGGCAGCGTTGGCCATCGGGCTCGCGGTCACCCTGTGCCTTCGGGTATGCGCCGAGGATTCTGCGGCGGGACTTGCCCCTGTGCGGGAGATCAAGGGTTTCGCCACGAAGAACTGTCTGGAATGCCACGAGGGGGATGACGCCGAGGGGGGCTTCGACTTGGCCGACCTGCTCGCCGGCACCACGGTGGACCGCAGTCCCGGCGCGTGGCACGGTGTCATGGAGCGGCTGGCTGCCCGCGACATGCCACCCAAGGATCACGACTCCCGGCCCACGGAAAAGGATTACGCGACGGCCGAGGCGTGGATTCGCACGCAGCTCGAGATTCACGAGGCCTTCGCGGCGGTCAAGCGTCCGCGGCCGCTGCGCCGTCTCAACGGCGACGAATACAACCGCACCATCAGGGAGGTGTTTGGGATTGACGCGATCACTCCCGCCGATGATTTCCCCCCCGACGACTCCCTCGACGGCTTCACCAACATCGGCGAGGCCCTGAATCTTTCTTCGGTGCTCGTGGAGCAGTATCTCGCCGCGGGGGATGCAGTCGCACGCATGGCGGTGGTTGACGGAGAGCAGCCGAAGCCTGTCACGAAGGTGTTCACCGACGGTAACAAAGACTACGGTCTCGCTATCCGCGGCCACGATCCGGGCGGCGCCATCGGGGAGACCGACACGGGCCGGGCCTGGCTTGGCGACCATCTCTTCGTCGCCATGGGCGGGCCCGCCGGCTACTATAAGGTGCGGATCAAGTTCACGCCGAGGAACCTGGCGACACGACCAGGCTACGTGCCGCATTTCCAGATCCGGCTCGATCAGTCGCTGGTGGCCAGCGGCGACCTCCCGATCAAGGAGGGCGAGCCCGCCGTCTACGAGGCCATGGCACTGCACTCGTCGAATGGTAATTTCAACCTCGACTTCCGCTGGGCGAATGGATTTCCGAGCAACAACGGACTGCGGGCGGAGAGCAGTGGGGCGGTGGGGCCCGACGGCAAGCCGAAGTCCACCAACACCTGGGACCTGCTGAACCATTCCTGGGCGACGGAACGCAAGAAGGATCCCAATGCGCCCTATCCCTTCCCCTACTTCAAGGATCTGGCCGTCGAGGTGGAGGGGCCGCTCTACCCCGAGGGCTGGCCGCTCTCGCGGTTCCAGCGGGAGAACGCAGCGGCTATCGCGGCGGGCGACGAGAAGCGGATCGCCGCCTGGCTGCTGCCGAAGCTCTACCGCCGGCCGGCGACGGCCGCCGAGACTGCCGACTTCACGAAGTTCGTGAGCACCGCTACCAAAGCCTTCGCCGACCCGAAACTGATGCCTACGCCGTCGAAGGAGCCGTTCCACGACGCCCTGCGACTGGGAATCACGAAGGCGCTCGTGTCGCCCCACTTCCTCTTTCTCGTCGAGCCCGGCCCCGTGGGCCGCAAGCTCACCGACCGCGAACTGGCCGTGCGGCTCTCGTACTTCCTCTGGAGCTGCCCGCCTGACGAGGAGCTGGCGTCGCTGGCCGACGCCGGCAAGCTGCGGCCTGTGCTCGCCGAGCAGGTGCGCCGGATGATCGCCGATCCGCGGTCGGCAGCCTTTGTCGAACGCTTCACGGGGGAATGGCTCGGGCTCTCCAAGCTGGCCACGATCATGCCGGAGCAGTCGCTCTACAAGCGATTCGACCTGCAGGGGCTGATGCGGAAAGACTTTGCCGAAGAGCCGCGGGCCATGATGAACCATCTCCTGCACGACAACCGCTCGCTCTACGACCTGCTCGATTGCGACTATGCCTTTCTCAACGACCGCCTCGCGGATCACTATCATCTCCCGTCGCTATGGCCGCTCTGGCCGATGGAACTGGCCGGCTTCGAGCCGGTGAGCGGCGGCAACCTTCGCAAGGTGAAGTTGCCCGAGGGCCGTCGGGGCGGCCTCGTCACGACGGCGGCCTTCCTCGCCTCGGCCAGCGAGAACACGCGGACATCCCCGGTCCGCCGCGGTGCGTGGATTCTCGAAAAAATCTTCAACCGTCCCCCGCCCCCGCCGCCGCCGAATGTGAATGCCGTCCTGCCCGACTCGGGCGACGGCGACACGGCATCGTCGCTGGTGCGCTCGCATATCTCCGCCGCCAACTGCGCCGGCTGCCATGCCCGGATCGATCCGCTCGGCATCGCGCTTGAGCACTACGACGTCATCGGGGAGTGGCGGGACGAGGAGCCGGCCTGGGTCGATCCCGCCAATCCGGCCCGCAGCGCCGAGGCCGTCCAGAAGAAATTCAAGCTCTATGCCGTCTGGACGCCGGTGCCCAGGTTCCCCATCGACGATGGCTTCCGCATGGGCGAGATCGAGGGCAAGGGGCCTGACGCGCTCAAGCGTTATCTCGTCGCCAACAAGGACAAGTTCGCCCGTGGCTTCACCGAGAAGCTGGCGAGCTATGCTCTCGGCCGCCGACACCTCATCACCGACGAACCGGCCCTGAAGAGCATCCGCGAAACTACCATGAAGGACGATTTCCGATTCCAGGCGCTGATCCTCGCCCTGGTGCAGAGCGAACTGTTCCAGGTTCACTGATCCAAATTCACTGATCCAAATTCACTGATCCAAATTCACTGACCAGCATTCTTTCCTTCCGCCCGAAAGGCCCGCCATGAAGCCCCGCCTCTCCCGCCGCCACGTTCTCAAGGGTGCCGGTGCGCTCGTGTCGCTGCCGTTGCTCGACATGTTCATGCCGTCCTACAAGCCCGCCCTGACTGGCCGCTCATGGGCGGATTCAAAGGAATTTCCCGATGTCCGCAACTCGTTTAGCCAGGTCGAGGGCGGCAAGATTCCAGCGGAGATCAAGCCGCTCGGCACGCTCGAGCCGCTGCTGCCCTTCAAGGACGATATCAGCATCCTGAGTGGTCTGCTCCACGAGGGAGCGTTCACGCGGGGCACGGTCGTCCGCCACGCTCAGGATCCGATGTGCCACCTCACCGCCGTCGATCTCTTCCGCGTGCCGGGTGTGGCCTGTCGCAATGCCGTTTCGGTGGACCAACTCGCCGCCCGCCATCTCGGCCAGCAGACCCGCATTCCGTCGCTCGCCCTCAGCCACGACCGAGGCATGACGATCAACTACACAGACACGGGATCGCCTATCCCCGCCGAGTGGGATCCTTACAAGGTTTTCGAGCGGCTCTTCACCGGTCCGTCGGCCGCCGACAAGGCACAGGCGAACGTCCGCTACCTGCAGCGGAAGAGCATTCTCGACGGCGTCGTTGACCAGACGAAGAAATTGCAGGCGTCGCTTGGTGCCGACGACCGCGAGCGGCTCGACGAATACCTCACGCAACTGCGCGAGCTCGAGTCGCGGGCCGTGCAGGCCCGCAAGTGGGACGCCGTGCCGCTGCCGAAGCTGCCCGAGGGGGCCGGGCCGCTCAACAAGGTCGGCGGCGTCGGACAGTCGCTCGATCTCGGTAACCCACAGGCTGCAGCGGGCAATTTCGGACCACGGATCCGCCTGATGCTCGACACGCTCGTGCTCGCCCTGCAGACCGACCAGACCCGAGTGGCCACGGCCATCCTTGGTCACATGGGTGACGTGTACAAGGAAGCGGGGCTCAATGACAGCTACCACGGCTACACCCACACCGGCCCCTTGGGAATGGCCAAAGTCGATCGGCTGCGGATCGGCCACGTGGCCTACCTGCTGGAGCGGATGAAGGCCGTGAAGGAGGCCGACGGGTCGACGCTGCTCGACAATTCGCTCGTGCACTTCGGTGGTGGCATGGGTACCTGGCACGAGTCGACCGACCTGGCGAATCTGGTCGCCGGCCATGCCGGTGGGAAACTGAAGCTTGGCGAGCACGTGGTTTTCAGCCAGCAGCCGCTGGCAAACCTCTACGTCACGATGCTCGACGCCGCCGGTGTGCCGGTCAAAAACTTCGTCGACAGCAGCGGTCCCCTGCAGATTTCCTGACAGCGTGACGGGTGTGCGCCATTGGTGCTGAGCATGTGTGGCCTCCCGACGAACGCGGGCAGGTGTTCTTGCTGTCCGGTGTGGCTGATGCCATACTTGTCGAAGTGCACTATCGGGCCGCGGTTATTGCCGAGACTCGCCGTGGGCGCACGAGTTCCTCCCGCCGATCGGCCAGAATGGCCCGCGATTCCGGGTGAGACCCTGAGTCGGCGACGCGGGTGACCCACCGAGAAGTTCGTTTCATGGGTTGCTCTGCCAAGCCACACCGCCATCATGCACTGCTGGCCACGCTACTGGCACTGTGTGCCGTTTCGGCCGCCGCAGCCGAAACAGGCGAGCCGGCCCTGGGGCGGTTCCGGTTCGACCGCGACATCAGGCCGCTCCTCTCCGAGAACTGCTACGCCTGCCATGGGCCCGGCAAGCAGGAGGCCGGGCTGCGTCTCGACGAGGCAGAGCATGCCACGCAGCAACTTGACAGTGGTGGACGTGCGATTGTCGCCGGCGATCTGATCGCGAGCGAAGTCATCGCCCGGATCACCGCCACCGATCCCGATGTGGTGATGCCGCCGCCGCACACGAAGAAGACGCTCACGCCCGAGCAGAAAGACCTGCTCACGCGATGGATCGCCGCCGGAGCCCCCTACGAGAAGCACTGGTCGTTCGCGTTGCTTGCGCGGCCGCAACTTCCCGATCGGGTCGGGCCTGACGTGGGGAACCTGGCCGACAATCCGATCGACCGTTTTTTGGAGTCGCGGCTTGTGGCGGAGGGCCTGCCGATAAACGCTGAGGCCGACCGGCCGACGCTTATCCGGCGACTGTCGTTTGCGCTCACGGGGCTTCCGCCGACGCTCGCGGAGGTCGATGCCTTCGTCACCGACTCGTCGTCCGATGCGTATGAGAAAGTGGTCGATCGTCTGCTGCAGAGCCCCCATCACGGCGAGGAGATGGCCCGCCACTGGCTCGACGTCGCCCGCTATGCTGACACCCACGGTCTCCACCTCGACAACGAGCGGCAGATGTGGGCCTACCGCGACTGGGTCGTGAAGGCGTTCAACGCCAACATGCCGTTCGATCGCTTCACGGTCGAACAGCTCGCCGGTGATCTGTTGCCAAACGCCACGCTCGACCAGCAGATCGCCACCGGATTCTCCCGATGCAATGTGACGACGAGCGAGGGGGGATCGATCAACGATGAGCTGTTGTTTCGCTATGCCGTCGACCGCACCGCCACGATGACCAACGCCTGGATGGGCCTGACCGGCCAGTGCGCCGTCTGCCACAGCCATAAGTTCGACCCGATCTCGCACCGGGAGTTTTATTCGCTCTACGCCTTCTTCAACTCGGCGGCCGACCCGGGCTTCGACGGCAACATCCTGCGGACGGCGCCCACGATCATGCTTCCGTCGCCCGAGCAGGAGAAGGAGCTGGCCGCGCTCGACGCCTCGATTCCAGCGCTCGAGGGAAAGATAGACGGGGTGCTTGCAGCCCTGACGTACGTCGATCCGGCCACGGTCAGCCCGAAGCCGGCGCCGGAGCTCGTCGAAACCGTCTGGCTCGACGATGCGTTTCCCGCTGGGGCGGACGTTCGCAGCGGTCCCGGTGGGCCGACTGCCTGGTTCACCACCGTGCAACCCGGTGACGTGGTCTCCGGTGCCCGCTGCCTCGAGCGGACGGCCGCGGGGCTCGGCCAGGATTTCTACAGCAGCGGTGCCGAGCCGATTGAGATCCCCGCGGCTGCCGAAATCTTCGCGCACGTCTGGCTCGATCCGACCAATCCGCCCAAGGCCGTGATGGTGCAGTTCCACGCGAAAGACGGCTGGAGCCATCGCATCGTCTGGGGCGACTGGACGGCGATTGCACTCGGCGAGGTTCGCAGTGCCGGGCTTGTGCAGGGCGGCGACCTGCCGGCTCCGGGCGGGTGGTCGCGGCTCACGATTGATCCCGGGCGGCTCGCCCTGCCGGTCGGCACTCCGGTGACAGGCTTTGGACTGTCTCAGGTCGACGGCCATGTCCGTTGGGATCGTGTCGGGCTCGCGACCAAGGACGACTCCACGGTCAACCCTGCGAAGTCGTTCACGGTCTGGTGGAAGAAGTCCGCCGACAGGAAGGACAAGCTCGACGACATCCCGGAGCCGCTCCGCACACTCGTCAAGCAAGGCCCGGAGAAAACCACCGACCCAGCCGACATCGGCAGAGTACGCCGCCACTGGCTGACGCAGGTGTGGGAGACCCGGCCAGAGCAGCTGACGACGGCCGTCCGCGACGTCGAGGCGGCCAGCAAGACACGCAATGACCTCGCCCAGACCGTGGTGCGGACGTACGTGTTTAATGACCAGCCGCAGATGCGGGACAGCTTTGTGATGCAGCGTGGCGCCTATGACAAGCCGGGCGAAAAGGTCTCCCGCAGCACGCCGGCGTTCCTGCCGCCGCTCGTGGTGGCGGAAGAGAAAGTTCCATCGCGGCTCGACCTCGCC
>JAPLNQ010000242.1:0-7810 GCA_026401075.1 Planctomycetia bacterium
CCCGAGCCGTGATGGAAATTGGGGACGGGAGCGATTTTTCTGCGGCATGACCGAAGCGGCATTAAACGCATTGGGAAAAAATCGCTCCCGTCCCCAATTTCCATCCGGAAGTCCGGGGACACCGGGTGGTTGGGCGGGCCCGGATCGGCGTGGCACGTTGGGCGTTGGTCAGACCCGGAGTCCCCCGGCTTCCGCCGGGGGCTTTTATTGCACCCATACAAGCCCGGAGCGTAAGCGATGGGATCGGGTTCACGCTGAAGTCGGCCGGCGTCGGAGCTGGTCGAGGGCGAGGTAGACCACCGGCGTCGTAAAGAGCGTCAGGCACTGGCTCACGATCAGTCCGCCCACGATCGCGATCCCGAGCGGCCAACGGATCTCCGCCCCCGGACCGGTGCCGAGCGCCAGCGGCAGTCCGCCGAGCAGGGCGGCGAGTGTCGTCATCGTGATCGGACGGAACCGCAGGATGCAGGCCTCCACGATGGCGTCGGCGGCCTTCAGGCCCCGTGTCCGCTCGGCATCGAGTGCGAAGTCGATCATCATGATCGCGTTTTTCTTCACGATCCCGATCAGCAGGATGATGCCGATCAGCGACATCACGTTGAGTTCTTTGCCAAACCAGAGCAGCGCCACGAGCGCGCCCAATCCAGCGCTGGGAATCGTCGACAGGATCGTCAGCGGATGCACGAAGCTCTCGTAGAGGATTCCCAGCACGATATAGACCGCGATCACCGCCGCGAGGATGAGCAGCGGCTGATCGACCAGCGAGGCGCGGAACATCTGCGCGGTGCCGGCGAAGCGGCCCTGCACGGTGGTGGGCATCGCCAGATCGTCCACGACCGCCTCCACCGCCTCCACCGCCTCGCCCAACGACACGCCTGGGGCCAGATTGAAAGACACCGTCGCCGAGGGAAACTGGCCGGTGTGATTGACCATCAAAGGGGCATTGGCGGGGGCGATCTTGCAGAGTGAATCGAGCGGAATCTGCGCCCCGTCGCGGCCCGTCACCCGCAGAAACCGCAGCGATTCCGGCCCCTCCAGGAACTCGGGCTCCAGCCCCAGCACCACCCTGTATTGGCCTCGCGGTCGGTACATGATCGAGACGTACCGCTGTCCGAAGGCGTCGTAGAGCGCGTCATCAATCTGCTGCGGCGTGACGCCAAACCGGGCGGCCTCGTCGCGGTCGATCATCAGCCCCGCCTGCAGCCCGCGGTTCTGTTGGTCGCTGCGCACATCGACCAGTTCGGGCAGCGCCCGCATGGCGACCAGCAGTTTCGGACCCCAGGTGTTGAGGTCGCCCAGCGTGTCGGCCCGGAGTGTGTATTGATACTGGGCACTGCTCAGGCGGCCACCGATACGGAGATCCTGCACCGGTTGCATCACGAGCATGGCGCCGGGCAGGGAAGCCAAGGACTGCCGCAGGCGGTCGACCACCCGGTCGGCGTCGAGCCCGCGTTCCTCCTTCGGCTTGAGCGTGATGAACATCCTCGCCGTGTTGGGGCTGCCGCCCGTCGCGGCTCCCGTCGATCCCGTCACGCCCGCCACAGCCGGATCCTCGTGGATCGCCAGGGAAAACGTCGTGAGGAGCCGGCTCATCGTCTGGAACGACGTGTCCTGATCGGCGTCGAGCGTGGCGGCGATGCGGCCGTTGTCCTGCTGCGGAAAGAATCCCTTCGGCACGATCACGTAAAGATAGACAGTGAGCGCCATCGTCGCGATGTTGACAGCCATCGTCAGTCGCGGGTGCCGCATCACCACCGCCAGCGCCCGTGCATACCAGTCGGTGATCGCCGCGAGCCCCCGCTCGGTCCAGCGGTACGCCCAGCCGTGTTGCTGTGCCGAGGCGGGCCGCAGCAGCCACGCGCACATCATGGGCGTGAGCGTCAGCGACACGACCATCGACACCCCGATCGCCACGGAGAGCGTCACGGCGAACTCGCGGAACAGCCGCCCCACGATCCCTCCCATGCAGAGGATCGGGATGAAGACCGCCACGAGCGACACGCTGATCGACAGCACCGTGAACCCGATCTCCCGGGCGCCCGCGATCGCCGCCGCCATCGGCTTCATGCCAGCCTCGCGGTACCGCGAGATGTTTTCCAGCACCACGATGGCATCATCCACCACGAATCCGGTGGCAATCGTGGGCGCCATCAGCGACAGGTTGTCGAGACTGTAGCCCAGGAAGTGCATGGCGGCGAAGGTGCTCACCAGCGATACCGGCACCGCCACGGTTGGCACGAGCGTGGCCCGCACGTCCCGCAGAAAGACAAACACGACCAGCACAACGAGTGCCACCGAGAGCAGCAGCGTGTGCTGGACATCGGCGATGCTCGCCCGGATCGCTGCCGTGCGGTCCATCGGCATCGTCAATTCCATGCCGGCGGGAATCTGCGCCCGCAGCTGCGGCAGGAGCGCCATGACGTTGTCCACCGTGCGGATGATGTTGGCGGTGGGCTGGCGGTAGACGATCACCAGAATCGTCGGCTGCCCGTTGTAGACGCCGGCCACGCGTGTGTCCTGCACGGAGTCGGCGACCGTGGCCACGTCGCCCAGCCGCACCGGCGCCCCACGTCGGAATGCCACGATGATCTCGCGGTATTCGTCAGCTTTGAATAGCTGGTCGGTGGTGGCGATCGACCACGATGCCGTGCCATCATCGATGATCCCCTTGGGCCGGTTGGCGTTGGCGTTTTGCACCGCCAGGCGAATCTCGTCGAGCCCGATTTCAAACCGCTCGAGCACGGTCGGATTGACGCTCACCCGCACGGCGGGCGATGAGCCGCCGCTGATGACCACCTGCCCCACCCCCGGCACCTGCGAGAGCTTGGTCTGCACGATCGTGGCTGCAGCGTCCTGCAACTGAGGCCGCGTGTGGAGCGGCGATGTCATCACGAGGATCATCACCGGCGAGTCGGCGGGGTTCACCTTGTAAACGCTGGGATTGCCGGGGAGATCCGCCGGCAGGCGGCCGCGGGCGGCGTTGATTCCCGCCTGCACGTCGCGGACGGCGGCATCGATGTCGCGGTTCAGGTCGAACTGCAGCGTCACCGCCGTCTGGCCGAGTGCGCTCGAGGAGGTCATCTCGGTGATGCCCGCGATCAGGCCGAACTGCCGCTCCAGAGGCGTGGCCACGGCCGATGCCATTGTCTCGGGGCTGGCACCGGGCAGGCCCGCGCTGACGCTCACCGTGGGATATTCCACCTGCGGCAGCGGCGATACCGGCAGCAGGAAGTAGCAGATCGCACCGGCGAGTGTGATCGCGATCGCCAGCAGCGACGTGCCCACCGGTCGACGGATGAACCACTCGGAGAAGTGCATCAAGCCGTCTCCCGGCGGACCCAGCGGCCGAGCCTGTCGAACCACAGGTAGATCACCGGCGTGGTGTAGAGCGTGAGCAACTGGCTGAAAACGAGGCCGCCGATGATCGTGATGCCCAGCGGTCGCCGCAGCTCCGAGCCCACCCCGGTGCCCATCGCGAGCGGCACCGCACCGAGGAGCGCCGCCATCGTGGTCATCATGATCGGCCGGAACCGCAGCAGGCAGGCCTGCCGGATCGCCTCGGCGGGGCCCACGTGGCGGCCGTCGATGCCGTTGCGTTCGGCATCCAACGCGAAATCGATCATCATGATCGCGTTCTTTTTCACGATGCCGATCAACAGGATGATGCCGATGAGCGCGATCACGGTCAGCTCCATCCGGTAAAGCAGCAGCGCCAGCAGCGCCCCCACGCCGGCACTCGGCAGCGTGGAGAGGATCGTCACGGGGTGGATCGTGCTTTCATAGAGCACGCCCAGCACGATATAGACCGTGACAATCGCCGCCAGGATGAGCAACAGCTGGTTGTCGAGCGATGCCTGGAATGCGGCTGCCGTTCCCTGGAACGCTGTCTGGATGCCGGCTGGCATGCCGATCGCGGTGCGGGCCGCATCGATGGCCTGCACGGCGCCGCCCAGCGAGGCTCCTGGCGCGAGGTTGAACGACACCGTCACCGCGGGGAACTGCCCCTGGTGGTTCACCGCCAGCGGCGTGCTCGTCTCCTCGATCCGCGTGACGGCGCTCAGCGGCACACGGTGGCCGCCCCGATCGCCGGCCTCCGGCTCCGTGCCGCCTGCGGCCGCCTCGTCACCCCCGCTGGGCACGCTGACGTACATTTGCCCGATGTCGCTGGGGTTGTTGCGATATTCCGGCTGCACCTCGAGCACCACGCGATATTGATTGAGCTGCGTGTAGAGGATCGAGATCTGCCGCTGTCCGAAGGCGTCGTAGAGCGCGTCGTCGATCATCTGCGGGGTGATCCCCAGCCGCGAGGCGGTGTCGCGGTCGATCACAACGCGGGTCTGGAGCCCCTCGTTCTGCTGGTCGCTTGTCACGTCGCTCAGTTCGGGCAGCGACTGCAGCCGTTCCACGAACCGCGGCACCCATTCCGCCAGTTCCTCCTCGTCGGGCGACTCGAGGCTGTATTGATACTGCGTGCGGCTCACGCGGGTCTCCACCGACAGATCCTGCACCGGCTGCATGAACAGCGTGATGCCCTCCACGCCGGCGAGCCGCGTCTGCAGTCGCCGGATGATTTCGGTCGCGGAGATCCGCCGCTTCTCCAGGGGCTCGAGGTTGATCTGGATGCGGCCGGTGTTGACCGTGGTGTTGGTGCCGTCGATGCCGATGAAGCTCGACAGGCTCGCCACCGCGGGATCCTCGAGGATCGCCCGGTTGAGCTGCTGCTGGTGCACCGCCATCTCCTCGAACGAGATGCTCTGCCGTGCCTCCGAAATGCCCAGAATCACCCCGGTGTCCTGCACCGGGAAGAAGCCCTTGGGCACGATGGCATAGAGCTGCGCCGTCGCCACCAGCGTGGCCACCGCGACGGCCATGGTCGCCACCTGGTGTCGCAGGACGAATCCAAGCGTGGCCGCGTAGGCCCACAGGCAGCCATCGAATACCGCCTCGCTGGCCCTGAAGAGCAAGCCCCGCCGTGTCGTCTCGCGGTGCGCGAGAAGCTTGGCGCACATCATCGGCGTGAGCGTGAGGGAGACGATGGCCGACACGACGATCGTGACGCTGAGCGTGACGGCGAACTCCCGGAACAGCTCTCCCACGATGTCGCCCATGAACAGCAGGGGAATGAGCACGGCGATCAGCGACACGCTCAGGCTGACGATCGTGAAGCCGATCTCGGCCGACCCTTTCAGGGCCGCGGCCAGCGGCGACTCCCCCTGCTCCAGGTAGCGGACGATGTTTTCGATCATCACGATCGCGTCGTCGACGACGAACCCCGTCGAGATCGTCAGTGCCATGAGGGTGAGGTTGTTGAGGCTGTAGCCGAGCAGATACATCACCGCGAACGTGCCGACCAGCGACAGCGGCACCGCCACGCTCGGGATGAACGTGGCCCGCACGTTGCGGAGGAAGAGGAAGATCACGAACACGACGAGGCCGACCGTGAACAAGAGTTCGACCTGTACGTTCATCCAGGCCGCCTGCCGCATGTTCTCCGCCCCGTCGACGACGCGGGCCACGTCGGCGAGTTGGATCGGGGCGCTGTTGCGATAACCGATGATCAGCTCGCGAAACTGGTCGCTGGTGAGCAGTTGGTCGTTGGCGCTGATCGTGTGGGCCTGGCGGCGGCCGTCGAAGCTGCCCTTCGCCTGGTTCACGCTGGCCTGCACGAGGGCCGTCCGCAGGTTTTCGAGGTTGAGCCCCAGGGCCGACAGTGCCGCGGGGTTGGCCTGGATGCGAATGGCCGGCTTCTGCCCGCCGGAGATGCCCACCAGCCCCACGCCCGACAGCTGTGAGATCTTCTGCGCCAGCCGCGTGTCGGCGAGGTCCTGCACCTTCGTCAGCGGCAAGGTGTCACTGGTCAGTGCGAGCGTGAGGATCGGCGCGTCGGCGGGGTTGGTCTTGGTGTAGGCCGGGGGATTTGGCAGGTCGCGTGGCAGGAATGACGAAGCCGAGTTGATCGCCGCCTGCACCTGCTGGGTGGCCACGTCGATGTTGAGGCTGAGGTTGAACCGCAGCGTGATCACCGAGCAGCCCTCCGAACTCGTGGAGGTCATCTGCGTCAGGCCGGGCACTTGGCCGAACTGCCGTTCGAGCGGCGCGGTCACCGAGGAAGCCATCACGTCAGGGCTGGCGCCGGGATAGAACGTGAGCACCTGAATGGTCGGGTAGTCGACCTGGGGCAACGCCGAGACGGGCAGTTGACGGTAGGCGACCAGGCCCGCCAACAGGATGGCCAGCATCAGCAGGCCGGTGGCCACCGGCCGCAGGATGAATGGCCGAGATAGGCTCATGGTTCAGGCTCTCGCGACATCCGCCGGGCAGGCCGGTGGTCAGCCTGCGCCCTGCCCGGAGGTTTTTGCCGGTGCGCCGCGGACGGCCACCTTGGCCTTGTTGTTGAGTTTGTCGATGCCGGTGGTGACGACCAGCTCGTCCGGCACGAGTCCGCTGACAATATTCACCTGGTCACCCTGGGTGACACCGGTGATGACAGGACGCAACTCCACCGTCGAATCGGGCTGCACGACGTAGACGAACGTCGATTTCGGCCCATGCTGCACGGCCGCCATCGGAATCACGGTCGCGGCTCGGATCGTCTCCACCAGCAGACGCGCATTGACGAATTGATTTGGGAACAGCGTGTCGTCTTCGTTCGGAAACACGGCCTTGATTTTGACGGTCCCGGTCGACGGATCGACCTGGTTGTCGAGGGCCAGCAGTACCCCGCTGGACAACTTCGTCTGGAAGTCGCGGTTGTAGGCGTCGACGGTGAGCTTCCCGCTGGCGGCGAGCGCCCGCTGCACGCGCACGATCTCGTCCTGCGGGATGGTGAACACGACAGAGATCGGATGGATCTGCGCGATGACAGCCAGCCCGACGGAGTCGTTGGCCCGGACAATGTTGCCGGCATCGACCAGTCTCAGGCCGATCCTGCCGCTGATGGGAGCCGTGATCCGGCAGTAGTCGAGCTGCAGCCGCACGTTGTCGATGACACCGCGGTCGATCTTGATCGCCGCCTCGCACTGCTGCACCAGAGTTCGCTGCGCGTCGATCTGCTGCCCGGTGATCTGTTTGAGGTCGGCCAGCGACTCGTAGCGTTCCAGATCCCGCTGTGCCGTCCGCAAGGCTGCCTCGCCCCGAGCCAGCGCTCCTTCGGCCTGCGTGAGCTGCACTTCGTAGGGACGCGGATCGATCTCCGCCAGGAGGTCTCCCGCCTCCACGGCCTGCCCCTCCTGGAAGGCCACCTTCAGAAGCTCGCCTTCCACGCGGCTGCGGATCGTGACGGTGTTGGAAGCGACGACCGCGCCGAGCCCGTTGAGATACAGATCCAGGTCGGCCCGCCGGGCCGCGGTTGCCGTCACCGGCACCACCCGCGGCGCCGCGGCCTTGGCCTGGAGCGGCTGGGGCCGGATCAATGCCACCGCCCGCTCCGCGATCCCGGGGTCGAGAGAGTAGGCCGTTCCCGCGGCTGCGGCCACCACCAGCCAAAGGGCCGTGGGCCACCACGAGCGGCGGTGGAGCGGAGCGGTTGCCTGAGCCGGTGGGGCGTTTGCCTGTTCTGACAGCATGGGCAACGCAGTCGTAAAAAGATGGCAGCCGTGGGTTTCCCCCGACGGCATCGCTCGGATTCACACCGGTCAATCGTGCTCCTTCAGGCTACCGCACCGCCCGCCCCGCTTCAACGACAACTCAGCCCGCCACGAATCCCCGGAGTGTGGCGAGGTTGCCACGGTCCTGATCGGGGCAGGGCTTTCCGTCAGCGCCCTCCTTGGGTGTCTCCAGGATCAGCGGGATCTTCGCCAGCTTCGGATGG
>JAPLNQ010000242.1:7815-14291 GCA_026401075.1 Planctomycetia bacterium
GCGGGATCTTCGCCAGTTTCGGATGGTTCATGATCAGCCGGAAGGCATCGGGGCCGATGTGGCCCTCGCCGATCGCCTCGTGGCGGTCGACCCGCGAGCCACGTGCCCGCTTCGAGTCGTTGGCATGGATCACCTTCAGGCGTTCGAGGCCGATCGCGGCATCGAACTCGGCCAGCGTGCGATCGAGTTCCTTCCTGGGCGACAGGCCGTAGCCCGCGGCGAACACGTGACACGTATCGAGGCAGACCGCCGCGCGGGCGGCATGGCCGGCAGCATCGATCGCCTTCAGCATGTCCGCAATCTCCTCGAACGAGTCGCCGAGGCACGAGCCCTGGCCTGCCGTTGTCTCGATCAGGATGCCGGAGGACAGGCCGCGGGTGCGGCCGAGCGCCGAGGCGATGCCGTCTGCGGCCCGTTGCACTGCCTGATCACGGGGCTGTTCGCCGGCGGCACCGGGATGGGCCACCACCCAGGGAATGTCGAGCTGGGCGGCCCGTTCGAGTTCCACGATGAGTCCGTCGATCGATTTCTTTCGCAGCACCGGATCCGCGGCCGCGGGGTTGATCAAATAGGAATCGTGTGCCACGACGAGCGACAGCCCCGCAGCCTTGACTGCGGTCTTGAAGGCCTCCGCATTGGCGGCGTCGATCGGCGAGACGTCCCAGCGGTTGATGTTGCGCGTGAACACCTGCAGACAGTGGCAGCCTGTTTCCACGGCACGCTCCACCGCCCGGCTCAGACCGCCGGCAATCGACTGATGGGCACCCACGACCCGGCCGGAGTTGCCGCGCCGCGAAGCGACTGGCTGAGCCGGGGATTTGCGCCGGGGAGTCAGGACTTTTTTTCGCGGTGTTGTGCGTGCTGCTGTCGGCTTCATGCGGCTCTGGTGAGAAGACAGGGGGGGTGGGGGCTGTTCGCGGCGGACGGACCCGGCAGTGTACGGTTTTCTGGTGGTTTGGACCGGCTCAGGCCGTGGTGTCGTGCCGTGGCCGCCGCTCGGGCCGACAACTAGGGCCGACAATCGGTTTTGACGGGCTGATCCCCGCCCGTACACTTCGTGTGTTCCGGATGAACATCCTCCGCAGGTGAGACCGTGGGCAACATCGTGTCGATCATCGTTGCGGGAGCCCTCGCCGCCCTGGCCGGCACCGCGATCGCGGTAGCGCTCCGGCCCATTCGTGCCGCGCGGCGTGCCGAGCAGTTGGCCCGCATTCAGCGGGATTTTCACCGGCAACGGGAACAACTGGAGGCCAAGTTCATCGATCGGGCCGCCGCCACCGGCAAGCCGCGGGGCCTGATCTGGACAAACGTTGCCTTCGACGACGACGTGATCTATGTCCGTGATCGCCGCAACCAGAGCCTGAAGGCGCTGGTGGCGATCGAGGTGAGCTTCGAGGCGGTGGAAGGGGGCGGCATGGAGGACGTTGAGGCGGTGTCAAACGTGCGGGCCGCCACGGCGGAATTCCTCTACGACGGCACCCGCTGGTGCACGGCGGGCCGTGTCTACTTCAATCTCGCGCCGTCGGCGGCCGTGAAGTATCTCAGCGCCGACCTGGAACTCGTGGCCGAAGAGCACGCCGCGGCACGAACCTGACCGCGGTCCTCGTCCGTTGCTCATACAAGCCCCCGGCGTGAGCCTGGGGATGAGGGCCACCCCCAATCCCGTCGCTCACTCTCGGGGTTTTTATGCGCAGACCTTGCTCACGGGGCAGGCAGGCGAGGCAGGCGGCGGCGACTGTGCCGGTTGTGCCATGAAGACGGCGAACAAGCCCCTCTGCCGCCGATAGAAGGCAGAAAGGGGGCAGCGTGTGATCGGCGTTCATGCTGGCGTCCGTGCCGAACTGATCCTGGTCGCGGTGCTCGGCCTGGCGGTCGCGGTGGGTGTGCGTGCCGTGCCGGCCGCCGAGGGACTGACGGCTCCGTCGCCAAAGATGTCGCTGGCTCCCGCGGTGCCGCCCGAGCGGGTCGCGGAGGGGCACCTGCGCCGGGCCCGCGAACTCACCTCCTCGTCCTCCGAACTGGCGAAGAAATGTGACTGGCACGCGGTCGATGGCTACTACACCGCCTGCGAGGAGGCATGGAACGCAATCTGGACCTGCCCGGGTTCACCGGAGATTCTCTGTGAGGCCTCGGAGATCTATGCCGACGCGTTGCAGGGGTTGCTTGAATCCGCCCACAGCCATGGCCGGTTGACGGGGCAGGGGCTCATCGTTGGTCCCACGTGGAAGCCGGTCTGTGTGCCGATTCAGACGCGGTCGCTGGCGGTGGATGCCACCTCGATCGAGTCGATCGAGGCGGCCTGCCGTCCGGACGACAAGCGGATTTCGCGGCGGCACGTCCGCGGCGGGTTCGGCCTCCCGGTGTCGGTGCGACTCGCGAAGGGGAGCGAAGGAAGCGTGTCGAGCGATTTCGCGCCGACGCGGCAGTCGATCGCCGCCACGGCGGTGCTGCGGTTCCAGATGCCTGGCGAAGAAAATGCGTTGGAAAAATTCTCGGGCCCGTTGTCGCGCGACCATGCGCCGGCCATCCTCGATCTGGCCAACCCCGTGGACATCGCCGCCGTGCACATCGGACCCGCCCGTCCACTGCTCGCAGCGGATCTCACCGCACCGCTCCTCGACATGCTCGAGAGCCTGCCGCAAACGAACGCCATCCAGGGGTTCATCCAGCCCTTCGGCGTGGGCGACACGCAGCCGAAGCTGGAATTTCTCCAGCCGCACCAGCCCGGGAAGATTCCGGTCGTGTTCATCCACGGGCTGGCCAGTGACGAGGGCACGTGGTTCGACATGCTCAATGAACTGCGCGCCTGGCCGACCTTTCACCGCCGGTTCGAGGCCTGGCTCTACCACTATCCGACCGGCGCCTCGTTTTTGCAGTCGGCGGCGGAACTCCGTCGCGAACTCAGCTCCGCCGTGCGGCGGCTCGATCCACAGGGCACCGACCCGGCGCTCAAATCACTGGTGCTCGTCGGCCACAGCATGGGCGGCCTCCATGCGAAGCTCCAGGTGG
The DNA here is from genome assembly GCA_026401075.1 of Planctomycetia bacterium. GTDB lineage: Bacteria > Planctomycetota > Planctomycetia > Pirellulales > UBA1268 > CAMCQY01. Next base: position 10,825 of record JAPLNQ010000242.1, read on the forward strand.
TGGAGTCCGGCACGGTGATGTGGGATGCGATAGCCTGCCGGCCGTTCGAGGAGATCCGCATGAGGCCAGACCTGCGCCGCCAGGTGGCGCCGGCCTATTTCTTTCACCCGCTGCCCTTCGTGAGGCGGGTGGTGTTCATCGCCACTCCGCACAACGGCTCGATGCTGGCCTCACTCGGAGTCGGCCGGGCGGCGTCGCTCACCGTGCAGCAGCCTCCTGAGATGAAGGCGATCCACGACGAGATCGTCAACGCCAATCCGGGATCATTTCGGCCCGACTACGAACGCAGTCTGCCGACGACGATCGATGTGCTCGAGCCCGACTCCACGATCCTGCAGTCGCTGCGCGGCCTGCGGGTGCCCTGCTGGGTGACCACACACAGCATCATCGGCAACGCCCACCGGTCGCCCGTCAACGATGGCGGTGATTGCATCGTGCCGGTGTCGAGCGCCCGGTTGCCGGGCGTGGTGAGCGAGGTGCTGGTGCCGGCCAAGCACACGCAGGTGCACCATCACCCGAATACGATCGCCGAACTCGAGCGGATTCTCGTGCAGCACCTCCGCGAGACGGGGCTCTAGAAAAAATGGGGACGGGAGCGATTTTCCGGGAGTCGATGACGACACGGACATCGCTGTTGCGAAAATCGCTCCCGTCCCCATTTTTATTGGCCGAAGGGGGGCAAATCTGACGCCTTCGCAGCCAGCATGATGGCCGCCGTCGGCTGCAGCGCGTTGGCGCCGGACTCGACCGATCGGCGGGAACGCCCCCAGAGTTCGTGGAGTGTGACCACGCCAAACGTCAGCGAGGAGTAGACGAAATAGAGCCAGTGCAGGGCGAAGGACGCAACGGCGAAGCCAACGCCACGTTTCCTGGCGCACAGACCGTAGAAGCCGCTGTTCAGGGCGACCAGGACCAGCCCGCAGGCCAGCGCTGCCCACAGTGCAACCGGCACAAACACCGCGACGGCCAGGCAGGCCGCCAAGAGCACCGAGCAGATGCCGCTGAGTCGCCCTCGCCAGTCGAGGTTCAGCGTGGCAGGCAGCTTGTGGCTATTGATGATGAGACGGGTCCAGGGCGTGGCCCGGTGCACGATGTCGGTCACCACCATCGAGGTGAGCGTCCAATGCTTGAGGTGCTTGCACCGCACTTCAGGCGTGAGCACGATCTTGCCGCCATTGGCGGCGACCCGCATGCCCAGTTCGATGTCCTCCACGCTCGGATAGGCGTACTTCTCGTCAAATCCGCCGACATCGAGGAATGCCGTCTTCCGCATGGCCCCGCAGCCTGACCAGAACGTGCCCGCGGTGCCGGGATTGGAGACGTGGGTGTGGTGGTGCAGCAGGTTCCGAAAGGTGCTGGCCAGGCCACCGACTGCCGGTTCGTCGTCATAGGCGCCGAACAAGCCGACCAGATCCGGGTCGGCCGCGAACGCGGCATGAACGCGTTCGATGGCATCGGCAGCCAGTTCCACATCGGCATCGACGAAGAACAGGATCTCGCCCCGGGCCGAATCTGCGGCGAGGTTGCGGGCGACCGCCGGCCCGGACTGGGTGCGCGTCGTCACGATCCTGACATCGGGGCGATCGAGCCACGCAGGGGTCGGAGGAGGGGCGCCGTCAAATACGAATACGGCCTCCATATTCGCGGTCGTTTCGTTGAACAGCGACAACAACCGCCGCGCACACCTCTCGAACGTGCCCGACCAGAAGATCGTGGGCATGATCACGGAGATGTCGATCTGCCTGGCGTCTTGAGCGGCCGGAATCCGTTTCCGCGGCGCTGCGTCGAACTGAAGACTCACCAATTTCTGGTCGGTGTCGTGGGCGGTCACTTTGTCCATGCGAGCGTGCTCGTGGAGGGTCGGCATCGACGAATCCGGTCACCACCAACAATGTACCGTGAACGGTAGGAATCGTTGGTGGCTTCGTGCCGCTAGGCCCCACCTTAGACAAACCTTTCTGGTTGTCCACGAATAAAACTGGAAATCCGCAACGGCGCGCACGAATCGGGAATAATGCGCACGAAATGGCAATTGCACGGTTATTGAGGCAAGCCGAACCCCCTGTATGGAGGGATTCGTGCTACACGTCAGGGCTGGTTTCTTCACCGACAGTCAGGGCCCCTGCGACCGAAGATCGAAGTCGTGGTCATTCGTTCCGGTGACGACCCGGGCCTCGAGTTGCGAGCGGGCATGGTAGCGCGGCGGGAGGAGTTCACGGCCTCCGTTCGCCTCGCTGGCCGTGGTGATCCGCACGATGTGTTGGTCGATGTTGGCGCCGGGTATGGCACGCAGGTAGCGGAGTTCGTAGTGGCCTTCGGCATCGGTGGTGCCCTCTGAGGTGCGGCCCGGCCCTGCCGGCGTGAACCGCACGGTTGCGTCGGCGAGGGCCCGGCCGTCGAGCCTGACTGTGCCACGAACCAGTCCCAGAGGTGGCTGTTGCGAGCGGGAGCAGCCGAGGATGAACAGCAAGGTGATCGCACTCGCGATCAGTCGAAGTTGGCTGGCGGAGCACCGGATGGAGGGCATTGCGAGGGGCTCCCGATACATTCAATAGCCCGCCGCGGCGAGGCTGGCGACGGCTCCATCCCGCATCGAGCCGAGCAGCGGGAAGACGGCGTTGTTGTCCTTGGCATCGATAAACTCGCTGAGCCACTGCACAGAACCGTCGGCCATGGCAAAAAAGCAGCCGCCGGCATGGTCGCTGCCGGGCGACTCGAAAAAGACGTTGTTCAACCCGCCGGGATTGGAGTGGCCGGGATCGGTCGCGGTCACGAAGAGCGTGGCCACGCCTCCCGCGGACCACCCGTCGTGGCTGGTGCGGTTGTAGGTGTTGGCGGCGCCACTGCCTCCGGCGAGCGGCCGCAGACGTTGCAGTTCGCCCAGCAGGATCGTGCTGACGAGCCCATCCGTCGCCGCGGACAAAAGCCGGCCGGAGTTCGGAAGAAACATGCCCTGGCGATTGCCCTTGGAGCCGACCACCGGGGTGTCGGTATCAGCGAAGCGATGGTCGTCGGCCGTGTCGTTGACGAAGCCGTCGCCGCGGCCGTAGCAGCCACCGTAGTCGGTGCCGCCGCCCCTCCAGTTGCTCTGCACGAGATTTTTGTGATCGTCTCGGTCGATGCGGATGCCGGAGCGGCGAGTGGGGCAGTAGAGCGAAGGAATGTCGGTCTGGGCCACAGCGGCATTCCCCAGCACGTTGGTGGTGCGGTCCCAACGGTTGAAGAGAGGCGTCTGCTCCATGAACGGCAGCACGGCCAGCATCCAGCCTGAGCCGTGTTTCGTACCCGGGGTGAAGGATGCCAGTTGGGCCTCGGCCCAGGGGTTCCAACAGCCCGTGCAGGTCGTCGGACTGATTGCCTCGCTGACGACCGCCGCGGCCGGCAGACGTCGGTTCCCCGACTCGTAGTTGAGCACCGCCACGGCCAACTGCCGCAGGTTGTGCTGGCACGTCACCCGCCGGGCCGAC
>JAPLNQ010000177.1 GCA_026401075.1 Planctomycetia bacterium
GCGACACCTTGTGAAACCGGGTCGCCATGGCGTTGGAATACCGCACGAGGTCAACCCAGTCGCCCCCGTCGCGGACCTGCAATGTGCCGCCCCCCATGCCGGCGCTGGTCCGCACCTGATCGATGCCCTCCCAGGGCACGCTTCGCAGGGGGCGTCCGGCGGCCGCTCCAGCGGTGGCGTGGGCCGCAGGAAGTTCGGGAACCACCGAGAGATGGTCCGGCGTCACGACCAGCCACTCCCGAGCGGGGCGGCCGTCCAACGCCACGTCGGTGTCGACCGAGAGCAGAATCGGCCGGTGGTTGAGCCCGGCCTGATCGAGTGCGTTCCGCACCGCGGCTGGCAGAGGGGGTAACGGCGTTGCCGGCCTGTCGCTTGGCGTCTTGGCCGCAGCGGGCGTATGATCCGAAAGATGTGCGGCGAGCGTGGGAATCGCGGCGTCCTTCACAATCCTGGAATGACGGAGTTTGTTCATGGCATACGCATGGTGCTGGGGCTTGGTTCGCTGTCGAAACAGTTGGGCGTCGGTGGGGATGCTCGTGGCCCTGCTGGCCTGCGGGGCAGCCACGGCCATCGCCGAGGAGCCAGGATTCGAGACGCTGTTCGATGGCAAGAGTCTGGCAGGCTGGAAGGTGAATGAGAACCCTGCCAGTTGGAAAGTGGTCGACGGAGAGATCATCTGCCAGGGCCCGCGGAGCCATCTCTTCTACATGGGTCCCGATGCCGCGAAGCCGGCCGAGTTCAAGGATTTTCACTTCAAGGCCGACGTGCTGACGAAGCCCAATGCCAACTCGGGCATCTTCTTCCACACGGCATTCCAGCCGGAGGGCTGGCCTGCAAATGGCTATGAGATGCAGGTCAACAACTCGCAGAAAGATCCGGTCCGGACCGGCAGCATCTACAACGTCGTCAAGAACTTTATCCCGCCGGCGCCCGACAACCAGTGGTTCACCGAGGAGGTCATGGTGAAGGGCAAGGCCGTCACCGTGCTCGTGAACGGGAAAACGCTCTTCGAATTCGTCGAACCGGAGGGGGTGACGGGCACCCGAAAGCTGTCAAGCGGCACCTTCGCCCTGCAGGCCCACGACCCGGGCAGCGAGGTCCACTACAAAAATATCCGCGTGAAGCGGCTGCCTTAAAGTTATGCTTCGTTTAGTCCGATCGTAAACATGGTGATGATTCCCTTAAACTCGCCCCAATAGGTGTATTCATGATCACGCCCACGCTGCCGGCAGGGATTCGCGACGACATCACGCAGTGCATTGGCAGAACGCCGCTCGTTCGGCTGCGTCGGGTCACCGATGGTTGCGTGGCGACGGTCGTCGGCAAAATCGAGAACATGAATCCGCTCTGGAGCGTGAAGGACCGCATCGCGGTGGCCATGGTCGATGCCGCCGAACGGGACGGGCTGATCGGCCCCGACACCATCATCATCGAGCCCACCAGCGGCAACACGGGGATCGGTCTGGCCTACGTCTGCGCCGCCCGCGGCTACCATTTGCGGGTCACCATGCCGGAGAGCATGAGCCTCGAACGCCGGCGGATGCTCAAGGCGCTTGGGGCCGAGCTTGTGCTGACGCCCGCCGCCGAAGGCATGCCCGGCGCAGTCCGCCACGCCGACGAGATCAGCCGCTCGAGCAGCCAGTTTTTCATGCCGCAGCAGTTCAAGAACCCCGCCAACCCAGACGTTCATCGCAGGACGACGGCCGCGGAAATCTGGGAAGACACCGAGGGGCAGATCGACATTCTCGTCTGCGGCGTGGGCACTGGCGGCACGATCACCGGCTGTGGCGAGGCGCTGAAGGCGAAAAAGCCCGACCTCAAGGTCGTGGCTGTCGAGCCGGCCAACAGCCCGGTGATCTCGCAGAAACTCGCCGGCGAGCCGATCAAGCCGGGGCGGCACACGATCCAGGGCATCGGCGCGGGCTTCATTCCTGACATCCTCAACCTCAACATCATCGACGAGGTGGTCAAGGTCGACGACGAGGATGCGATGGAGACGACGAGGCAGATGGCGAAGCGGGAGGGCTTGATGTGCGGCATCAGCTGCGGCGCGGCGGCATGGGGCGCCCTGCAGGTGGCGCGGCGGCCCGAGAACGCCGGCAAACTGATCGTCGTCGTCCTGCCCGATCTCGGCGAGCGATACCTCTCAACCCGGCTCTTTCCGGAGTGAAAGAAAATAGGGACGGGAGCGATTTTTTTGAAGCAACCGCGCCCCTCCTCGGACCAGAGACGTATCACCTCGGCCGACCGAAAAATCGCTCCCGTCCCTATTTTCGCTGGCTGAAGAGCCAGTCGAGTACGAAGCCATCGCGGTAGGCGGGCGTCCACGAATCGTGGCCCACGCCCGGTAGTTCCGAGTAGATGGGACGGCCGCCGGCAGCCTTCACCGCTGCGATCATGATTCGCGACCGATCGACCGGCACGGCAGTATCGGCGTCGCCATGGAAACACCAGATCGGCAGGGCCGCGATGCGGGCGGCAACGCGATCATCGCCGCCGCCGCAGACCGGCAGGATGGCGGCGAAGCGGTCGGGCATCCGTGCCGCCAGATCCCAGGTGCCAAAGCCACCCATCGAGAGGCCCGTAAGGTAGATGCGGGCGGGATCGACAGCCTCTCGAACCAGAGTTTCCTCAAGCGCCTTCGTGGCTGCCGCCAGGTCGACGGTGGACATGGTGGGCTGTGGCGTGCTCTTCTCGTCAGCCCAGGATACATCCACCCAGCGTTCGTCCATCCGGCACTGCGGTGCGAGCACGAAGCATGGGTGGCGCTTTCGCAGGGCGGGATCGGCCAGCCACGTGGGCAGATACTTGAGTTGCTTGAGGTTGTCGTTGCCCCGTTCGCCGGCCCCATGCAGGAAGAGCACGAGCGGATACCGGTGGCCATCGCGTCCATCACCGACGACAGACGCCGGCCGAAGCAGTCGATAGCGGAATTCAACCGTCTCGCTCCCCTCGGCGATGCTGACGGACCGTTCTTCGTAGAGCGTCGTCTGGTCGGCGTTGGTTGCGGCGGGGTTTTGGGGGATCGCTGGCACGGCTTGCACAGGTGCTTCCTCGGCGCGGGTGGGGATCGGCATACAGCAGGCAAGCCCTGTCAGGCAGGTGAAGAATTGGGTGCTGACAAGCGAAACCAGTGCACTGAGACGTGGCATGGGTGGGATGCTCATAAAGACGTTAATCTGCCGCGGGGCCGATCGCCAGTTTCACACGGCGGGGCATGGACATCCGTGAAAAGAGGCCGACGGATCCGGTAGGCAGGCCCAGGAATTCCAGGTGCGGGCACCACGTCGGCACCTCGGCGGCCAGTTTTCCGACAGCCGTGCCCCGCAGGTCGAGGGATCGCAGGCTGGTCAGGCCCTTGAGTTGCAGGAGTCCCTCGTCGGTGAGCCGGCCGCCGGCGAGGTCGAGCACGGCCAGGTCCTTCAGCGAGTCTGCCCGAAACCCCAGGAGGATCGCAAACACGTCGTCGGCGGCGGGGCCGCGGAGCCGCACCGAGACCAGTTTGTCGGCGACGTGGCCAAAGTCTTCACCGAATGATTTGCGGAGCCAATCGGCCTCCTCCATTTCCACCTCACCGCCGCGCTCGATCGTTTCGGTCACGACATCCTGCTGCTGGGCGTAGGCCTCGATCTTCGATGCCAGCCATTCGAGTTTGCCCGCCTTAAACTGCACGAAGTCATTCGCCTCCTCGAAGGCCTTCTGGAGCAGCACGAACTGCGCCGGATCGCCGCCGCGGTCGGGGTGCATGGCCATCGCCTTGGCGAGATACGCCTGCTTGACGTCCTCCGCGGTGACCGGAGGCAAGAGGCCCAGAATGGTCAGGCACTTTGGGTGGTGTGGGGATGCTGGCGAAGGATCGCGAGATGATGGGGACTGTGAAGTCATACGCCGCTGCCGCCAAAGGCCTTGGAAACCCTCGCAGGGTAAGGGCACGGCAATCCTCGTGCAACGCTCGCCTTGATCCGGTTCGCGAGGATGCCTATTTTCCGTGGATTGTCAGCAGATGCCAAGGAGGGCGGTACGATGAGACGAATCTGGCAGCAACTCGGCGAGCGAATCACGGTGGGGCTGGGCCAACGGCCAGGCCCGGTCCGCGAGATTGGTGGCGCGATGCTTGTGATCGCGGTCTGCCTGCTCTGGCGAGGTCTCTCTGGATCGCCGCAGGCCGACGCCAAGCCGCCACTGGGTGCCGCGACCGCGACGGGTAAAAATGCCGCGCCGAAAAATGCCGTGGCAAGTTCCCCCGCCGATCAGATCATGGCGATGGTCAATGGGTCTGAGATCACGCAGCCCCAACTGGCTGCCGAGTGCCTGAGCCGCCACGGCAACGCCGTCCTGGAGGCGACGGTGAATCGCGAGATCATCCAGCAGGCCTGCGGCCAGCAGGGCATCGTCATCACGCCACAGGATGTCGATGCCGAGATCGACGCCATGGCGAAGCGGTTCAGCGTGCCCCGAGACAAGTGGATCAGTCTCATCGAACAAGAACGCGGCATCTCGCCACGGCAATATTCCGAAGACATTGTCTGGCCGATGCTCGCCCTGCGGCGGCTGGCCCATGCCGGTATCGAGCCGACGCCTGAAGAGTTGAAGCAGGCATTCGAGAGCCAGTACGGCGAGGCGATCAAGGCCCGGATCATCGTTGCCCGCTCCCAGAAAGAGGCGGAGAAACTGCGGGTGCAGGCGCTCACCGCCCCTGACGATTTCGGCGGGCTGGCACGGCAGCATTCCGTCGACGTGGGCAGCGCGAGCGCCAACGGCTGGGTGCAGCCCATCCGCCGGCACTCCGGCGACGAGGGGTTCGAGCGGGCGGTGTTTTCGTTGCGGCCTGGCGACATCTCGACGGTCGTGCAGGTGGCCGACCAGTTCATCATCGTCAAGTGTGAGGATCGACTGCCACCGGCCGACACGACGCTTGAGGACGTGCGGCCTCGCCTGCTCGAGGAACTTCGCGAGCGAAAGAGCCGATCGGCCTCGGGCGAGATATTCCGCGGCCTTCAGGATGCCTCGACGGTGGAAAACGTGATGAACGACACGGCCAAGTCGGCCGCCAGCCCCGGGGTGGCAGCCCGCGTCAACGGCAAGCCGATCGAGATCAAGACCGTGCAGGCGATCTGCATCGAACGGCATGGTCGCGACGTGCTGGAGATCCTGATCACCCGTCGACTGATCGAGCAGGCCCTCGCCCGTGAGAAGCGGACTGTGACCCAGGCCGACATCGATGCTGAGATTGCCAGGGCTGCTGAATCGATGGGCTTTCGCAAGCCGGATGGCTCGGCCGACGTGGCAGCCTGGTTCGATCGCGTGACCCGTGACGAGAAGGTTCCCCTGCGGCACTACGTCGAAGACATTGTGCAGCCGACGGTAGCGCTCAAGCAACTCGTGGGCAAGGTGCCGGTGACGCAGGATGATCTCGACAAGGCATTCGAGGCGACCTTCGGCCCCCGTGCCAAGTGCCGCATCGTCGTTTTGGACAGCCAACGCAGGGCCCAGGAGGTCTGGCAGCGTGCGCGGCAGGATGCGAAGCCTGAGCGAATCGGTGATCTCGCCGAGGAGTATTCGGTCGAGCCCACCAGCAGCACCCTCCGCGGCGAGGTGCCGCCGATCCAAAAGTATGGCGGCCAGCCCGCACTCGAACGGCAGGTGTTCGCGCTCAAGCCCGGTGAACTGTCTGGCATCGTCCAGATCGCCGACCGGTTCATGGTGATCCTGTGCGAGGGCTATACCGAAGCCCCGCCGGTGAAGTTTGCCGAGGTGCGAGACGAACTCTACGACGACATCCACGAGAAGAAGCAACGGATCGAGATGTCGCGGCATTTCTCGCACCTCCGCGAGGTCGCCACGATCGATAATTTCCTGGCCGGCACGAGCCAGTCACCCACGCAGCCCGCCAGCGGTGGGCCCGGCCAGCAGCCCGCCGCCAGGATGGCACAGCAGCCCGCCGCCAGGATGGCACAGCAGGGCGGCGACATGCCTGCGACGAACATCCAGTTGCCGCAGAGCCTCGAAGCGGATGTGAACCAGCCCCGCGCCGGCAGCCGCAAGGCAATACCGTCAGGGCCCGGTCAGCCTGCGTCATCCGGCGTGCGGCCGGCATCGCTCGACGCGCCTGTCCCGCTCGACGCGCCTGTTCGGTAGGCCACGAGTCCCTACTCCAACTCCGGCAGGACCGCATTGTCGGCGGCCGCTACGCGGAGCTTCTCCATCGCCTTGGCCTCGATCTGCCGGACCCGCTCCTTCGTGACCCCCAGCGCCGAGCCGACCTCCTTGAGAGTCTGCGGCTCACGGTCATGGTCGAGCCCGTACCGACGAATGATGATCGTCTGCTCGCGCGAGTCGAGCCGGTCAAGAAACTTGCCTACCTGTTTCAGCCGATCGGTCTCCGCCAGCCGCTGCTGGTATTCGTCGGTTCGTCGGTCGGTCGCCGACTGCAGGAGCTCCATGTCGGCTGCCCGGAAGCGGTCGCGGCGGCGATGCTCGTCAGGGATCGTGCGGGCGTAGTTCTTGATGATCGCCCACGATCCATAGGTGCTGAACTTATTGCCGCGGGCGTAGTCAAACTTCTCCACGGCCCGGATCAGTGACATGTTGCCGTCGCTGACCAGATCAAAGAAGCTGTCGCCGGCAGCGACCCGTCGCTTCGCGATCGAAACCACGAGTCGCAGGTTGGCCCTCACGATCCCGTTCTTGATCTCGACGATCTCCCCGTAAAGCCGGTCGATCTGGTCCATCAGCCGGGCGCTGGGGCGGTCGACGTCGAGTTCCGCACGCAACGTCGTCGCCTTGTGCTTCAGGTAATTGAACTTCCTGAACAGCCACACCTCCTGCTCGCGTGTCAGCAGCGGCACCTCGTAGAGGCTTGCCAGATACGCGGGCAGGCCAGATGGCCGCCGCACCCGCTTCGCCGCATCGTGCAGCCCCGGATAGGGCTCGTTCACCACCTTCTCGGCGCTCTTTCGTGAAAACAGGGCGTTGGGAATGCAGTCCAAAGGCAACTGCATGATGTGCTCGGCCCGCTGTGACAGGATCACGCGGTAGATGCTCGCCTTGGAGCGGTGATACCTCTTGGCGATCGACTCGACCGTTTCTCCGCGCTGGTAGTGCTGGTAAATCCGCTCGCAGTTCTCAGGCCGCAGGCGACCGTCGGCGACCGGAAACATCGTTTCCACGCTGCGGTTGAGGCGGATGGCGATCCGGCGGTGCACGTCGGCCGGGCAGGCACCGGCCAGAGCGAGTCGGCGGGCCCAGCCGATGATCCGGTCGTGCTCGTCCTGCGACAGTTGGCTGAAACGGCTCCCCCGCTGGATTCGGAGCGGATTGTCGTGCATGAAACGCTCGACGGCACTGGCGAGAAAACCAACCCGTCGGCGGCCCCCGACGAGGTGCCGTTCAGCGACCAGGCCATGGTCCCGCCACCGCGAGATGGTCTTGGTCGAAACGTTGAACTGGCTGGCCAGATCCTCGATCGTCAGCACCTCATCTCCGGCTGCCTGCGGGCGGCCGGTCGAGTCGCCGTTGGTGGAGGCGGCAAGCCCGGTGTGGCCGTGACCAAGGTCGTCGCCTTCGTCAAACAGGTTGAGAAGACTGGTTTCGGGAAGCGATGAATCGAAATTCGACCGCATAAGACACCTCCAATTGCCGACAATCCGTGCCGGGGGAAAGGCAAATAAAAGACACAAGCCAGTTGAGATAAGCCAAGGGCATCCATACCCCGCCGCCACCTCTCGAGGACGTGAGTTATACGGCTGGCGGCCGGAATTGGTTCTGCGGCAGCGCGGATTTCTTGAGCGATTTTTGGCCAGTCGTCATCGCCGGCCGTCCCGGCCGTCACCTGTCGCTCAGCCACAACCCGTTGGCGGTCAACGCCTTGCGGCGATCCTTCGGCATTTCGGGGGGACCTAGAATTCTCGTTTTCCGGCCCCGGCGACGGCGGTGAACCAGGGAAACGAGGGGTTTTATCCGCTTGGACACCTGGTATCTCGGCGGCGTGTAGTCCCTTCGTCGAAGACTTCCCATTGAGATCATGAGGCACCACAGAGGGGGAATGATGCGCTGTATTCCAAGGGCGATTCCCAGGTCGATGCGTCCGGAGCTGGTGTGGGCCGTGCATCTGTGCTGTGGTCTGGCCGCCGGGGTCGTCGCGGTGGCGGGATGGACTCAGGCGGGAGAGGTCTCGGCCGTTGCCGACCCGGCGGTCGCCGAGTCCTCCGACTCCGCGGAGTCGGAGGACCCATTCGCCGCAGTGGATGAGCCGGCGGCATCGACAGGCGCGCCCCGGGGGGGCCGTGTCCGCGTCAGGCTCGACGTCACGGGCGAACTCCTGGCCCCTGCCGGTCCTGATGCCGCGGCGGTGCGCGAGGCGGTCGAGATGGCGGCGCGGTTTGATTTCGAGGAGACGTCGCTCGCCCCCACCGCTCCGGAGGCGGCCCCGGTGGTTCGTCGCTCGTACCGGGATGCCACGGCATCAATGCGGGTTGGAGATGCCACCACCACCGCCACGCTCGGAGCCGATGCCCGCCAACTCCTCGTGGCCCGCCAGGGCACGACACCGATGCCCTATCTCGACGACGGTTTCCTGTCGGGCGAAGAGTCCGACCTGCTCGAGACGCCGTTTGATTCACTCTTGATCGACGACCTCCTTCCCAGGGAGCCGGTGTCGATCGGCCAGGTGTGGGAGATTCCGGCGGACGTCACCGCCGGCCTTCTGGCAATCGATACGGTGGAGTCGGGGGTGATCGAGGCTCGCATCCAGGATGTCACCAACGCCCGGGCAACCGTTACGTTCGCCGGCATCATCGACGGGGCGGTCGATGGCGTGCCGACTCACGTGACCGTTGAGGGCAGCTTTGCCGTGGCGGCAATGACCAACGCAGCGACCACTCCCAGCACCGATTCCAAACCGGTCGGTCACCAACTGCACGGCCGCGTCGCCCAGGTGTCGGCCGTGATTCGAGAACGACGTCAGGCGAGCCATGTTGCGCCCGGGTTCGACGTCGAGGCGAGGCTGCTTGTGGCCCGCACGTCACTCGACCCCGGCTTGAAAGAAGATTCCGGCCAGCATGCGGAGCCAGCGGCCGATGTGGCGGCCACTCCGGTCCGGACGGGGACCGGAGAGGGCCTGTCGCCGCGGCGACGCGGCGAGGGCGGGCCAGGTCGGGTGTGGTATCGCGATCCACAGGGCCGGTTCGATCTGGTCCACGACGTCCGGTGGCGGCGGGTGGAGGATGGGCCGAACGGCCTCGTGATGAGGCTGGTCGATCGGGGGGCCCTCGTCGGCCAGTGTTCGATGACAAGCCTGCCGCAGGCGCCGGCCGCGTCCCTGCCCACCCGAGACGACGTGCAGCGGGATGTCGAGCGGTCGCTGTCGGGCCAGGTCGTACGGAGTGATGCCGCGGAGGAGTTGGACCGCCCCGATGGGCTGAGGGTCGTGCGGCTCGCGTCGTCGGGCACTGCCGGCCGGCTTCCATTTCGCTGGATCCACTACGTGCTGGCGGCCCAGGATGGCAGCCGGGTCAGTGTCACGTTCATGTTTGAAGAGTCGATGCAGCAGCGGTTTGGGGACGCCGACCGCCCACTGATCGAGGGGTTGCGACTGCCGGCCGCCCGGCCAGACCAGAACGCCGGCGGCCCCCCAGGGCCCACGGCCGCGGTCCCGGGAGGTGGCCGGCAACAGACGCGATGAAGCCCGTTTTCGGCAATTTGCGAAGGCCTGTTGACGCTGCCCCCCGCGTCTTGGGATAGTATGTGGTTCACCCGGGAAAGCCCGGCAAACTGCCCGTTTGCCGCTTGAAGCCGGGAACGCCGAGGAGGAGTGTCGTCGACACAACTCGTGCCACCTTGCATGGCCCGGGTGTTCGCTTTCTTCCCGGCCTGCGGAGTTGAATCCGCATCCGAGTCCGGGAGGCGCGAGCCATCGAGAAGCAGCATCGCATTAACGAGCAGATCCGGATCACGCCGATCCGGGTGATCGCCGGTGACGGCGAACAACTCGGGATTATCCCGACGGAAGAGGCGCTGAATCGCGCTCGTGAGGCCGGCCTCGATCTTGTCGAGGTGGCTCCGAACGAGAAACCGCCAGTCTGCCGGATCATGGACTTCGGCAAGTTCAAGTATCAGCAAAAGAAGAAACTCCACCGCACGCACGTCCATCAGACAAAAATCAAGGAAATTCGGCTTCGTCCCAAGACCGGCGAACACGACATCGATTTCAAGGTGAATCAGGCGAAGGGTTTTCTGCAACACAAAGACAAGGTCATCGTGTCGGTCGTGTTCCGGGGCCGCGAACTGGCGCACATCGACGAAGGACAGCGGGTGATGCGGATGATTCTCGAACAACTCGACCCCGTGGGAAAAGTCGACGCGCCGCCTCAGCAGATGGGCCGCCGATTGGTCTGCACGCTGTCGCCCAAGTAGTCCGCCCAGCACCTAGAGAAATCCAAGCAGGATAAATCCAAGCAGACAGAAGCAAGCACACTGCTCCCGCACATCCGTTTCCAGGCTCCCCCCTCACCCCTCCCGAGACCCACATCATGCCGAAGCAGAAGACCCACAAGGGCGTCAAGAAGCGTTTCCGAGTCACCGCCAGGGGCAAGGTGAAGCACCGCCGCGCTGGCACGAGCCACTTGCAGGTTCGGCTCACCAGCAAGCGAAAGCGCAAACTCCGCGGCACCGGCGTGCTCGCCGCTCCCGAAACGTCGAAGATCGTCCAGATGCTCGCGGGCTACAGCTATTAGGCCGAGCTATGAGATCAGGGGCCCCTTCGAGCAGGGCCCCTTGAAAATCCCGTTCAAACAGCGACATTGATCGTTCCAGAAGGCAATCGAAAACCATGCGCACAAAAAACGTTGTACCCCGTCTGCGGGCCAAGAAGCGTCTCTTCAAGCGGGTGAAGGGCTTTGTCGGCGGTCGTCGCCGCCTGCTTCGCACAGCCAAGGAATCGATCATCCGCGCCGGCGTGTATGCCAGGCGGGATCGCCGTCGCAAGAAGCGCGACTTCCGTCGCCTCTGGATCGTGCGGATCAATGCCGCCTGTCGCGAACGCGGCCTGCGCTACAGCCAGTTCATCGCCGGCCTGGAGAAGATCGGTTCGGAACTCGATCGCCGCACGCTGTCGGAGATGGCCGTGCTCGATCCGACCGGTTTTGATGCGGTCGTCAATGCCGCGCGAAAGGCCCTCGGCTTGCCGGAGCCGGCTGCGGTCGCGTAGTGCCGTGACTCTGCCCAAAGGCCGCGATGATGCGGCTCGAGCCGAGGCCCAGCCAGCGGGTGGCACGCCTGCTGGGCAAACCGTGGCCATCGAGTCATTTGTTGCCGAACTCGAAGCGTTTCGCGAGGCTGCTTCGGAATCGCTTGGACGAGTGGCTGACGGGGCCGGACTGGAGCAGGCGCGGATCGAGTTTCTCGGCGCGCGGAGCGGGCGGCTCAAGGCGATTCAAAAACTCCTCTCGGGACTGGTGGCCACCGATCGGCCCGCGGGTGGACGGCATTTCAACGAGGCCAAGGCCGCCGTCACAGCGCTCTTAGCCGACGTCCAGGAGCGGCTCGTGGGCGGTGGCGCGGCGAGGCCTACGGCCGACGCGATCGACGTCACGCTGCCCGGTGACCCGGTGCGGCTGGGGCACGTCCATCCGATCACGCAGACGATCCGCCGCGTGCAGGAGATCATGGCCCGCCTCGGCTTCGAGAGCGTCGATGGGCCAGAGGTCGAGGATCAGTGGCATAATTTCGAGGCCCTTGCCATCCCGGCCGAACATCCGGCACGCGATCCGCTCGACAACTTCTACCTGGCGGTGGCTCGTGGAGCCGACCCGCTCCTGCTGCGGTCGCAGACGAGCACCGTGCAGATCCGTGTCATGGAAAACCGTCGGCCGCCGCTGCGGATCGTCTCGCTGGGGCGGGTCTATCGGCCCGACACGGCCGACGCCACCCACTACCCCATGTTTCACCAGGTGGAGGGCTTGCTGATCGAGCCCGGAACGACCATGGCCCACCTGAAGAGCGTGCTTCGGCAACTCGCCTCGAGCTTCCTCGGTGGCGACGTGCACGTGAGGTACCGGCCATCGTTCTTCCCGTTCACCGAGCCGAGCGTCGAGTTCGACATGCAATGGGGCGGCCGTTGGATTGAGATGGGTGGAGCCGGCATGGTCGACCCTGCTGTGCTCGCGGCGGTCGGCTATGACCCCGACGAGGTCTCAGGCTTCGCGTTCGGCCTGGGCGTCGAACGGATCGCGGCCCGTCGCTATGGCGTTGCCGACATTCGGGATTTCTACCGCAACGACGTGCGTTTTCTGCGGCAGTTCTGACCGCGGCTGCCAGGTATCTCGCCGACCTTGTTCACCTGAGAGGAGACAAAAGCCCATGATTATCTCCACGAACTGGCTGGCCGAGTATGTGAGTCTGTCCGCGTCGGCCGATGCCCTCGTCGAACGGCTGCTCCTCTCCGGACTCAATCACGAGTCGACGAGGACGATCGGCTCCGACACGGCGATCGAGATCGAGGTGACGAGCAACCGGCCCGACTGCCTCGGGCACATCGGCGTGGCCCGTGAGGCCGCTGTGCTGTTCGCCCGCCCGCTCCACATTCCCGATCCCCGCCTGCAGGAGGCCGCCGTTGCGGCGGCAGCGGACATCGCGGTGGAGATCCTCGAGCCCCAGATCTGTCCGTTCTACTCGGCCAGGGTGCTCAAGGGCGTGCGGGTGGGGCCGAGCCCGCAGTGGCTCGTCGACCGGTTGGCCACCGTGGGAGTCGCCAGCGTCAACAATGTCGTCGACGTCACCAACTACGTCATGCTCGAATGCGGGCAGCCGCTCCACGCCTTCGACCTCGCCAAGATTCGGGGCGGCCGCGTCATCGTGCGGCGGGCCCTGCCAGGCGAAACGTTCACGGCCATCAACCACAAGACCTACCCCCTCACCGATGCGATGGGTGTGATCGCCGATGCCGAGGGGGCCGTGGCGCTGGCCGGGGTGATGGGGGGAGCCGGCACCGAGATCGCCTCCGACACGACCGACATCCTGCTCGAATCGGCGCAGTTCGCGCCGCTCTCGGTCCGGGCCGCGGCGCGGGGGCTCGTGCTGGCCAGCGCGTCGTCGTATCGGTTCGAACGGGTGCCCGATCCTGCTGCCGTCGACTGGGCCAGCCGCCGCGCCGTGGCGATGATCGCCGAGATTGCCGGTGGGCATGTCTCCCGCGGTGTCGTGGAGGCGGGGCATTTGAAGGTGAGCCCCGCAACGATTCTGCTGCGAAACGGCCGCGTCGCAGAGGTGCTGGGGATCGAGATCCCCGCTGAGCGCCAGCAGGCCATTCTGATCGGGCTGGGATTCGTGGCCGAGACCGTTGACGGTGCCGGATCCCGCTGGCGTGCGCCCACGTGGCGGCGCGACTGCTGGCGGGAAATCGACCTCGTCGAGGAGATTGCGCGGATCGAGGGCTACGACAAGGTGCCGGAAAACGAGCCGATAGCCGCTCGGCCGGTGGCCGAGTCGGCCCGCGAGCGGACGCTGCGGCGGGCGAGCGAGGTGCTCGTGGCGGCAGGCCTCTGTGAGGCGATGACGCGGAGCGTGGTCGGCGCGCCGCTGGAAGTGACAGCCAGCCCGTGGGGCGACACGCCGCCACTGGTCTGTGCACCGCCGCTCGTGCGTGGTGCCGACCGCCTGCGTCGCACGCTCCTCCCCAGCCTGCTGGAGGCCCGCGCGGTCAACGTGGCCGTCGGTGCCCAGCGGCCTGATCTCTTCGAGACGGCCCGCGGCTACCTGGCACGATCAGCCGATTCCAGCGGACAGGCTTCCGACGATCGACCAACCGCCCCATCACCGGTGGAAGAGCCCCTGCTCGTGTCGTTTGTGATCGGGGGTGGCTTCGCCTCCGCCAAGGGGCTGGCGGAGGCGGTGCTCGAGCGGCTCGGCCTCGTGGCCGGCGCCGTGAGCGACGCTCGCGTGGTTGTTCGTCCTGTTGTTCTCGACCTGTTCGCCCCGGGCCGCGCTGGCGAGATCGTGCTCGAACGCCCAGGCCGTGCCGCGGAGCGGGTGGGAGTGATTGGAGAAGTGGCCGCTGCGGCGCTCGCTGCAGCCGGACTCAAGGACTCGGTGGCTGCCGCAGAACTCCGGCTAGACCGCCTGGAATTCGCCGTCGACATGGAGCCGGCCCGATGCCGTCCAAGCGATTTTCCGGCGATCGAGCGGGACGTGAATCTGATCGTCGATCAGGCGGTACCGTGGGGCGACATTGCAACGGCGATTGACGACGGTGGTGGCGTGCTGTTGGAAGAGTGTCGGCTCGTGCAGGTCTGGACGGATGCCGAGCGGCTCGGCGCGGGCAAGAAGAGCTTCGTCGTGTCGCTGCGGCTGAGGAGCAACGCAGGCACGCTCTCCGGCGAGGAGGCCAATCGCACGGTCGAAGCGGTGGTGGCGGCCTGCGGCCGGCAATGCGGCGCGGTCTTGCGGGCGTGATCCGGGAGAATGTCGCCGGGCGGGCTCCCTCGTTATGTTGCGTGGCAGGATGCCGTGCGCAGCACCAGCGACCTGCGGTCGCCAAGAAAAAACGACAGGATGTCGTGTTTTTCGTGAATACAGCTCGCTTCGGTGTTCGGGGAGCCCGCCCTCGTTGATTCGTGGCCACGAGTTTTTAACTTGTGGAATCCGTGCCGGGGCAACGGACAAGTTAAAAACTTGCCGCCACGGGGGGCAGCACATGGCGTGCCGGACAGGATTGCAGGATGTCGTGTTTTTCGTGAATACAGCCGCCCCGCCTGCTACCGGTCGGCGTAGACCCGCGTGATTTCTTCTTTCGTGATCGGTGCGGGATGGTCGTCGCTCACCAGTTGCACCTGCATCCGCTGGTCGCCTTCGCGGCGACCGCGGACGCGGACGCGGAACACCGCCTCTTCAGTGGGTGCGAGTCTGGCCAACGGATCGAAGATGACGGTGAGGTTTTCGACGCGGTGGGCCGCCGGCCCCTTGGCGTCGACCGGTTCGAGATCGCCCAACAGCGTCGCCGTGAGCCGCACGCCGCTGGCGGCTTTCGTCCCTTGGTTGGCGATGCGGACGATGTATTCCGTCATGCCGCCGACCTCGATCGGGTCTTCGCTGTCGGTGACCTCGAAGAAGAGTGATGCCAAGCCTTCGACCTCGACCGTGTGCGCCGCCTGATCAGAAGGGCCGTCGCTGCTCCGCGCCGCCGCGACGATCTTCTGCGGCCCGAGATCGACGG
Source organism: Planctomycetia bacterium (assembly GCA_026401075.1). Lineage (GTDB taxonomy): Bacteria > Planctomycetota > Planctomycetia > Pirellulales > UBA1268 > CAMCQY01. The sequence goes on from JAPLNQ010000177.1 coordinate 15,209, forward strand.
GCATCAGCACCATCTCGACGGTGCCTCTCTCCCCTGGTGGGAGTTCCTCCAGGTTCCAGAGCACGCGGTGGAAGCGCTCCTCGTACCAGCCCGCATGGTTTGCCCGCACGAATTTCATGCCCGGCGGCAGCTGGGCGACGAGTTCCACCGCCCGGGCAGGTGCGGTTCCGGCGTTGACCATCGACAGTACGCAGGTCGCAGGCCGCTGGAGGTAGCGGCGCGACGGCATTTCGGCAGACAGTTCGAGTGTGGGGGCCGTGACCTCGATGCGGATCGGTTGCTCGACCTCGAGCCGGCCATCGGCCCGGGCTGCGAAGCGGGCCATGTGGACGCCCGGCCCTGTGGAGCCCAAGACCAGATCGATCGTTCGTGACTCGCCAGGACGGAGTTGTCCGACATCGAATTCCAGTTCACGACCGGCGCTGTGCGAGATACCGTCCGGGAGCAGGCCCTCGAGCACGACGCCGGTGGCGATGCCGGTGCCCGGGTTGCTGACCTTGAGCGAGAGCTTCATCTCGCCTCCGATCCTCACGGCCTTGGTCTCGGACGCCTCCAGTTTCAGGTCAGGCTTGGTGGCTCGCGACCGGACCGACGCTTCCGTGCGGAAACTCACGCTGGCCACACTGCCGATCTCGCCCTCGATCTCAGGCATTACTTCCATCGACACGCGGGCTTCGCCGCCGGGCGTGATGACACCGAGCGCCCAGACCAGTTCGGCCGTCATGCCGCCGGGGTTTGCGCCGGGCACCACGGGCTGGCCGGCCCCGACGGGGCTGGCTGGCGGCGTGGTGGTGATGAGTGTTGTGCCGTAGGGCACGGCGTCGCGAAGGGTGACATCCTGAGCCGTCGCCGTGCCGACGTTTCGCAAGAGAATCTCATAGCGCGCCGCCTTGCCCACCTGGATCTCGCGGGGGCCGCGCTTTTCCAGCACCAGCTGCGGCGTCTGCAGACCCTCCAGTTGCATCGGGCCAGGCCGTCCCTGCCCCGCCGTTGCCGACCCCGGGCCGCTGCTGGCACCGCCCGACATCGGGCCTCGGGGATCGTTGGTCATGGTGTTCATCGCGTTCATGGTGGCAGGCGGAGCCGATCGGGTCGGGCCCATCGGGGGCGCGCTTGCAAAGGGGTTGGTGGCCGCGGCGCTGACTACGGGGGCCGACGCTGCCACGGGGGCAGGGGCCAGAGGCGCTGGGGCCATGTCGGTCGGCGCAGGGGCCAGAGGCGCTGGGGCCATGTCGGTCGGTGCAGGGGCGAGGAGATCGTCCCCGGATGATCCGGTCGACGCCGCCGTCGGCGGGGCTAACGGAGCCGCAGCCAGGGGAGTCTCGCCGTGCAGAACTGCGGATCGCACCGGTGTCTCGGCTGGGATGACGTCATCGCCCGACCGGGCCGCGTCGGCGGGCGTTGTGGCATCAACTGGATCCGGCGGGATTTGTGCGTCGAGTGGCTCCGCCTCGGCGGATGCCAGCCTGATCGGCTCAGCGCCGGTTCCCGGGAAGCGGCCCGGGGGGGCGAATCGCGAGGTCCGGCCGTCGTGGGCCGGCGGCGCGGGCATGGGAAGCGGAGAGTCTGGTGCCTCAAGCGCAGCCGGCCGGGTGGGATAGCGGTCGAGCGGCGCTGGACTGGCGGCCGGGGTCGCGGGCGCGCGCCAACCGCGTTCGTTCATCGCCCGCGGGGCGTCGGCATCGCTCGTGGGAGGAGACAGCTGCCTCGGTTCCCACGGAGCGGTATCGGGCTGGGCATTCGCGGCCCCGCCATCATCCCCTGACGAGACCGTCTTGTCTGCCGCGAAGGCGACGGCAGGCTCGTCGGGAGACGCCGTCGGCAGGGCGGTCTGCACTGGCCCAGCCATATCCTCGCCAGCGCCGGAGCGGCCGATCCCAAGTGCCCAGACGAGGCCGAAGCCGGTGCCGGCACAGAGGACCGCTCCCAGCAACAACGGCAGGCTCGATTTCCGCGGAACAACGACGAGATCTTGTCGCGAGGTGCGTTCGGCTTCTGGTGCGGGTTGTGCGGGCTCTTGCATCGGATACTCCCCGGAGGATGAAAGGCGGGAAGTACCACAACCGACGGGCTGCAAGAAAGCCCATTTGCAGAGGTGTCGCGGCTTAGGCAGTCAGGAGGAGCTGGTGAAGATGGAAATGAAACTTACCCAGCTTCCCGCCATAGTTGCCTGCCGAGATGGCAACGAGATCAGGGCCGACGGCCGCACGAATCCCTGCCACCATCGCCCCCGCCACCGCAGACTCGTCAACGCCGTCGATGACGATCTCCAGGCCGCAGGTTGCCCCGTCCACGAGGCAGGTCTCCACGCGTCCCACCAGCGACGGGCAGAATGCCTCGTTCGTCGAGGCGCGGAGGGCCTCGTAACGCGAGCCGACCTTGCTGCCCGATCGGACGACGCCTCCTGGAAAGGGCGTGATCGTGCCGGGAGTGGCGGCGATGGCGTCCACAGCCCGCCTGGCGGCGGCAAGCGTGGCGGTCAGCGATCGGCCCTGCAGGATGAAATTCCCGCCTCCGACACCCTTCTCGATGCCCACCGACTCTTCGACAAGAAACTCCCCGTCCATCACCGGCACCCGCCAGTATCTGCGTCCATCCATCACCTTTGTCTTTTCGAACCCGTCACCGAAGTACCGCACGTGCGCCCCCAGCGGCCGCCTCTCCTCTGCTGTGGGCAGGCCATCGAAGACGCTCGCCGTGGGGCATGTCAGCAGGCACTGCGCGGTGCGATTGGCAATCGCTTTTCCCACGCCGTCCGCAGTAAAACCGTACGCCAAAACCGCCGCTCCGGGCCGGCCGTCGGGCGTTTCCTCCGGCTCAAGCCAGCGTTCCACGCCGATCTCTGCGTCACAACCGATCACGCTCGTGCCGTAGCCGCACGCGGCGCGGACCGCCGCGTCGAGCCAGTGCGGATCGGCCGCGGTGACGACGAGCCTGACGTACCGGAGCCGAAAGGCCTCGGCGAACGTGTCAACGATCTGTGTTGATTCGATGAGCATGGCGGTGTGTCCAGACGGGGGGTTCAAGGTGTCGAACCGTGGCCGGCATGGGGCGGAATGTGGTTCAGGCCCCGAAGATTCCGTGTTCTCCCCGCGGTTGGGTTTCGCATATCCTATCAAGCATCGCGGGTGGCCCTCCATGGCCGGCTGCGGTCCATGGCAGTGAAGCTGCCCGCTGCTTGTCCGCCCCCCACAAGCCAAAGGATACCGATGATGTCGTTTCTGAACCGTGCGGTCGTGTCTGCGGTGTTTCCTGTCGTGATGGTCACGGCCTTCTCAGCGCTGGCACCGTGCGCCACTGCTGCCGACTCGCTCGCGGCCAGCGGCGTGGCGATGATTCCCGAGGACGCCGCGTTCGTCTCGGCAACCCTGCGGGCCCGCGAGCAGTACGACCGTTTCGTGAAGAGCAACGCCTTCGCTGCCCTCAAGAAACTGCCCTTCGTGTCCCGCGCCGCCGATTCCGTTGAGGAACAGAAGCTGCAGCCCGGCAGCCCGCTCTCGATCGCGGCGACCTTCATGGAACTGCCCGAGAACGAGCAGGCCCTGCAATTGCTCAAGGACATGGTCGCGACCGACACGTTCGTCTACGGCGAGCCGTCGTGCGTGACGTTCGTGGAGCTCATGAAGAAGATCCAGCAGGCACAGAACGCCGCCGGTGTGCTGCGGCTGGCCAGCGGCGACGCCTCGGTCGGTGGCTTTGAAGTCGACGTGCTCGAAGGCATCGACGTGGAAGAAATGGACGAGGATGATGATGACGAAGAAGAAGACGGCAAAAAGGGAGCCGCCGACACCCGCAGGCGGTTGCGTGCCAAGCCGGTGCGTTTCCAGGCCGCCGATGCCGCCGAGCAGATCTCGGCCGACGAACTGGCCACGCGGCTGGTGGTCAAGACGCTGTCGGAGAACATCAACCTGATCGTGGTGCCCGACGTGGTGTGGGGATTCAAGACGACCAAGCTCGACGCCGCCACATCGCAGTTGAAGCGGATCGAGGTGCTCGTGAAGCTGATCACACAGACCAACCCCGCCTTGGCCGACTCGCTCAAGCGCCGCAAGGTGGCGGGGGGCGAGGTGGTGACGTTCACGATCAAACCGGACGCCAATCTCATTCGCGACGCGATTCCCGGGCTGGAGGATTATGAGCAGGAACTCGAAAAAGTCTTCGACAAGATCGAGCGATTGGAACTGGTGATCGGCCTCGGCGTGATCGGCGACCGCGTGATCCTCACGATCGGCGACTCGATCGACCATCTGGAGAAGCTGGCTGTCGCCGGGAGCGATCGCAAGTCGCTGCTCGCCACCAAGCCGTTCGAGCCGCTGCGTGCCCAGAAAGACAAGCCGCTCACCGGCATCTCCTACTTGAGCGAGGCGATGCAGAAGGCACTGGCCCCATCGTCCAGCGACATCGAGCAACTCGCCGACCTGAGCGACACGATCGCCGACCTCGCCGACCTTCCCGATGGCGCGGCCGACGAGGCCCGTCGGAGCCTGGGCAAGGTCGCCGAGGGCTATAAGCGGCGGCTGCCCGTCCCCGGGCCATGGATGGCGTTTTCGTTCCTGTCGGAGCAGGGCTACGAGGGCTACGTCTGGGATTGGTCGAAGAATCTGCCGTTCGACGGGTCGAAGCGGCTGGGCCTCCTCGAGCACACCGGCGGTGCGCCGCTGGCCGCGGCCGCCTTCCGGGTGAAGAACGATCCAGGCCAATTCGAAGACTTCGCATCGTGGGTCGACATGGGCTGGTCGTTCTTCCTCAAATACCTCGTTCCGAAGGCCGACGAGGATGATCAGGAGAAGATCGAGGAGGTCGATGAGCACCTGGCGCCGCTCGGCTCGAAATTCGTCGGGATTGTGCGGACCAAAATCCTGCCATCGCTGGCCGATGGCCAGATGGCCTTCGTGATTGACGGCAAGAGCAGCACGAAGCGTCTCCATCAGTCGCTGCCTTCCGCCGCGGAGCCGTTGCCGCTGGTGGAGCCTGCAATCGTGCTGGGGCTCGCCGACCCGAAGCTGTTCCGCGAGGCAATGAGCGATCTGTTCGAACTCTCCGACGAGGTGGTCGATGCGGTGCGGGAGATGAACCCCGATGCCCTGCCGGCGGAGTATCGCGTGCCCGAGCCGGTGAAGAACAAGGTGGAAGGGGGAACCCTCTGGTCGTATCCGCTCGCCAACAGCGGTCTCGATGAGAAGGTGCAGCCATCGATCGGTGTCGGTGAATCGGCTGCCGTGCTATCGCTCGTGCCGAAGCAGGCCGGTCGGCTGCTCCTGAAGACGCGGCTCGAAACCGGTTCCCGATTGGCGAAGTTCGAAGAGCCTCTCGTGGGGGCCGCCGCCCTCGATTGGGCGGGACTGATCGACGCGATCCAGCCGTGGGCGGTCTACTTCACCCGATACGGTTGCGTTCAGCAGCGTGACGGGAACGTCGATCCGGAATCGGAACTCGGGCCCGACGACGAGAACGAGCAGGCCAAGGACGCACTGGCCCAGGCGAAGGTCGTGTTTGAAGTGATCAAGTCCCTGCGTGTCGCCGTGGCGGAGACTGCGATGGAGTCGGACGCGATGGTCACGCACTGGCGAAACGTGATCCGCGACATGCCGGCGAAGTAGAAACTATCCGTGCCGCACGACGCCCCGGACGAGCAGATCGCCGCCGGGGTGATCGACGTGCTCGACCTCAATCGCGGCGGCGGACGCGAGTAACGCTATGCCCGCACCGGCGATCGGCGCTGGCGACCTTGCGCCGCCGATGATGGTCGGGGCGACGAAGGCCCAGACCTCGTCGATGGCCTGCGCATCGGCCAGGTTCCCCAGCACCGTGGGACCGCCTTCGACCAGCACGTTCGTGAGCCGTCGCGTGCCGAGTTCCACGAGCAGTTCCCGCAGTTGCTCGCGGTGATCCGCTGAAGCTGACTGCCAGACCTCGCAGCCGGCTGCTGCAAGCTGCCGGAGGCGGTCGGTCGGGGCAGCGGGGCCGGTGGCCACGAGCAGCGGCACGTCGCGGGCCGTGCGAACGAGGCGGCTCTCCAGCGGCAGGCGGGCCAGGCTGTCGAGGAGGATCCGCAGCGGCTGCCGCGGCCCGGCGGGCCGCGGTGTCAGGAGCGGATCGTCGGCGAGCGCCGTGCCGATGCCGCAAAGAATGCCGTCCATCCGCCCGCGGAGCCGGTGCACCATTTCCCGCGATGCCTCCGACGAGATCCAGCGGCTCTCGCCGACGGACGTCGCCACGCGGCCATCGAGGCTCATCGCCCACTTCGCGATCACCCACGGCCGCTTCTGCTCCACGAGCGTGCGGAAGGGGGCGATCAGCCGTCGTGTCTCCGGCTCGCAGACGCCCACCCGAACCTCGACGCCGGCCCGCGCGAGTTCGTCGAGTCCGCCGCCGTTGACCGCGGGGAATGGATCGCGTGTGCCCACGATCACCCGCGTGACGCCCGCCTCGATGATTGCCGCTGTGCAGGGGGGCGTCTTGCCGTGATGGCAGCACGGCTCGAGCGTGACGGCCAGCGTGCCACCGCGGGCCGCGGTGCCGGCGGCCGAGAGCGCCGCCACCTCGGCGTGCGGGCCGCCAAATGCCTCGTGCCAGCCCTCGCCGATGATGTCACCCGATGCCGATGCGATCACCGCGCCCACCATGGGATTGGGTTCGACGCATCCCTCACCGCGGCGGGCCAAAGCAAGAGCCTGCCGCATCAGGTGTTCTTCGAACGCGTGCTCGGAGCCGCTCACATGCATGGCTTGCGCACGCCTCAGCCCGGCGTCCAAAGCGACTTCTTCTCCCCGGCACCACCCCCCTGTTCGCCACCGGGTGTCCAAATGCGGCCTGCGTCTGCAGCCGGGGACTGTCCGCCTCCGATGGGCATCCCGGCACCGCCGCCGGGCATCTGCCCTGCCGCCGCCGACTGGGCGGCCAACGCGGCGAGATCGACGCCCGCTTCGCCCAGCACCTCAGCGAGCGCCGCAATCACCTTCTGATCGCGGGCATGATCCCGCTGCAGGTGATTGAGCAGTCGCATGATGCCCGGCTCGTCGGCTCGCGAAAGCCGTACTCGCAATTCGGCGACATCAAGCATGCCGTCGTTGGCGCCGAGTGTCTTGGCGAGTTCGCGGAGCTTGCCGACGATCTCCAGCTTTTCAAGGCTTGTCTCCGCGCGATCCTCGAGCAGGCCATACGCCTCCCAACGGTCCTCGGGCGAGGCGTCAGGCCGCGCCACGATTGCCCGAGCGGCCCGTGCCGCCGCCAGGTCGAAGCCGGCGTCGAGCGACGTGAGAAAGAGCACTCGCAGTTGATCGAGCGGCAGCCCGTCGAGCACGACACGATGCCACCGCAGGGGTGGCACTTCCTCGAGCGGCTGGGCCGAGTGGATCGGTGCCGGCGTCGGCAGCCCCAGCTTTCCGCGGACAGCCGTCCACGCGACCGATGATTCAGGCTGACGGGATGCCGCCTCGCCTTCGCTGATGATCGCCTCGACCCGCCGGGCCGGTTCCTTGCCGGTCTCGGCAGCCGCCTGACGCGGCGTCTTGCCCAGCAGTTCGGGGAGGGGAGTGTCGGGCCAGACTGCCAGAAAGCGATCCGAGACCGCATGCCGCTGGCGGGCGAGAAGACGGTCGACCATGGAAGGACCGTCGGCAGCCTGAGGCTCCTTCGACAGCTCTCCCGGCTTCACCCGGAACTGCGTGTTCTGCAGCCACGCGGTGGGCGATGTGGTCGGCAGCCTGCCGCGGCCCGTGTCGACCGGCGCAGCGAACGTGCAGCCGAGCACCCGCTCCACGTCAGGCTTTGCCTCCGCAACGTCGGGCTCGAAACCCTGCAGCACGGCCTCGGGCTCACGGTCTGTCTGCCGACCAAAGATCATCAGCGATGCGAGCAGGCGATCGGGCAGTTCGTTTCCGGGCTGCCCGGCTGATGTCGGAGCCCCTGCCGGTGCCGGAGCATACACCCGCCACACCGAGTGCGGAGGCGCTGCACCCCGCGACACCCAGGCCGAACGGTCGAACGTCGAGGTATCGAAGCGGCCGTCGTGCCGCAGCTTGTCTTCCAGAAGCTGGAGGCCTCCGCCGGCGGCTTCTACGGAAGGGGTCGGCAGCGGGGCGATGATGCTCGTGATCGTCATCACCGGCGAGCGATCCGGGTCGGCTTCAGTTTCCATGGCGATCGCCCGGCCTGTGGCCTCGACCGCGTCATCAGGAGTGCCGGCTCGGAGCTTGGCGACGGTCAGCCAGGCCTCCGACGCCTCGTATGGTCGGCCGAGCATTTCGCAGAGAATCGCCGTGTTGGTGAAAAGCTCGGGGCTCTCGCCAGCGACCGGCTTCAGGCTGCGGAATGTGGCCAGCGCCTTGGAGAGCCGCCACTCTGCGGCAGCCTTCAGCGCCGCTTCGAACTCGAAGCGATAGGCGGAATCAGCTGGGGCCGGCTCGAACGACACCTTGGTGCGGAGTGCCGGCGGCACGCCGCCGGATCCGACGATCGACGCCAAGAGCTGCCGCTCTTCCTCGGTGCCGACCGATGCATCGATCATCCATTCGACGATGCCCTGCGCGCAGCCAGGATGTCCAGTCTGCGCGGCAGCCTGGACAAGCGTCTGGGCCGTCCGCACGAGGTCCTGCGGCAATTCCGCGCCGTCTGTCTCGCGGGCCTGGGTGTGGGCATGGTCGCGGGCCCGGTCGAATAGCGCCATCGACTCCTGCATCCGTCCCGCGATGGCCTCGGTCACCGCAGCCAGTCCCAGCGCCACAGGGTTGTCAGGACAGGCCTCCAGAAACGCCGCGCTCCCTGCTGCGGCCGCTGGAAATTGCTTGGTGGCCAGCTGCAGCCGGGTGCGGTGGGCCATCAGACAGGCCCGCCCGGGGTGGCGCTGCGTCAGCTTGTCCACCTCCGCCAGGGCCGCGGCATATTGCTGCCCCTCGGTGAGACGGTCGAGTTGTTCCAGGTCGCCCACGAGTTCGGAGCAGCAGAACTTGATCTTCTTGCCGGTGCCGCCCGGACAGGGCGAATAGGGGTCGATGGACATTGCGGGGGTGATCTCCGGGGAGCTGGTTCTCGTCCGTGTCCGGCAATGTACCACCGACACTCCATTGGGGCGAGTTGCCGCCCGCGCGCCGCCGCTGCATACTTTTGAGTTCTCGTCGGCGTTTCGCGGCCGCGGGCAGGCGGCCAACACCGCGGCGGAACGTCTCGACGTCGTGCCCCCCGTCGCCAGCCCCGCCCGCCTGAGCCATCCCGTGCAGCAGCCCCGCATCCTGATCGTCGATTCCGAGGGCAGCACCGGCCTGCCCTATGCCAAACTGAGCGCCCGCCTTCAGCCGTTCGAAGTGCGGGTGGAGAAGTCGCTCGATGCGGCGATCGGCACGCTCTCCCGCGACTCCTGGGATCTGGGTGTCGTCACGGCACGTTCCGGGCCCACGGCCGAGCGGCTCCATGCCGCGCTGAAGAACGCCGACCCGCAACTGCCGATGGTGGTGATCGATACGCGGCCGAACATCGACACGGCACGTGCCTGCCTCCAGGCCGGCGCGGGGGATTATCTCGACATCGCCCGGGCCGAGGCAGAACTCGAGGATGCGCTGGTGCGGCTGCTGACGGAATCGCGGCGCAAGGCGGCGGAAGAGGTGCTTCGACGCGCGGTCGAGCGACCCTACTCGTTCGACGATTTTCTGGGCGAAAGCCCGGCCATGCGGCAGGTCTATTCCGTCATCGACCGGATCGCCACCAGCTCCGTGGACGTGCTGGTGACGGGCGAGACCGGAACGGGCAAGGAACTCGTCGCGAGGGCCATCCATGCCCGCAGCCGTCGGAGCACCGGCCCGTTCGTGCCCGTGGACTGCGGCGCGATTCCCGACGCCCTGATGGAGAGCGAACTGTTTGGCCACGAGCGGGGCGCCTTCACGGGAGCCGATGCCCGGCGGATGGGGTTGGTCGAATTCGCAGATGGTGGCACGTTCTTCCTCGACGAAGTTGGCGAACTGCCGCTGCCACTGCAGGCGAAGCTGCTGCGGGTGCTGCAGGAGCGGCGGGTGCGGCGGGTCGGGGCGAGGCTCGAGAATGCGGTCGACGTGCGGGTGATCGCGGCGACGTCGAGAAACGTCGACCAGATGGTGGATCGTGGGGAATTTCGCCGCGATCTTCTCTACCGGATCAATGTGGTGCGGATCGACCTGCCGCCGCTTCGCGCCCGAGGCGACGATATCGGCCTGCTGGCCGAGTTTTTCGCCAACCGCGCCGCGCAGGAGATGGGCCGGCGGGTGAACGGCCTGTCAACCGACGTCTACCAGGTGCTGAGGAGCTACCACTGGCCGGGGAATGTCCGCGAACTGCAGAACGTCGTCCGGCGGGCGCTTGCCATGACGCAGTCGTCGGTGGTCGGCGTGGACGATCTGCCTGACGAACTGGTGGCCACCGCCGGCCGCTCGAGCGCCGCGGTGGGATACTTCGCGCAGCGCGCCGAACATATGGCGCGGTTCGAACAGCACTACCTGTCCGACCTGCTCACACGGCACTCGGGCGACGTGTCGGCGGCCGCCCGCGATGCCCGCTTGCCCCGTGGCACGCTCTACCGGTTGATGAAAGCCCATGGTCTCGATGGCGCCGCGTTTCGCACGCGAGTCGATCCATCGTGAAAACACCTCTGCCTGCGACCGTCACCCCGCCAGCGGCACTGCTGCAGGGCATCCTGCGGCGGTGGCCGACGATCCTGGTTGTCGGCTACGCGGTGGCAGCCTTCAGCTGGACGATGCCGGCCAGCCTGTTTCCACCGAAGCCGGTCATCGACCGGATGGCGGTGGGACCATTGCTGCTCCTGGGGTTGTGGCAGTCGTGGGACATGTTTTCGCCCGATCCCCGCACCATCGACATCTGCGTGGAGCTGCGGTGCACCAATCGCGACGGCACCGGCGATCGCAGGATGCTCAGTGACATGGTTGCGATGGGCTATTATGAACGCTGGCAGAAGGATCGCTGGCGAAAGTATTTCAACGATCACCTGCGGCTCGACGACGAACATGCCCTCTGGCAGCCGTTCGCGGAATATGCCACGCGACGGCTGCGGGAGGAGGGGCACGATCCGGTGGCCATCGAACTGGTGCGCTGGTGGCGGCCCTGCGACCCGGCCATCAGACCGGACCTCCGCGCCGACGTGCGGCAGACGCCCTGGCAGAACCACGTTTTCCATCGCTGGGGCGTGCCGCGGGAGTGGGGCCGATGACGTCGCCATGGGCCGGAATTCTGCGTGCTGTCGCGGCCCTCGACCACTGGGTGCGCGATCCGGTCGATCCCCGGCCGCTGGCCTGGTTTCGCTCCTGGCTCGGCCTGCTCAGTTTGGTGAATCTCTGGCTGCTCTGGCCCGACATGCCCATGTGGCTGGGCAATGACGGCGTGCTGCCCGCTGCCGTGCACCGAGACCTGGTCGGTGGCACCCGCATCAGCATCTTCATGATCACCGGCTACAGCGACGCGGCCATCGGGATCATCCGCGGCCTCGGCATCGCGGGAGGCCTTGGCCTCTGGCTGGGGATTTTTCCACGCTGCGCAGCTTTCTGTGCCTGGCTGGCCGTGGTCAGCTACTCGTATCGCAACATGGACATCCTGCACTCTGGCGACAACCTGATTCGCATCGGCAGCTTCTTCCTCATCTTTGCCCGTACCGGCGGCGTCTTTTCGCTCCCCCAGTCCGTGCGTCGCCTGTTTTTTTCGCAGACGTCGTCAGGCAGGCAGCCTCCCGACAGCTTCGTGCCGGCATGGCCGCAGCGAATCCTGCAGGTGCAGCTCTGCATCCTCTATTTGGTGGCGGGCATCTGGAAGGCGACGGGGCCGACCTGGCGCAACGGCACCGCCGTCGGAATGGTGCTGCAACTCGGTGAGTTTCAGCGGTTTCCGATCCCGGACTTCTTGCTCACGCCCGTCATATCGCAGGTGATGACCTACGGGACGCTGGCATTCGAACTGGGATTTCCCCTGCTGGTCTGGATCCCCAGCCTGCGAATCCCGGTGCTGCTGGCGGGCCTCGCGTTTCATGCGGGGCTCGACTGGGTCATGAACGTGCAGCTGTTTCAGTGGCTGATCACCGCGTACTACCTGCTGTGGCTGAAGCCGGCTAGCTCTTCGCCGGCTTCTTTCGCTCCCAGGTCTGGCCCTGCTTGTAGCGCTCGGCCCGCTCGATGAGTTCCTCGTTCTTGGTCGTTCCCAGCACCTTGTCGAGCGCCTTCGTGAACTCGTCCTTGTTGGCGTCGCGGATGGTGCGATGGTGCGCGAGTTCGACCACGCTCAGACAGGCGGGCTCCGCAAGATTCGGGTCGTCGAGATAGGGCGCCACGAACCGCAGCGTTTCGATCGTGCGGATGGCGTTGGCTCGCTCCAGCACGCGGCGGCGATCCTCGTCGCGCTTGCACAGCGACATCGTCTTCTCGAGCAGTTCCAGCTTTTGCTTGTCCTTGAGCTTGTTGTCGGGGAGCGGCGCGATCCGGATCAGTGTGGCCAGCAACAGTTCCCGTTCGGTCGGGTCCTGCGACTTGCCAAGGAGGTCGAGCAGCCGCTGCGACACGGTGGCGTCGGGCCACTTTGCCAGTGCTGTGAGCCCGAGCCTCCGCTTGCCCGCATTGGCGTCGGCAATGAGACCATCGACGATGGCCAGCGCGCCATCACCACCCACACGGGCCAGCACCGTGAGGAGCGTTTCCTTGGTCGCGTCATCGGCCGCCTTGAACTGCGTCAAGAGAGCCTCCGCAGCCTTTTCCTTGCCGGGGTTTTGCGTGCAGACCGTCACCAGAGACCGCTCGGCCTCGTCTCGCTCGCCACCGGACGCGGCCTTGAGCACGCCCTGCACCATGCCGGCGACCTGCTCGGGTCCGCCAAAACGGGCGAGCGCCCGCATTGCGGCCGTTCGCACCGCCGGATCACCGTCGACCGCTGCTGCGAGAAGATCGGGCAGCGCGCTGACGGCCCGTCGGTCGGCGAGAATATCGATGAACGTGGGCCGCAGACCCGGTTCGCCGACCTTGGCCGCTTCCACGATCAGCGGCGTCACGTCGTTCCCGCGGAGGATCGTCAGCGCCCTCCGTGCGGCCGCCTTTTCGGGGTCGGCAGCGGCGAGCGATGTTTTCAGCACCGCAACCTCCGTGCCACTGCCCAGGGATCCCACTGCGTGGATCGCCGCCGCTCGTACGGCGGGCTCCTGAGATGCCATGAGCAGGGCCAGCGTCGCCGGAAGCGCTGCCCGATCGCCGCGGTCGGCCAGTGCCGCGGTGAGTTCGAGCTGGCGGGCCGGAGCCAGCTTGGAGAGAAGCCCGGCGAACTGCTTTGTGGCCGCCTCCCCCTTCAGACCGTAGCGGACGCGATCGAGACCGATTGCGCGGAAGGCCTGGTCATCCTTCGCCAGGAAATCGACGGTCATCTGCACGGCATCCTGCGGCGCCGCGGTATCCGCAGCGGCCGCCGGTCGCAGGCCACAGGAAAGGCAGGTGAGGACCGCCCACATCAGGACAATGGTGCTGCGATGGCGTCGGGCAAGGACAGTCATGATCAAAGCTCCAGAAGGCGTGTGCCAGAAAGCTCGTGCCAGAAGGCCAATGACAGAGCCTTCGGCGTGGGTGGGAGAAGGTGATGTCGCTCAGGAGGTCGTGGTCGTATCGAGACAGGCGAGGATGCCCCGTGCGGCTGCCAGCCGCGTAGCCTTCGCCGTTGGAGTCGTGCCCGCTGCCGCTGATTCAGAGAGGGACGTGTAGATGGCCTTGGCCTCGGCCCGCTTGCCCTGCCGCAGGAGCGACTCGGCACAGGCCAATCGGGCATCGGCGATGGCGGAGCCGGCCGCCTTGTCGGTGATTCCGCCAGCAGCCGCCAGGGCCTGGCACGCTTCGGGAGTGTGAATCCTTCCGAGCGCGTCGGCCGCGGCGACGGCCGTTTTCGATTCGCCCGAGAGGAGCGCGGCGATCGCGGGCACGGAGGCTGCATCACCACGGCCCGCCAGGGACGAGATCATGCCGATCTTGAGATCACCCAGCACGGTTCCGAGCGCCTTTCGCAACGCCTCGGTAGCCTCCGCTGCGTTGATCCGCTCGAGTGCGAACCTCGCCATGTGCGAATGGTCTTTCTCGGGCAGCAGTGCGGCCAGGCTCGGCACGGAGGCAGCGGTGCCGATCAGCGACAGCTTGCGGCAGACATATTCCTTGGCAGCGCGGGAGGTGCCCGCGCCGAGCAGCGTGGCCAGTCGCTTTTCGAGGTCGGCCCGCGCGGCAGGGTCGGCGTGGGCGGCCACGACGGCGGCGTCGATCGGCTGGAAGGCGGAGGCGTCGCCGCCCCAGTCAAAGGCCTTGAGGATTTCAAACGGCTTGTCGAGGCTGGCGGGATCGTAGGCCATGTTCAGACTCGCGGAGAGAGGGATGACACAAAGAGGTGAGGAGCGAAGGGGGCGGCTTGCCGTGAGCACGGCGGCCGCGTCGGGGCGTGTGCGGTTTAGAGAATCCATGGCTCGCGGCGGGCGCGGTCGCAGAGCCGGTTGGCCTCTTCGTCGCCCGTGAACTGCTGTGCCGCCACATCCCAGTTCAACGACCGCTGAAGCCGGTAGGCGATGCCGATCATGTGGGGACCCGACATCGTATTGACGGCCAGTTCGATGTCGCGGAAAGGACGTTCGCGGGTCTTCACGCACTCGATAAAGTCGCCGTAGATGCCACCGGTGCCCTTGTAGACAGGCACCGGCTTCGCGGCGCGGCGTTGGCCGTCGCCGAAGATCTGGATCGCTCCGCGGCCACCGACGAGCGGATCCTTGGGCCTGAGCTGCTGGGGCCTGTTGTGGTGCAGTTCGACGCCGTTGGGATAAGCCACGCTGACATAGGCTGCTTCTTTGCCGTCGGATGAGGCTGGGTGGTAGGTCACATTCAACGGCTGCAGTTCGCGGAGATCGGTCGCGAAGATCGTGCCGCCGAAGTGGTGCGCGCCCCAGTCGGTGAGGCTGCCGCCGGAATAGTCGATGTACGACCGCCAGCTATTGCCGCCCGTGCCGTAATTGCCGTCGCAGCGGCCGGAGTTGTAGGGCTCCCAGGGAGCCGGGCCGAGCCAGAGGTCCCAGTCGATGTCTGTGGGCGTCTCTTGCGCGGGCAGGTAGCAGGGCTGTGAGGGGCCGCCCACGCTGACATCGACCGACTTGATCGTGCCAAGTTCGCCAGCCCAGCAGGGATTCACGATCTCCTTGTAATCCTCCAGCACACGCTGGCTGCCGCCGGAAACGACACGGCCGTAGCGTCGGGCCGCGGCGACCATCAGCGGGCCCTCCCGCAGCGTGAGCGTCTCCGGCTTCTGCAGATAGACGTCCTTCCCAGCGCGGCAGGCGGCGATTGTCATGATGGCGTGCCAATGGTCGGGCGTGGCGATGTGGACGGCGTCGATGTCGTCGCGGGCAAGCAGTTCACGGAAATCGACGTACGCTGCGCAGTCGGTGTTGGCATACTTGCCGTCGACGCGGCCCTTGCCGTCGTCCCGCCACTTCTTCCGCACGTCGCAGACGGCGACATACTGCACGTCGGCCCGACCGAGGAAGGCGTTCTGGTCGCCGGAACCCATGTTGCCGATGCCGATGCCCCCCATCACGATCCGGTCGCTGGCCGGCGGGGTGGTGGCATCACCAAGCGCCTTGGACGTGATGACGTAGGGGGAGGCGATCGTGGCACTGGCGGCGACGCCCGCAGTCTTGAGAAAGCCGCGACGCGTGGCGGTCGAAGCCTCACTGGCCGGCGGGATGGACCTGGCAGATGTGTCGTGCACCATGAGATGCATCCTCCAATACGGCGGGAATAGACGGGAACCCCTCGTCGCGCGAACGCAGTCGACGCCGAGAGTGTAATGACAGGCGACGGTGGCATCAAACCGGCGCCACGGGGGCGTGCGACCGACGGAACACGCGCCTCGCGGGCGCGACGGCAGGGACTTCCAGGGCAATGGACCGCGAAAAACGACGGTACGAGGTCCTTCGGCCGCCGCCGCAGTGAGTGGCCGCGCCTCAATCGCGTGACAGGTGCCACCAGACGAGGCACGAAAACACCGCGGGATGCAGCGGTTTTTGATTTGGCACGGAATATGCACCAACTTTTGGATGGAGAGCCGGTCGTGTGATCGGCAACGCCAGAGAGATCAACCGCGGGCCCGACGTCCGCCGATAACCAGGAAAGACAAGCCATGAAGAAGATTGAAGCCATCATCCGCCACTTCAAGCTCGAGGAAGTGAAGGACGCTCTCAATGCCCAGGGCGTGAAGGGCATGACCGTAACCGAGGTCCGCGATCGAGGTGGTGGTGAGCGACGAAGAGGCCGCGGCCGTGATCAACAAGATCATGACGACGGCGCGGACCGGTCAGGTCGGCGACGGCAAGATTTTTGTGACGGACCTTGCCGAGGTGGTGCGGATTCGGACGGGCGAGTCCGCCTCGGCCGCGATCTAAGTGGTGTCGCTTCGTGCAGGGGCCGGAAACGGCCCCTGCACGTGCGGTGGGCAACAAGAACTGGAGCGATCCTGCTCGTTGTTCGTGGCCGAAGGTTTCGGCCCGTGCTGGAAAGTTTGGCCCGTGGCCACAAGTTTTTAACTTGTGAAATCCGCGCCCGGTCACGGACAAGTTAAAAACTTGCCGCCACGGGGGAGGGGCGGAGTGCAACCCACCCTCACGGTGTGTCGAGCCGTTTGATCCAGACGTTGCGAAATCGCGTGGGGCTGCCGTGATCCTGGAGGAAGAGCGGACCCTCGCCGGTGGCGAGCAGGCGTTTTTCGACGCCCTTGAGAGAATCGGTCACGCCATGTTTGTAGGGCGTGTAGGGTGACCGCGGTTCGGTGAATCGAAGTTCGTTCTGCACGAGCCGTCCGTTGAGCCAGGCTGTCACGCTGCCCGGCTTCACGATCGCGCCGGAGGCATCACGCCGCGGGGCGATGAAGCGGATGTCGTAGACCTGCCATTGTCCCGTGGGGAGGCTGGCGTTCACGATCGGCTTCCCAAACCGGTAGAGGCTGCCCTCGTCCTGATCCGTTGGCGGCTCGACGCCAAACGAGTCGTAGATCTGCATCTCATAGTGGCCGTGCAGGTAGAGGCCGCTGTTGCCCTTTGCCTCGGGCGACGTCATGAACTCGGCGTGGATGTCGGCGTCGCGGAACAGCATGGTGGAGACGATGTGGTTGGCATGATTCTCGGTCGTCTGCACCAGGAGCGTGCCATCGTCGATCTTCCAATCGATCGGCCCACCGCCCATGCCGACGAACGTCTTCAGGTCGGTGGTCGCATCGACACGTTCCGGCAGAAGCACGATCGCACCGGCCGGCGGCTTCACCGGCAGTGGCGACTGCGCCGGGTGAAAGGCGGGATAGCCGTCGGCCTGCGGCGGGGTCTGCTTGCGGAGCGTGCGGTCGGCGACGTCGGCGAACCGCTGCCAGTCGTAGGAAAGCAGTTCGTGCTGGCCCGTGCGGACGTAGTAGGTGATCGATTCGCCGACGGGCTTGTCGACCGCGGGATAGTCCTGCGTGCCCAGGCCGGTGAGGCCGAAGAGCTTCCACGCGGGCTCAGCAGCGACGCCGGAAAGAAATTCGCCACGCGGGTCGGCCCAGCGATCCTCCACGGCGCTGGCCACAACGAGCGGCCGGGGCGCGACCATCGCCAGCAGCGTGTGCTGGTCGCAGGGCAGTTCCACTTCCCGGTCGGCATAGGTCGCAAAGGCGGGGCAGAACCAGTGCGGGAACCGCGACGTGATCACGCCCACCGTCTCGCCAAAGTTGCGGCGCGAGACGGCCGCGCCGCCGCAGCCCGATTCATTCGAAACGATCATGGCAAACCGTTCGTCGCAGGCACCCGCCCAGAGTGCCGCCTTGCCTAGCCGCGAGTGGCCGACGACGATCACCTGGCTGGGATCGACCTCCGGCAGCATGATGAGCCAGTCGAGAATGCGGGAGAGCTGCCAGGCCCAGGTGGCGATGGCACCGGGTTCGTCAGCAGGAAGGTCGCCCTCGACAGGTCGGCCGAGCGACTTGAGTGCGCTCGCAGGCCGGCCATCCGCACGATCGGGAAACACATCACCGCAGTAGGCGGTGGCCATGCCAAAGCCACGCGCCAGCATCGCCTCGACGGGCCATCGCTGGCCGCTCGTGCCGCGGGAGGCCTCGGTGGCGCGATGATCGACAATGGCTGCGGCCTTGTCGTCGGGCATCCAGGCCGTCGAGAGCCGGATGGTGGGGTCGGCATGCTCGGCGTGGTTGCCACGGAAGTTGAGACTGAGGAAGACCGGCACGCGGTGGGGTGTGTTGGATGGCGTGGCCTTGGGCATATCTTTGGGGAGATACAGCAACACTTCGGTGGTCGGTGCGTCGGCGGCATCGCCCAGCTTGAGCCTGGCCTGGAGCCGCACGGCCGCGATGTCGCCGGGCAGCGTGACATCGGCCCGCTCGACTGTGCCCACCACCGTCACCGGCACCGCCGGCAGCCGCCTGCCGTAGACAAACTTTTCCAGCAGTTCGAACTGGTGAGGCCGCGCCGTCGTCTTCCATGCCTCGGCTGAGGAGGCCGGCTTGCCATCCGGCCCGGCAAGCACATCGGGCAGCGTGTAGTGCCTGACGGCGGCCTCATCGTAGTTGGGCTCGGCGGCGTGGAGGGAGTGTGCGAGAGGAAGCATCATCGACACCGCCATGCCAACGATTCCTGCCAGGGCTGTTGAACGAAAGGACGCAGGCATGGTGGAGTGTTGCCGATGGAGAGGAAACTACAGAGATAAATTCCGTTGGGCCGTCAGCCGACCCGCTCGAGCTTCGTGATGCGGCCCGTCGCCACCCACTCGGCCACGAAGATGTCGCCCGCGGGAGTGAAGCAGGCATCGTGCGGATGCACGAACTGGCCGTCAACCCACTTGTCGGGCTGGCCGCGGAGGTTTTTGATCTCGTCGAGCCGCTCGACCGCCCGGCCTAGCCGCGCCACCACGTTGTTCTTCTCGTCGAGCAGCGTCACACAGGCTTTTAATTCGGGCACCACCATCAGGCTCTTCCAGGTGTCGAGGTTGGCCGGGAGGCCGAAGCCCTCGATCGTGTCGCGGTAGGTGCCGTCCATGCCGAGCACCTGCAGCGTATTGTGGGCCCGGTCGCAGACGACGATCGAGGGCTCGCGGGTCGTGCCATCGGCGGCGGGGCGGCGGTCGATCCAGATGCCGTGGGGCGTGTTGAAGGTGCCCTTGCCGTCGCCGGCGCCGCCGAACGAACTGAGCCACTTGGCATCCTTGTCGTAACGGTGGATCTTGAACGTGCCGTAGCCGTCGGCGAGCAGGAAGCCGCCGTCATCCAGGAAGGCAAAGTTCGTCGGCAGGAAGCCCTGCCGGTTCCAACTGGCCACGGTGGACGTGTCTTCGCCGGCCGCATAGGCGCCCGACTCCATCGGTGCCTTGCGATACCAGACGATCTCGCCGGTGGGCGTCATCTTCGCGAAGCTCTTCACCTGCTGGTAGCCGCAGACATAGAGAAACTCTTCGTCCCCCTCCTTGCGGACCTCGATGCCGTGGCCGCCCCCCTGAAACTCGCTGCCGAATGCGCGGACGAATTTCCCGTCAGGGTCGAAGACGAAGATCGCCGGATGGTCCTTCTGATCCTTCTTCCCCTCGTGAATCACGTAGAGGTTGCCAGCCGCGTCGACAGCGACGTTGTGCGTGGTCTGCCAGGTGAACCGGTCCGGCAACTGCGGGAAGTTGTGGCGCACGCGGAAAGTGTGGGCGCCTTCGCCGAGGATCGTCTCGCCACCGACGCGGCGGACCTTCGCCAGGGCCGGCGTCGTGGTGGCCGCGGCGGCGAGGGCTGTCATGCCGGCGAACGTGCGACGGGAGATGTGGGCAGGGATGTGGTCGTGGGGCATGGTGAACTCCTTGTCAGGCTGAAGCGAGCGGCCGGGTCATCTCCACCGGCACGACCCACTGGTCATACTGCTCGGGCGTCACGTAGCCGAGCTTCACGGCGGCCTCCTTCAGGCTCGTTCCGCCGACATGCGCCGTCTTGGCGATCTTCGCCGCCTTCTCGTAGCCGATGTGCGTGTTGAGCGCCGTCACCAGCATCAGCGATTCGTCGAGATGCTGCTTGATCCGGGCGAGGTTGGGCTCGATGCCGGTCGCACAATGGATTCGCATCGAGTCGCAGGCGTCGGCGATCAGGTCGGCCGATTCGAGCACATTGTGCACCATCAACGGCTTGAACACATTGAGCTGGAAGTGACCCTGGGAGCCGGCAAAGGCCACCGCGGCGTCGTTGCCGAACACCTGGACGCAGACCATCGTCATCGCCTCGCACTGCGTGGCGTTTACCTTGCCCGGCATGATCGAACTGCCAGGCTCATTCTCCGGGATCGAGATCTCGCCGATCCCGCACCGCGGCCCCGAGGCCAGCCAGCGGATGTCGTTGGCGATCTTGAACAGCGCGATCGCCAGGCCGCGTTCCGCCGCGCTCACCTCCACCATGGCGTCGTGGGCCGCGAGGGCCGCGAACTTGTTGGGGGCCGACACGAACTGATGGCCGGTCTCCTGCGCGATGTGCTTCGCCGCCACGTCACCGAACCGGGCGTGGGCATTCAAGCCCGTGCCCACGGCCGTGCCGCCGATCGCGAGTTCATAGAGCCCAGGCAGCGCCCGCTCGATGCCCTTGATGCGGTCGTCGAGCTGCGCCCGCCAGCTGGAGATCTCCTGGCCGAGCGTGATTGGCGTGGCGTCTTGAAGATGCGTGCGGCCAATCTTCACGAGGTCGGCATGCTTCTTTTCGAGCGACAGAAACACGTCGCGGAGCTGCCGCACCGCCGGCAGGAGCCGGTCGTGGATCACCTGCACGGCGGCGATGTGCATCGCGGTCGGGAAGGTGTCGTTCGACGACTGGCCGCGGTTGACGTCGTCGTTGGGATGCACCGGCTTCTTCGATCCCATCACGCCGCCGGCGATCTCGATCGCGCGGTTGGAGATCACCTCGTTGGCGTTCATGTTCGACTGCGTGCCGCTGCCGGTCTGGAACACGACCAGCGGAAAGTGGTCGTCGAGCTTTCCGGCGATCACCTCGTCGGCCGCCTGCACGATCAGCGTCACGGTGGCGGCAGGAAGTTGGCCCAGTTCGCCATTGGCGAGCGCCGCGCACTTCTTGAGCACGCCGAGCGACTTTTTGACCGCCCGGCCCCACTGGAAGCGTTCCGTGCCAATCTTGAAGTTGTCGCGGGACCGCTCGGTCTGGGCGCCCCAGTAGCGGTCGGCGGGGACGTTGACCTCGCCCATGCTGTCGGATTCGATGCGGAACGACTGCGGATCAGCGTGCATGACGGCCTGTTGGGTGGAGTTGACGGACGAGGGTGGTGGAAAACCCGGATTGTCCGGCCGTTGTCGCAGGAATTCAATGGGGCGGAATCCCGTCGCTGACGCTCAGGGCTTGTATGGGACAATAAAAGCCCCCGGCGTCAGCCGGGGGATAATCGGTCGCATGGGATCGCGACAACGGAGAGCACCACGCGCAACCGTCCGCACACTACCGCCAGACGGTCTTCCGGCGGGCTTCCGCGGGACGGGCTTGCTTCGGCCGCGGTGGGGACGCGATGGTGGGCGGCGGAGCCTTGCGCTGCTCGAGCGTGATGGCGAGCCAGCCGTCGCTGCTTGCGGCCTGCACGGCCTGCACGTCGGCAAGTTTCTCGTTTTTGGCGATCTGGTCGGGCAGTACCGCGATCGGCCGCTCCTTCGGGAAGATCTTGCCAAAGATCGTCCGTAGCGCCAGTTCCATCCGCCCTTCGCGGCCCGGCCCGCCCAGTTGAACAGGGCCCTCGCGCTCGAGAAACACCTGCTGTCCCGAACAGACCGGCCGGTAGGCGACGTGCGCGACCATGTCATACCAGTCGCGGCGGCCGCTCTCGATCGCGTCGAGCGCGACATGCACATGCACGAGGCCGTCGCGGCACTCCACGCGGAGGGGCTGAGACTTGGCGAAGGCTACCGAGACGCCCTCCGGCAGTTCCTCGGGAATCCGCGGCTCGACGCCGACCTGCGAGCAGATGAGCTGGATCAGTTCCTCGAGCGTGAACCGTTTTCCGGCGATACCGAGCCGGTCGAGGGCGTTGTTCACAGATGATTCGTGAAGTTGCAGACTCAGCATGGCGTCGGAGGGTGCGCGGGGCCGCGGTGTGTGGGCGGCCAACTGCGAGTCGCCCGCCAGCCGCAGCCGCATCGTCGCCACCGAGGCCGTTGTCTGCATCGCCACCGCCTTCGGGTCGAGGCCGAGCTTCACCAGCGGCATCCAGACGCGGTCGCGGATGCGGTCCGCCATCTGGGCAAACTCTGGCTCCGCCTGCTTATCCACCTCGCGGCAGGCGCGGGAGACGATCTTGTCGATCACTTCGCGGTTGGCCTCGGGCATCGCCTCCACCTGCTGATTCTTCGCGATGTTCCGCATCAGCGAGCCCATCACGGGTACCGCATCGAAGCTCGTCTGGATGTTGTCGACGCGTGACCGGTTGGAGGCATCGCCGGCGGCATTGCCGAACAGCAGCCCCTGCGTCGAGATCGTGATCGGCTTGCGGACGGTGAACGCCGAGGCGCTGCGGGCCGTGACGGAGACGGGCCCCGCTTCGGTGATCGCCCGCGACGCGATGTCGCCATGCACCTCGAGGTTGAAGCAGATCTCGTCGTCGTCGGGCACGAGCCGGAGCGTGGTGGTGCGTTCCACGGTGCGGGTGCCACGAACCTCACGGCCCATGACGACATCCTGGAACGGCCCTGTGTCGACGGTGGCTCCTGGCAGGAGTTTCTCGAGGAACTGCTGATGCACCGCAATCCGGACGTTCGGCGCGAGGTAGTGGTCCTCCACCGCGCGGGCCACCGGCCGCGCGGCGGTCGGATAGAACCCGCAGATCGAGCCAAGCGAGGTCTTCACCGCCATCGCGTCGGCCGCCGTCGTCGCCGCCTCGAACCGTTCGATGCTGTCGAGCAGTCGGGCGATCTCCACAACGGTGCGGCCTGCAGCCTGCCGCGTCATCGCGGCGGCGGCGTCGTTGGCGCTGAGTTCCTGCGGATTGCGTTCGAGCGAGGCGAAGAGGGCCGCGGTGGACCGCCACACGGCGACTCGGCGAGCCACGGCGAGAGCGGTGCGGCGGGTGTGCGTCGCCATCCCGGCATCGGTGGTGGTGTCGGCCAGCGACATGCCGGCGATCACCGTATCTCCCAGTGCGATCAGGCTGGCGTCGGCGGCTGCATCGCGGGGGCCACGGGTGTCTTGGACTGCTTGGAGGGCAGACCGCGTTCGATTCGTCCAGACGTCGATCGGCTCGCCACCCGCGCCGCCCGCGGCGGCGAGCTTCGTCAGATGATCGAGCTGCTGCTCCAGCTTGACCGGCTGTGGCCACTGGCTGATATCGGGCGGAGCTGTGTCAGTCGGGACGGCGGCCACGTCGCTGCCGGGAACCTGCGCGAGCCTGCGATCGGCCCCGCGAAGGCGGTCGAGGAGCCGGCCGCCCGCGGCGTTGGTCGGGCCTCGGGGCTCGGTGGTCCGTGGTGCAGCGGTTCGCGGGTCGGTTCGCCAATCTCCCAGCCAGTTGCGGCGTCGCTCCACCTCGGGCAACGGTGCCGAGGCGATGACATCCGACCAGTTGATGCCATCGGGGTCGGTCCATGGCTCGCCTGGCAGCGGCGGCACGCCCAGCGGACCTGCCATGAAGGGCACGGGTGCGGGCACTGCGATAGAACGCGGCTGGCCGGCCGCCGGACGATCGTGACCGGTGGCCAAGGGCTGCGGCAGAATCGGGACTACGGCGGGAGCCGCTGCGAACGCCTGCGACCAGTTCTGCGGCGGTGCCGGAGGCGGCACGGGCTGGGGGGGCTGCTCCGCGATCTGCTGCGGAGGCTGGCTGACCGGAGGCTGGCTGACCGGAGGCTGGCTGACCGGAGGCTGGCTGACCGGAGGCTGGGCGGCCTGCATGCGAGTCATCATCGCCTTGAGCGACGCGGGTGGCTCGACCTGCTGGGAGGGCTGGGCCGCGGTCGGCGCTGGAGTGGGCGGTGGGAGCGTGGCAGCGAGGGCAGCCGTAGCGGCAGGGCTCGCCGTGTCGCCCATCGCGATGCGTTGGGGAGGCCTGCCGACGTTCCCGAATGGAACCGCGACCGGCATCAACGGTTCGGCGGGTGGAGGCGGCGCCTGCTCAGCTATGGCGATGGGCAGGACAACGGACGGGATGACTGCTGGAGCGACGTCGAGGGCAACCGATTCCGCATCGGTTGGCATGAGGCCCGTGTCGGTCGGAGCGACAGCAACTGCAGGCGCGGCCGGCGGCGAGTCGAGAGGTGCCGCGACCGGATCTGCAACCAATGCCGCGACCGGTGCGAATGCTCCCGCCGACATCCTCGCCTGGGCGCGGGCGGAGAGTTCGGCATGCGCCGCCTCCATGCCATCAGCCGAGTGGGACTCGGTCGTGGTCTGGTCTCCGAGGCCGAAATAGGGACCCGGCACCGGGTCCCAGGCCCGTGGCGAAAAGATCGCTGCTGCCAGCAATAGGCCGGCAACGAACGACGACGCCAAGATTCCGCCCGCCCTTTTTTCGGACATGCCCGATCGCCCCCTCTGGCCTTCGACAATAGTCGGCTCGGACCGGTTCCAACTGCTGCGAGATGAATCACAGCAGGGAATGGCGCCGGCCCTCCAGGAGGATCGACAAGTACGATCCAAAAAATCGATTCAGAAGGTGCAGCAGGAAAAAACTGCCTGCGCTGCCACGCCGATGAGGCGACCGAAACAAGACAGGTAGCCTGGGTAAACCGGCTGGAGAAACCAGCACAGCAAGCGAGGGACGATAGGAGGTGCTGTGGCAAGCCTGTGCTCTGCAGCCACGAGCCAGCGCTGGCTCAAGGCTGCGTTGGTGGCGTACTCCCGGGGCGGAACGCCGG